>QHZO01000176.1:0-13979 GCA_003224695.1 Acidobacteriota bacterium
AGACGGCTTGGGCGCGGCGGCGCACTATTTCAGCTTCCTGCCGCGTGGCTTCCCACGTTTTCAGGCGGAGATGGACCGGTTGCCCTTCGCCGCCCGTCAGTTCGATGTGGCGATCTTCAACGCTTCCTGGCATTACTCGGAAGACTATGAGCGGACCTTGGCGGAGACCTTGCGTTGCCTGCGCCGTCCGGGGTACGTCGCCGTGATGGACTCCCCTTACTACTATCGCCAGGAAAGTGGTCAGAGGATGGTGGAAGAGCGCCATGCGGAATTTGAGAAGAAACACGGCTGCAGGTCCGACAGCATTCCGAGCCTCGAGTACCTCACACCTCGAGACCTGGAACGTCTGGCTCGAAGCCACGGAATCACCTGGAGAGTATTGAAACCCTGGTACGGAATCGGCTGGGCGCTTCGTCCCGCTCGCGCCTGGCTGCTTAGGCGACGCGAGCCTGCCAAATTTTTCATCTTCTGGGGAAAGGTGGAGTGAACATGGTCGTTCTCTACCACCCCAAGTCGACGAAACCGCGCAGCCGGAGATTTCCGCTTTCGGTTCTGTCCCTGGCGGCGGTGCTCGAAGGGCGGGAAGAATACGCCATCATTGACGGCAATGTGGACCCTCATCCGCTGGGTTCCATTGAGGAGCTCCTTCGCAACCAGATGGTGGAACTGCTCGCTGTCTCCGTGATGCCCGGTCCGCAAATGGTCGCGGCGATGGAAACCTGCCGCGAAGTGCGCGCGCGATATCCCAATGTGCCGATCGTTTGGGGCGGCTACTTCCCCTCCCTTTACACCGAGGCCACCCTGAACGCGCCTTACGTTGATTTTGCCGTGCGCGGACAAGGTGAAGAAACGCTCGTCGAGCTCCTCGATGCTTCGAGAGGCAAGCGCAGCCTGGATTCGATCGCAGGTCTCTCCTATCGCGACGGCGCGGGGGCGCACCGGCATGGACTCGAACGCGCGCTGAAGCCCCCGGACGCATTTCCCCGGCTTCCTTTCCACCGGCTCAACGCCGAGAAATACATTCTTCCGACCTTTCTGGGCCGGCGCACGGCCGTCCACCAAGCCAGCGTGGGTTGCCCCTTTCGCTGCAATTTCTGCGGTGTCATCTCCGCGTTCGGCAGCCGGGAAAAGATGGAATCGCCGGTTCGCACCGAAGCCGTTCTGCGCCACCTGGCGGGCAAGTATGGAGTGGATGCCATTCAGTTTTACGACAACAATTTTTTCCTGCGTGAGGATCACGCACGGGAACTTGCCGAACGGCTCGCGCCGCTAAACCTTCGCTGGTGGTGCGAGGCGCGAATTGACATCCTGCTCGACTATTCGGACGCGACGCTCGAGGCGATCCGCCGCGCCGGCTGTTCCATGATCTTCTTCGGCGCCGAATCGGGGTCGGACTGGGTGCTCGAGGAAATGAACAAGCAGCTCCGAACGGACCAAACCCTGGGACTGGCGCTCCGCATCCGGCAGTTCGGGATCGTCCCGGAATTTTCTTTCGTGATCGGCAACCCCCGAGAGCCCGAGCGTGACACGGCGGAGTGTCTTCAATTTATTCGGAAGATCAAACGCCTCAACCCGGATTCCGAGATTATTCTTCAACACTACATTCCGGTACCTCAACGGCACCGGATGTACGGGGATGTCGAGGGCCGGATCAACTTCCCCGTCACAGTCGAAGAATGGGCTACGGACCGTTGGTTGAATTTCACGATCCGCAAGGATCCCGCCACGCCGTGGCTCAAGCCCGCCACCAAGAAGCTGATTGATGACTTTGAGCTCGTCGTCGCCTCTCGCTGGCCCACACTCCAAGACATCCGCTTGCCCGCGTGGGGCCGCCGGCTTCTCCAGGCGCTCAGTGCCTGGCGTTACCGGCTGGGGATCTACTCACGCCCCTTCGAGCTCGAGTGGGCGCAGCGCCTCATCGATCTTCGCCGGCCCAAGGTGGAGAGCCTATGACGCCGGCAACAAAGTCCATTTTGCCGGACCCGGTCGCTTCCCAGCCCGGAACCGGGATTCAGGCGCCTCGCCTTGTCCCGCCCGCGAAAGGGTCCACTCTTTGGGCTCCAACTTACGACCAAGCGCCCAATCCCCTTCTGGCGCTGGAAGAGCGCGAGCTGGAACCGCGGCTTCCCGCCTTGGCTGGCAAGTTCGTTTTGGATGTGGCCTGCGGAACCGGCCGATGGCTCGGCAAGCTCATGCAAAAAGGCGCTCAGGCCGGCGTCGGCCTGGACTTGTCTTTGGAAATGCTGGCGCGGGCTCGAAGCAAGCCCCGTCTGAGCGGCAAATTGATTCAAGGCGATGCCTGCGCCTTGCCGGTTCCGAGCGGTCTGGCCGATGTGGTTGTGAGTTCGTTTACCGTGGGATACCTCGAGGACGTCGGGGCTTTCGCCGCTGAATTGTTCCGCGTGACGCGGCCCGGCGCGCGGGTTTTCGTCTCGGACTTTCATCCCTCCGCTTATTGCCGCGGCTGGCGCCGGACTTTTCGGTCAGGCGGTGAGGTCATCGAAGTGTCCAGCCACGTGCGACCCGTCGGGCGAATCTGCGAGACTTTCATCGCGCAGGGCTGCGCACTCGAGCGTTGCCTCGAGCCCTCACTGGGCGAACCGGAACGATGCTTTTTTGAGCAGGCAGGGAGCGCGCATCGGTTCGAATCGGCGAGGGAAGGTCCTGCGATCTTCGTCTGCGAGTTCCGGCGAACGCAACGGTCATAGGCATGAGGAGTCTGGAAATTGGCATCCCCCGTCGCCATGGAAGATATCCGAAAGCGCCTCGAGCGATCTCGAGGAAAAACTCTGTGGATTGTGGGGGGCCGAATCTCGTTCGATGCGCGGACGGCTGTACACGCGAATATCGCGATCCGCAACGGTCTCATTTTGGGCATTGCCGATCGATCGGGGCCAGGCGCCAACTACTCGTCAGCGGAAACCGAGGCGCTTGACCTGAGCGGCCATTTGATTCTCCCCGGGTTGATCAATGCTCACGATCACCTGGAATTCAATCTTTTTCCGCGGCTCGGTAACGGACCTTATCCAAACTACGAGGAGTGGGCCGAGGCCATCTATAAACCAGACCAATCTCCTTTGGCGGAGCACGTGGCCGTACCGGAGGGAGTGCGTCTCTGGTGGGGCGGGCTGAAGAACCTCCTGGCAGGAGTCACCACGGTTTGTCACCACAATCCGTATGTCGCTTCGATTTTCGACTCAGACTTTCCGGTCCGAGTGGTGAAGCGGTTCGCCTGGTCGCACTCGCTGGCTTTCGGGAAGGAAATACCCAGCGCCTTTTCGTCCGTGGACTCCCATGTCCCTTTCATCATTCACCTGTGCGAAGGGACCGATGAAAAAAGCGCCGAAGAAATCTTCGTTCTGCGCGGGCTTGGCGCGCTCGACCGCCGCACGGTCATTGTCCACGGGGTCGGTCTCGGGGCCGCCGGTCACGAGCTGGTCGAGGGTTCGGGCGCAGCGATCATTTGGTGCCCAACGTCCAATATCTTCACGCTCGGTCAAACCCTCGATGCCCAGACCATCATGGCCTGCCGACGCATGGCCCTCGGGAGCGACTCGGCTCTGACCGCTCAGGGGGACTTGCTGGACGAGATCGCGTTTGCGAATCACCGCCACGGCATAACTCCGGAACGAATCTATTCGCTTGTGACGGATGGGGCCGCGGATGTCCTCCGGCTGCGGAGCGGCGAGGGCATGCTTCGCCCGGGCGCGCGCGCCGATTTGATCGCCTTCAAGGACACCGGCGGGAGCCCCGCGGATGCGCTCGTTCATGCGGGTATCAGCCGCGTGGAGTTGGTCATACTCGGAGGTCAGCCGACGCTATTTTCACCCGAGATGACGAAGCGTTGGCCCGATGAATTTCGGGCGTCCATGGAGTCCACCCGTGTCGGGGGAGTCGAGCGCTTCGTTCGCGCTCCTGTCCGTTGGCTCATGGAGGAAACCCGCAAGCATCTCGGCGATCGTTTTTGTTTGGCAGGAAAAGAGATTTGTTCATGAACACCGCCTTGGAAGACCAGCGCGCCGGCGGCCCTTCGCCGCCTGGTGGCGCATCGCACGTCGTCAAGACGCTGCCGGTTCTCGTGCTTTTCCCCCACAACCGATGCAATTGCCGGTGTGTGATGTGTGACATTTGGAAAATCCGGCAAACACGTGAAGTTCGAGCGGGTGACCTTGCACCTCATCTCGAGTCCCTTCGCGCGCTCAAGGTCAGGTGGGTGGTATTTTCCGGAGGCGAGCCCCTTCTCCATTCAGACCTTGCGGGACTTGGCCGGCTGCTCCGGGCGGAAGGAATCCGTGTGACGTTGCTGACCGCGGGGCTCCCGCTGAGGCGATTCGCCCCGATGGTCGCGGAAAGTGTGGATGACCTGATCGTTTCTCTTGACGGGCCAGCCCAGGTCCACGACGAGATTCGTGGCATCCCGGGCGCCTTCCTCCGTCTGGCCGATGGCTTGGCGGCATTGCGAAGACTCCGGCCAACGATCGCCATGGCCGCCCGATGTACGGTTCAAAAGAAGAACTTCCGATGCCTCCGGGCCACGGTCGCAGCCGCGCGAGGCTTGGGCCTCAACTCCGTCTCGTTTTTGGCGGCGGACGTGACTTCGGAGGCGTTTAACCGGCCCGAAGGTTGGTCGCGCCAACGCCAGGATACGATCGCTTTGAATGTCCAGGAGGTCGAAGGGCTATCCGAAGAAGTGGAAGGCTTGATTCAGGATTGTGGGGGCGAAATCCGCACCGGCTTTATTGTGGAAAGCGCGGAGAAGCTGCGGCGGATCGTTCTACACTTTCGCTCGCACCGGGTTCAGGCCGCGCCCGTCGCGCCTCGCTGCAACGCGCCCTGGGTCTCTGCCGTCATTGAAGCGGACGGCACTGTGCGTCCCTGCTTCTTCCACCGGCCCATCGGCAACCTCTACCGCGGCGATCTCCAGGCCATCATCAACGGTCCTGAAGCCCTTGCCTTCCGCCGGACATTGGATGTGCCCTCGAACCCCATCTGCCGCAACTGCGTCTGCCCTCTGTATGTCCCCCCTTTAACACCCACGGATTGACCGTCGCCGTGCGCGGGCGAAGGAACTCGTGCGGAAGCGTGCCCCGAATGATCAGCCCTCAGCCAGACGATCTCTCCTTCAGGAAGTTGGCTCTATTTCCCCCGCCTTCCGGATATCCCGCTGGGTTCGACGAATTGGGATTAAAATATAAAGCTTTGGCGTCGTGGTCGGTCTAACCTTAGCCGATGAGATAGAAGGAGGCATCTGCCCGTCAAGTCCCGAACGGGGGAGTCTGCCTTTAGGGAGGGTTCGATCATGCGCTGGCCAGTTCATCCTGCTGTTTCCAAGGTGTGGCGCCTGTGCGCCGTGCCTTTGTTTTTCCTGGCGGTGACGCCTGGAGTCGAGGGCGCGCCTCAGGCCGCTTCGAACGTGCCCTCATCCGACACATTGCAAGCGCTCGAACAGCGTATAGACCACCTGACCTCGGCCCTCAATGCGTTGAGCGCGGAAGTGAAACGGTCCCATCAGGAAACTCAGGAGCTCCGGGAAGAACTCGACGCCGCTCGAGCGCAACTCGCCGTTTTGGCAAAAGCGGAGCAACCGGGGAAGCTGCCTGCCGGGAGCGGTACGGTTTCGGCCGGGGAACCCAAACCAGACGCGCAGACCGAAGACCCTCAGGTCACTGCAGGGTTGAATAAAGTCGAAGAATCTCAGGAATTGTTGCAAGCCAAAGTTAACGATCAGTATCAGACGAAGGTCGAAAGCGCCTCCAAATACCGCGTCAAACTTTCGGGCATTGCGTTGCTAAACATCTTTGGTAATCACGGCGCCGTGGATACCGTCGACTTGCCGAATATCGCGCGCGCCCGTGGGCCGCTCGATTCCACGGGCAGCGTGGGCGCCACGGTTCGGCAGTCCATGCTGGGTCTCGAAGTTTTCGGACCCGAGCTGGAAGGCGCGAAGACCCGTGGCGAATTGCAAGCAGACTTCTTTGGCGGCTTCCCGGGAACGGTGAACGGGACTACGACGGGGTTAGTTCGCCTGCGAACGGCCAAGATGAGCATCGTCTGGAATCGAACCTCGATTGTGGCCGGACAAGATGCGCTATTCTTCTCACCCCTCTCGCCGACGTCACTCGCCTCGCTGGCCGACCCCGCCCTTTCTTACTCCGGCAATCTCTGGACCTGGACCCCTCAAGTGCGCGTCGAGCACCGGGTGCCGGTCACCGAAGGCTCAGACCTCGTCGTGACTGCCGGAGTTCTGGATTCACTGACCGGCGAGCTGCCTGTCGGGCTTTATTACCGGCAGCCGCAGGCGGGCGAGCGCAGCGGGCAGCCAGCTTACGCGGCGCGAATTGCCTGGAGCGCGAGAGCGTGGAAGCAGCCGCTTTCTTTCGGCGCCGGCAGCTACTATGCCCGTCAGGATTGGGGCCGCGGCAGAAAGGTTGATGCCTGGGCCGCGACGGCAGCTTGGCAGGTTCCGCTCGGGAGGCTTTTTGGATTCTCGGGTGAGTTCTATCGCGGCCGAGCTCTGGGTGGTTTAGGCGCCGCGGAAGGGCGCAGCGTTTTGTTTAGCGGACCGCTCGCATTGACATCCCCGTCTGTACGGGGACTGAATACCGCGGGCGGCTGGACCCAACTGAAATTCAGTCCCACCGAGAAGCTGGAATTCAACACCGCTTTCGGAGAAGACGTGCCCTACGCCAGCGATTTTAGCAGGTTCACGGTCAGCACCAGCTATGTCGCCTCCCAGGTGAGCCGCAACCAAAGCGGCTTTGTGAACGTGATTTACCATCTGCGCTCGAATTTGCTGCTTTCGGCAGAGTATCGGAAGCTGTGGACGTCAGAGAGGTATGAAACCCAAAACCAGGCAGACATCATCAATCTGAGCGTGGGTGTTTTATTTTGATGCGACGCCGTTTCACCAAACCGGAATGGGCCCGTTCCCTGGCCGGCCTTGTCGCAACGGCCTTCCTGGTGACCTTTGTTCCGACGGCGGTCCCGGCGGTGACGGTGAAGGGGCGTGTGACCGAAACGGCCAAGTCCAGGAAGAGAGCCAACTCGGCAGTAGTGGTCTGGCTAATTCCGGCTTCCGGCGACCCGCTGCCGGACCCGACGCTCGATCCCTCGCATGGGCGATTCAGGTTGATCCAGAAAAATAAGCAATTTTCCCCCCATCTCCTTGTCGTTCCGGTGGGAGCGACAGTTGAATTCCCGAACCTCGACCCGTTCTTTCACAACGTATTCTCCCTATTCGACGGGAAGCGGTTCGACCTCGGCTTGTACGAGGCGGGCTCAACGCGCTGGGTCAAGTTCGATCGGCCGGGGGTCTCCTACATATTCTGTAACATCCATCCCGACATGGGCGCCGTCGTCTTGGCGATGGCGACCCCTTACTACGGTGTCTCGAATTCTGCGGGCGAGATCAGCATCCAGGATGTTCCTCCAGGGCGATATAAGGTGGAAATTTGGCAGGAATCAGCTCTGCCCGAGGAACTCAGGAAACTGAGCCGCGAAATCGCTGTTTCGCCGGAAGCCAGTTTTCTAGGCACTTTCCAGATCAGCAGCTCGGGCAGGGGCATGCTCGCTCACAAGAACAAGTACGGGCGTGATTACGACGAATCCACTTCACCGAATCCGCTTTACGACTACCCCCAATAAGGAGGGACTGGGCGTCTGGCACGAGCACCTGGGTCCTCCCACTGCGGAGTGCGCCGGCACCAAGGTATTCTCGCCCGCTGCCCCGCCTTTGACGAAATGGCTGGAGCTGCGCTGGCCGCCGAACGCCCATCAAAGGCAGCGGCGGTTCGTGATCGAGCGCCGCCCTTGGTTCTTGTCGGCCATCGCGGAAGAACGCTCGCCGGAATCTGTTGCGCCGGTAAAAGATGGCAGGATAAGCTGGCGAAATACGGCAGCCCGGGGCGCGCAAGGATTTTCCGTGGCGGTGGGGCCGGATGGCAACGCCTTCATCGAGGCCGGGACCAGAAGCGCGGCAGGATTAAATTACGTGGATTACGTTCGTTGCCGGGCAGCGGATTGTCCCTCATACAGCGACCAGGCAGTGCCCGGCTCCTGGGAGAACACTTGGCTACTTTCCCTGACTCTCCCGTGGCACGGAATTTTCCGTATGTTCGCGGAGAATTCAAGTGCCATTGTGGAGCACATCACGGAAAAAGAGCCGAAATCGTCTGTCATCATAGAAAATACCAAGACCACCTATTCGGACGAGACGTGGACGGCCTGCGACGACTCCGTTACGGAAACCCACCAGTACGGATATCAACGCTGTCTGCTGTATCAGGTCAAGGATGGAGAAAACCCGCCGCAGGATATCCAGAAGGAACTCGCCGTCCACGAAGATGTATGCATCTTCGAGACCAACGCGCGACTTAACAGCTACACCGGCGGCGAGTGGACGAACTCGGACGGCGTGTTTCGGGACGGGCTGATATTCAAGGGGCCTTCACCTATCCCAGCCGGGGCGTATTCTAACGCGAAGCAGACCATCACCGTTACGGGTAATAACAACCCAATCCGAGTGAACTGCATCAGTTACATGTGATAATAAACGACGTAACGTCAAACCCTGACTTGTGCAACCCGCAGAAAAAGGCGTGCATATAACCACCGAAAAGTGAGGCGACGCCATGTTAAAGCGATACCTTCTTCCGCTGCCCTTGGCCATCTTGATGGTGTCGAGCCACGCTCGTAGTGCTATTTATAGGGGGCCCGGCCAAGCAACGGGGTTGTTGGATAACAAGGTCGGGAAAATTCACATCGAGGAATACGCCGCCCGCGACATCCTACATAAGATCTCGCGCGAAGCGCACATACCCATCGGGTTTCAGTCGGTCGAGCAGCCAGCCAAGGGCGGGGGCTCAAGTGTTTTCGAGTTCCTCGGGGGGACGGTCCGAGAGGTGCTCGATGCGTTTGTGTCCCAATTTCCAGGGTACCAGTGGAGCGAGGACGATGGAGTCGTCCACATCATCTGGCACGGCACTCACCTTCCGATTGCGGATATCGCAATATTCTATCCGGGGGTCGAGGACGTGACGCTGGGCGAAATTTGGGGGCACTTCGGCGAGATTCCAGAGCTCAAGGCATGGCTCGCGGCCAACAACTGCTCCTATCCCGCCTTCGTTATCGGCAGTGAACTTTATACGCCGCCCGGGGTTAAGAAGCAGATCCCACGATTTTCCATAGATGGTGGACCCATCACTCTGGCACAGCTCTTAGACCAGATAGCAATCAAGTCCGGTGAGAACTTTTGGGCAATCGTTCAAACGTTCCCTGAGGAGTCATGCGTTGTGGATATATACATGTTGCGTGAGCATTGGCCCGTTACGAATTAGCATCAAGCGTGCTTCTCACAAGGGCGGAAGGAGATGTCGCAATGCGCAGGCAGGCCAAAGGTACGGCATGCCTTTTTATGCCATGGGCTAGTGACGTTGCGGTTCCTGGAAAACCCACGGCACAATGCCAGTGCCGTGGCTACCGGCTTGAAACCGAGAAGGAGGCGTCGATATGTTCAGTCCCGTCAAGGGCTTGCTGGTGTTAACGTCAGCACTTCTCGCAGCGCCCAGCCAGATACCCGCTCAGGAGTGCAGTCGCCTGGAAGGCGCTTCGCCCGATGAGCTGACGTCGTACTTGGATAAGACGCCGCGCAGCCCTCAGAATGAAGCCTGCGGCGCACTCGCGATCAGCCAACTGGGAGGCATGCGTTACAAAGCCGCCATCCCGGCTCTGACGAAATGGCTGGAGTTGCGCTGGCCGCCGAACGCCCACCAAAAGCAGCGGCGCTTTGTAATCGAGCGCGAGGGCGCCACGATTTATCCGGCAGCCGCCGCTCTTGAAGGCATGGGCAAGGACGCATTGCCGCGCCTGCTCAACGCGATGAAGACAAACCGTGGGGTGTCGCGACAATGGATGGAGGTGGCGGCGGAGGTTTGGATGACCGCCTATAAGGACCACGCGCCACCGAGAGAGGCCAATGCCGCGCGGCGCTTGAGACGCAGTATCGCAACTGACGGAGTTCGGCGCCGCCGCGGAACAGGCAGTGACTTGGGCGCGCGCCAAGCTGTCCGAAGCTCAAGCGCAATTGCAATACGCTTAGACGCGGCCGCAACAGATTTCCGTCCAACGGTTACGAGCTCAAGCGGCGGAGGCCGTAATAGATCGTGTTGGCCCGTTTCAGCTTGTTACTGTTCCCAACTTGCTCCCATTTATGGCACGAACCCCTCCGGTCCTGGTTCATTCTGATCGCCCGCTACGGTCTGCGGATTTCCACGAGCGCCAGCCCGTGGGAAAGCAGAGTCAAGGAAATCTCGGCGGGCTGGCCCGAGGGAATTGCGATGACCTGCGGTGATGGCAATTGGCCCGCTCGCCTCAAGGTTTCCTGCTGTTCGCGACTGGGTAAGTCAGGCCGCCCCATGGCTTCCCATGCCTCGAGCGGAGAACCGTGCTCCGGATCAACCTCCGTGATGCTCGCCACGCCAGCCCCGTCGAATCCTCTGACTGATAATCGGATGCGCTTCGCCGGCACTGACTCGCCTGGGGGCGCATAATTCCAGACCACGATGGCCAGCGAGCCGTCCGTCGCGCGCGTGGCCAGCGCGAAGGGGGAATCCGTCTCGAGCTGCTCGCTGCCCAGCCGGTCGAGCAACGCGAAAGCGTTGTAGGACGCCTTGGGAATATGCCCGACGGCCATCAACCCAAAGCCGCCGTAGAAGGGACGTTTCACCACCCCTTGCTCCTCGAACACGTCGGAGAAATCCCAATACGCGAGCATATCCACAAGGCCGGCGCACTGGCGAATAGTGTTGGCGAGCCACGGGCCCATGAAGGCGGAGTCGGTGACTTCCACTTCGTTCATGTAGCTGGCATTGTATTCGCTGAAGATGATGGGGATTTCCGGCATCGCCGAAGCCTTCACCTGGTCGTGCACCTTCTTCACCGCGCGCCAGACCATCTGGTCGCGAGGGATCACCTCGTTTGTCCCGAAGACGTCTTGAGCGGTGTCATTGCCGTACACGTGCGTGGAAACAAAATCCACAGGGACGTTTTGCTCTTTGCAGTGGCGGATAAACACGTCCACCCATGCCGCTTGAGCGGTTGACGGCCCTCCAACGCGCAGCCGCGGGCTGACCGCTTTGAGCGCGCGCACCGTCACATCGTAGAGATGAAAGTAGGTCGCCTGTTTCGGCTCGCCCGCCCAGAAATCAATATTGGGCTCGTTCCACACCTCGAAGTACCAATGCGAGACTTCCTCGATTCCATAACGCGCGACGAGGTGCTGAGCGAATTTCTTGATGAGCTCGCCCCAGCGGTCCCAGTCTTTGGGCGGCGAATTGAAAGGCTTGTACCAGAAGGCCTGCCGGCTGTCGGTTGAGGCGAGCTTTTCGGGCATGAAGCTGAGCTCGACAAACGGGCGCACGCCATTTTCGAGCAGCCCGTCGTAGATTTCATCCACGTAAGAAAAGTTGTAGGTCGGTTTGCCCTGAGCGTCTTGGTTGTAAAGACCGACCTCATCGTGAAAGATCGCGTGGAAGCGGATGTAGTCGAAGCCGGTCGCCCGCTTCACTTCGCCGAGGTCGCGGCGATAGCTCTCCCGGAGGCTCAGGATGGCGCGGCCGGAGCCGAACATCCGCTCCCAATAGTGCGGGAAGGGGCGCGCGGGCGCTTGCGTGTCAATGGAGATCGTCTCGGTCTCGGGCGCGGATGCCGCCTGGCCCGCGAGCGCAGCTTGCCGTGGAGCCGAGAGGGGCAGAACAAGCCAGACAGCAATTGCAACGGAACTGGCGAGGCCACGGTATCTCATGGTTTGCGGCTTCCTCCCGGCAAGATTTTTTCCGGCCCTGCGCCGGGCGACGAGGTCAGACCGATTTTGACCTGTGCGTCACGAATTTCTGAGTTCTGCATGAACCAAGTCCATACCTTGCCGGTCGCCAGATTCTCCGCGCCAACGAGCGTGATGCCCACGTCAATTCCGATAACGTCGGAATCCACCCAGCCGGTCGTGGGATTGAAGGCGTCGGCAAACCCGTAGCGGCCGTAAATCCGGTCGCCGTAGAGCTGCTTCATCTTCCGCAGCGCCCGAAGCGATTCGCGCGGCGTAAACATCAACGACCCTGCCGGCGCCGAGGGCACGACCGTGCCGTCCACCCGAGGATCGTCCGGCGGACCGCCCCAGGCGACGTACCCCTTCACGCTATCCGACGCCGTGATGCCCCAAACGTCCTCCGAATACCCCGGGAACTTTTGGTGGAGCCGAATGCAGTATGCTCTTTGCGCCAGCGTCGCGGTCACGGAATTTTCAAACCAATTGATGTTCGGAGGTCTCGTCTCCCGCCGCCCTCGAAAATCAATCCAGGCCTGCGCGTATTGGAGGAGAGTTCGGATTTCCAGGCGCGCGCCCCGGTGCGCATGTCCATGAAGTGATAGAACCAGCCGTGCTCGGAAGGGGCGCGGTCGGTGAGCACGACGGTTCGCATGGCGAAGCCGTGCGCTCATATCCGGACCGATGTCCAAAAGACGGCACTGGAGTGCATAGCTACACGCGAATTTCGCAGAAGTTTGAACGAAATTGGTAACCAAGCGGCGAGCATGATAAAATCACCCTCCGTTAACTGATTGATTTTGAAGCGCAGGCCCGTAGCTCAGTCTGGTTAGAGCGCTACCTTGACACGGTAGAGGTCAACGGTTCGAGTCCGTTCGGGCCTACCAAAATCAACATCTTACAGATCATTGGGCGCTACAGGCGGAGGCAGCGGGCAGCAAATCGAGCCGTCGGGCCAAGCCATCTTGTCAGCACTTCGCACCTCTGCCTCTCTCAGCTCCCGCACAATTCCCGCAAATGCGTCAGCGTTAACCAGTCTCAGGGATGCAGCGAGCCACGCAGCTCGCCGAAGGATACGGCTTCAGGAGCGCACTCTTGGGGTAGCCTCCGAGTATCCAGATGACGCGACGCTCTCACAACGAGCGGCCTGCTTGGCCAGAAAGCCATGCTAGGACGGATCAGTCCGGGCAACGCGCCCGTCGCGCCAGCTATGGGCTCCGGCTACGCGTCGGTCACTTTGTGTCGGTCACCTCCTTGACGTCAGCCCTCCCGTGGAAGATCTTATCCACCAGCGCATAGCTCTCCGGATCGTGGCTTTTCAGCCAGTCAGGTCCAGGCTTGACCTCTATGCCCGGAATACCCATGTCCCCGTGGTTGCCGAAGTACCACATGGTCAGCTCGGCAAAAAATCCGTTGGGATTGGTAGAAGCGTAGGCGGGTTTCCACAAGCCCTTGGGCATGGCTTGGTGATAGGCGTTTATGATCTCTTGGCGAACGTTGGATGAGGCTCCCACACCGAAAATCGCGTGGGCGAACTCGTGGGCGCAGATGTCGCGGCCGTAATAGCGATCCCGAGGCAGCTTGAGAAGGTTTTCTTCGCCGCAGCTCGAGACGCGACCACCCATGCCGCGCGTGCGCGTATCAATCGTATTCCCCTTATCGTCTATCAGCCTATCTCTCTCACCTCGGAGCTCGGGCAAGTCGGATGTCACCTGGTTCTTCCCGAGGATGTGCAATTGCGCGCCCGCGTGGACGAGATTCTGAACGATCATCGGGTTGTGGCGGAGTTGACGGTCCATGCGATGCCAGGCTTCATACATCGCCATGTCGGAGACTACATCCGGGGCCTTGATCCAAATGCCCTGATAAGATAGCTGCTTGGAATAGAAGCCATTTTCGGGCGGATTGATTGTCTTGATGATCAATTTTTCTCCCCGGCTGTCCATGGCGACGGCGCCTGCCGCGTGCCCGGCGAGCTTGGGCGTCACGAGCTTGACCTGATTGCGTCGAGTTACTTCCAGCAGTTGGGCCACGACAGCCAACACCGCATCTTCAAATTCTTTGCGTGGGCGGAACGTCCGGCCACTGACGGAAAAGAGGCCAAAACGAAAGCAGTCAATGACGGGTACACGGACTATCCAAAGCTCGCAAGCGCGAAGCT
>QHZO01000176.1:14053-14920 GCA_003224695.1 Acidobacteriota bacterium
CACTAAGCTGACGAAGCCGCACACTACAAGGTCATTTACGAGAAGGTTCTCCGCGAGGTCAAAGAACAATTCACGAAGAAGCCGGCAAAGGCCGCAACTGCTTCGAAATTGAGAACGTCTGCAAAAACCAACTGGAAGTGAGAGGATAAATAGACGACGCGGGGCAGAACGGGGTGACCCGCTCTGCCCCGGCACAATTCCTTCCGAAAATTCCAAACGAAACCAGACTGGCCGGGTGTATGCTGCTCTCTGCCTATGAGGGCTATAGGAATTTGAACCCATATGGAAAATCTAATCCCAACCCTGAAATCTGTCAGCGAGCTAATCGACGACTTCGAGTCCGGCAACATTGCGATTCCTGAAATCCAGCGAGATGTCGTTTGGGACGCCGATGACATCAAGGCCCTAATGGATTCCATTGGGCGTGGGTACCCATGCGGCTCGCTCATACTTTGGGAGCCGCGGGAGAGCGACAAAAGTTTGGTTCGATCAATGATCAGGCCGGAGCGCATTGACCAATTCGGTGGAGTCCTGCCACGCTACTTTTTGCTCGACGGCCAACAAAGAGTTACGGCCCTTGCCTCAGTTACGCTCAAGCGGGAGCTTTTCAAGGCATTGGTTAGTGAGCTTGAAGAGGAAATCCCGGTTATCTTCGCCAATCTAAAACGCTTCCCTCGTGAGATCGAGGCAACTACTGACCTTGCGGGCTACACCTTCCCCTGGGTACTTTTTAATGAATTATTTGACGGGGCGGCCCAGGCGAGACCCGAGTATGACCTGCCCCCCGAAAACTGTACCAGTGTAAATGAGAGTTCTCCGGGGTATAAGAGCCCAGAGGAGGACAGGAGATGAGGCAGAGCCGGTTCA
>QHZO01000174.1:0-1061 GCA_003224695.1 Acidobacteriota bacterium
TGTCCGCGCCATTGAAATCCTGAATGAGGGCGCGGGGATCGACGCCTACGAGCTGAACATCTCCTGCCCGAACACGCGCTGCGGCGGGATGGTGTATGGGAACGACCCGACGCTGACGGAAGAAGTCGTCGGCGCCGCGAAGCGCGCGGCGAGGCGGCCGCTCTTTGTAAAGCTTTCGCCCAACGTCACGGACATCACCGTACTCGCGCGCGCGGCCGAATCGGCCGGAGCAGACGCCCTCTCGCTCGTCAACACGTTCGTGGGCATGGCGATTGATATCGAGAGGCGCGAGCCACGCATCTCCAACCTGACCGCCGGGCTCTCGGGACCCGCCATCAAGCCCGTGGCGCTACGCATGGTCTACCAGACGGCGCGAGCCGTGAAAATCCCCGTGATCGGCATCGGAGGGATCCAGACCGCGGAGGACGCCCTCGAATACATCATAGCCGGCGCGAAGGCCGTCCAAGTGGGGACGGCAAATTTCTACGCGCCATCTACCTCCCTCGAAGTGGTCAAAGGCATCGAGGAGTATTGCCGGCGCAAGCGATATCACCTCCGCGATCTCGTCGGGAGTCTGCGCGTTCCAAGCGCCCCCGGAATGACCGCTTCTGAGCTCACACCATCAGGCTCGTGACAGCAGGCACCGGCGAATGGACTTCGTATTGCGTACAGATGGGTCGGAAAGCTGAGGACCTTTCTTGGAATTCGGAATTGGGCTGATTTTCGTGGGCTTTATAGGAATACGTGTGCCGAGGGTTGGATGGTGAAGGTGGCGGAGCGCAAGGTTTAAGAGGCGGCGCCGGTTGGGAAACACCCTCCCAGTGCCACGCATCTCACTCCTGGAGGTATTCAGCGGGAACTACCCGCAACCCACTTAGACAAAGGAAGTTAAGGGAACTGGCGAGCCCGCCCGAATTGACAGTCGAAGGGCCGTCTGTTAAAGTATAGGAGTTGGGAATTGCGAAAACCGTTTCTACTCGTAAGAATTACAGTTGTCGGCATCCTTCTAACCACCAGTGTGGGGTGCGTGGTTCGGTCGCGGAGGAAAGTCCCTGCCTCCA
>QHZO01000174.1:1310-8120 GCA_003224695.1 Acidobacteriota bacterium
CCTCTCCATTCCTCCCAAAAACAAGTTTATCGTGGGAAAGGCGTCCGCGGAACGGCCGGGAAAAAGTCCGCTCGAAAACATGAGGCCACAGCACATCTTGGACGCATTGCTTGTCCCTCCCGTGAACCCGGACGAAGGGCATTACTCCTTCCAAAGCGTGGAAGAAGGCGCGCGGCGCTACTATATCCTCACGGTTTTCCAGCCGGGAGAGGGCCACCGCCTGTTTCCCGAGCGCGAAATCTGGTTTGACCGCGCGGATTTACACCTTTCGCGTCTCGACCTATTTGGTCCGGACGGCGCGACGCTCGAAACCGTGAACTACTCCGCTAACCACGACTTCGACGGCGTCCCATATCCCACGGAGATCAAGATCGCGCGCCCGGCCGAAGATTACAGCCTCTCCATTTCCATCCAAAGGGCCACCTTCAACACGGACATCACTCCGGACAAATTCGAGTTGAAGAAGCCCGCGGACGCCGAGCTTGTCGAAATTTGCGCCCGTCAACTGACGGGCGCGGAGCCACGTACCGACTGGTACGGGGCGGAGGCTGCGCATGGAAACTAAGATGGTCATCTCGAATCTGCTCCACCGTCCGACGCGGACCATCATCAGCATTCTGGCCGTGGCCATTGAAGTGGGCCTGGTCATGCTGACGGTTGGAATGACCACAGGCATGCTGAGCGAAACCGCGAGGCGCGTCGAGGGGATCGGGGCTGATATCATCGTGCAGCCGCCCGGCGCTTCGTTCCTCATGGGATTCACACCCGCTCCCATGCCGATTAAGATTGGCGACCTACTGGAGGAAAAGGTCGAGCACGTCGCGCACGTCTTGCCAGTTCTGATCCTGATGAACGTGGGAGTGGGGGTGAACATCGTCTTCGGCATCAACCGGGAGCAGTTCGACGCTGTCACGGGGGGATTTGTCTTTCATTCCGGCGGATGGTTCACGGGGCCGGATGACATTATTGTTGACGACCTTTACGCCAAGGCCGGCCACCTGAAGGTTGGCCAAAAGCTGACGCTCTTCAGCCACAGTTTTCGCATAACGGGGATTGTGGAGCACGGCAAGGGCGCGCGCTTGTTCATTCCTTTGCAAACTGATGAGGAGCTCAACCAAACCCAGGACAAGGCCTCCATCTTCTTCGTCAAATGCACAGACCCGGGGTACACCGATGACGCGATTAGCGGTATCCGACAATTCCTTCCAACCTATCCGGTACGCTCCATGGCGGAGTACACGTCGCTATACTCTTCGAACAATTTGCCGGCTCTCAATACCTTCATCGAAGCCCTGATATGCATCGCGCTGACAATCGGTTTCCTGGTGATTTTCCTTTCGATGTACACGACCATCACCGAACGGACGCGGGAAATTGGCATCCTGAAATCGCTGGGGGCATCGAAAAGCTATATAATGAGCCTCATCCTTCGCGAGGCCGCAACCATCTGTGTGTTAGGAATCGCGGCCGGCGAGGTCGGAACGCTTGGAGCGCGCAGAGTCCTGCAATCCTCCTTCCCCACGCTGGCCGTTCGCCTGACGCCCCATTGGATGGTTTACGCAGCGGTTCTGGCGATGGGTGGAACGGTTCTCGGCGCAGTCTACCCGGCGCTACGCGCGGCGAGCCTCGACCCGGTTGATGCATTGGCCTACGAGTAAGAGGAAGTCCGCTTCATTCGCGGTGAGGGCCGCCGCGAGACAGCCATGGAACCTATTATCCTGACCTCGGACCTGAAGAAAATCTACCGCATCGGCAAAGTAGAGGTGCCGGCGCTGCGGGGCGTGGACTTGGTTGTCCCAGAGGGCGAGTTCGTGGCCGTGGCCGGCCCTTCCGGCTGCGGCAAGTCCACGCTGCTTCATGTCCTGGGTGGGTTAACGGCGCCCACCAGCGGCAAAGTGCTAGTGGACGGGAACGATTTTTCGGCGATGAACGACGCCGACCGGACCCGCTTCCGGCGGCACAAGATTGGCTTTGTATTCCAGCGTTTCAATCTCCTTCCCACGCTGACGGCGCGGAATAACATCGCCATTGCGCAGCACATCCAAGGGAACGGATTCAACCCTCACCGCTTCCAGGCCATCGTCGAGATGCTGGGGATTCAGGGCAAGTTGAATCATCGGCCCTACGCCCTCTCGGGTGGTGAACAACAGCGAGTGGCCATCGCACGGGCGGTCATTTGCGAGCCGAAGATACTGCTGGCCGACGAACCGACGGGAAACCTCGACAGCGAGAATTCCCAGATCGTCTTGAACATGCTGCGGGGCCTGAACCGGTCATTCCGCCAGACCATCCTGATGATCACGCATAACCCCGACGCCGCCGCCCTTGCCGATCGAGTCCTGCGCATGCGCGACGGGCGAATGCTTTTGGATTGATTCCGACCGCCTCTCCCGGTATTTTGAAGGTGGGTCGTTTGAACGGGCGCCCCCGCCGCAGAATCGGCTTTGGGCGCGGGAGCCGCAAGATCAACAAGCCTATGGCGGATACAACGCCTTTACACAATCCGGCTTTGCCGCGCGAAGAATCTCCGGCCGCACGTCCCGCCCGAGGAAGCGCGGCTCTGAAACTTTGGACGATCTTGCGTCGCTCCATTTTCTGGTCTTACGAGCGTGGAAGCTGGCAATACGACTTGATTGTGGTCCTCATTCTGGCGTTTATTTTCTTCTCCCGCCCCTTGTTCCATGACCAGGCGGCCCTGGAGCTTTCGAACCTTCGTCACGAGCCGGGAGTCGTCGAGGTTTCCCAAGACAAGCTTTCCCACACTTACCAGATTGACGCCCGGCTGCTCGAATCCCTCAACGCTTCGACGCCCGAGGAGGCGGCTCAAACGATTCTCAAGAAGACCTTGAACCGGACCGTGGCCGTCCAATCTGTCGAGAAGATCCGCGACCGCCGGGATTCCGAGGTGGTACTCGGCTACAAGGTCGTCGTGAAACCATGAAGGCGCGCACGTTTATCGTTTGCCTCGCTCTGGTGGTCGCCGCCTCCCCGCTCCCTGGAACCCCGCGGCACAATAAAGTTCGCGTTCCCCCCGCGCTGGGCGAAATCCTCTCCCGCATGGACGAAGCCTCCAAATACCTGACAACGGTATCGGCCAGCCTTGAATATACCAAGGTCACGGTGGTCGTTAACGACCGCTCCACCGATCACGGCAAACTCTACTTTCGCAACGGCAAATCGCCTGAGATTTTGCTTGAATTCGAAGACCCCGACCCGAAAACCATCCTCTTCAAGAAAAACAAGGGTGAAATGTACCTGCCCAAGATCAATCAGATTCAGGAATACGACCTTAGCCATCACAGCGAGTTGGTCCAGCAATTCCTGCTGCTGGGCTTCGGCACCGACTCGAACAGCCTGAAGAAGACCTATGACGTGAAGCTTGTCGGGGAAGAGGACGTGAATGGCGATACCACCGCCGTGCTCGAGCTGACGCCGCTGAAGCCCAGCGTGGCTGCGCAAATTGCGAAAGTCAACCTCTGGATTAGCGAAGAGTCCTGGCTTCCGGTTGAACAAAGGTTCTTCGAGCCGGGCGGCGATTACCTCGAGACCAAATACTCATCCGTCATCGTCAACCGCGCGCTGCCACCCTCGGTTTTTGAGATTCCTGCGGCCAAGGGCGCGAAGCGCGTGAAGATGGGTTGAGATGCAGCGAGGATTCAGATTGACGAAAGTACCAAGTTAGTTGTTGCCGGTTATTAGGATTTCGTGTCACGTCCCATATGGCTGTGCTACGTCTTGACCTCCCAAGGCTTCATTACGGCCGCGGCGAGGCCTTTTATTTTCTGCAATTTAACCTCTATTCCAGCCGTCCAGCATGGATTTTTCGCATTTCAGATATTTCCCGTTGAGAATCCACTGGGCTTGGGTTAACCTCGCCGCGTTCTAGCTCCGAGGGAGGTAAGGGTTTGAAAGCCGCAGACTTCGGAGAGAACGAAACCCCATGACCCGTATCTTGTGGCGGCGCCGCATCCGGTTCGCCCACACGCGCCTTCGCGAGCTGGTGATGATCGCCCGCGGATTGCTCTTCACGCGGCACCCGGTTCTCGCGCACATCATTCCCATCCGGCGCTGCAACCTCGCGTGCAGCTACTGCAACGAATTCGACAGCTTTTCGAAACCGGTGTCGCCAGATTTGATGTTCGGTCGCATTGACCGGCTGGCCGAATTCGGCACCTCGATTATCACCATCAGCGGCGGTGAACCGCTGCTCCACCCGGAGCTCGAAGCCATCATCCGGCACATTCGCAAGCGCGGGATGATTGCTGTAATGATTACCCCTCCAGATCAGCATTGACAACGTCAAGCCGGACGAAGTTTCAAAGAAAAGCCTCAAAGTGCTCGACCAGAAACTTGAGCTGCTCGCCCGCCACGCAATTTTCCAGGTGAACATCAATTCCGTCCTCGGCAGCCCTGTCCGCAATCCTCAGGACGCGCTGGATGTGGCGCGGCGCGCGCGGTCGCTCGGCTTTACGAGCACGGTCGGCGTGCTGCACGACAATAACGGCCAGCTCCAGCCGCTTTCGGAGTCCCACCAGAAGGTTTTCCTCGAAATCATGGATATGGGCCGGCGGTCGTATTCGCGCTTTAATTATTTCCAGCGCGACGTGGCGCACGGTCAAAACCACTCCTGGCGATGCCGCGCGGGCAGCCGATACCTTTATATTTGCGAAGACGGCCTGGTCCACTATTGCTCGCAGCAGCGCGGATATCCCGCCATTCCCCTCGAGCAATATACGCGCGAGCGCCTCGACCACGAGTACCACACCGAAAAGCCCTGCGCGCCCCGTTGCACCATCGCCTGCGTCGAGCAGGTGGCGCTGTTAGACAATTGGCGCGACCCGCAAACGCGCAAGGCTTTCGAACCTGTCGGCAGGCCAAGCGGGCTCGTCGAGCTCCCCTCCCCCATCCGGGAAGAGAACTAACGACGGCAGCTTACCCCCTCGGTCGCATCCGCGCGAATGCGGGGCCGACGTGTCAGCTCGTTCGTCGTCCCCGCGGAGGCGGGGAGCCATTTCCGTCTTTAGAAAACCGTGGATTCCAGCCTTCGCGGGAATGACAGACAATTGTCTTGCCGCTACGCCGGCTTCCGCCCTTCGCCGACTTTCCATTCCAATTGAGCAAGCACGCCGCCCAAGATCTTCACGTCGTTATTCGAGAGTTCGAGGTCGAGGAGCAGGCGGCGGAGTTTCAGAAGCGTGGCGGCGCGGCTCTTGGGCTTGAGATAGCCGGCGGCGCCCAGCAGGCGCGCGGCGCGCTCGAAGATGTGTTCGAGCGAATGCATGGGCGCAAGAGCCGAAGTGTGGACGCGAAGCGTGGCGGGCGGCGGGGCCACCCGCTCGCGCGCCAGCTCGTAACAGCACACAGCCACTGCCTGGCCGAGGTTCATCGAAGGGCAGCCTGGCACCGTCGGGATGCGAACAAGCGCGTGGCAGTAACTCAGGTGTTCGTTCGAGAGGCCGGTCTTCTCGGAGCCGAAAAGTACGGCGACGCGGATCGTGCCGGATTCGGATTTACTCGGCCGCCCGCGCCCGGGGCTCAAGTCTGCGGCGCGGGAGGAGAGCCACCGAGAAAGCTCATGCAGTGTCAAGGGCTCGCGGTCGAGCGTTCGGCGCGCTCCCGAGGTCGTCCCGAGAACAACCGAGCAATCGCCAATCGCTTCGAACAAATCGTCCACGGCGCGCGCCGAGCGCACGACGGATTCGGCGCCCACCGCCGAGCGCGTCTCGCGCCAGACCGGCGCATGCGGCCGCACCACGACCAGTTCGTCAAAGCCGAAGTTCGCCATGGCGCGCGCCGCCGCGCCGATATTCAACGGATTCCTCGGCCGCACCAGGACGATTCTTGCGGCCCAAGCCGGTCCCTTCATGCCACGGGGATTTTAGCAGGAAGCCCGGCGGGGCGGACACAGAGGTCCGCTCAACTGCCGCAATTCCGCGGAGGCGGGCCTAAGACGCGCCCCTACACTTCGGGAACGTAGCGGCGAGTTTACCTCGCCATGTGGCGGGATAAAGCCACCCCTACTTGTTTGGCTTTGGGGGCGGGGTCGTCGTCGGCTCGGCCGGCGTTGAAGAGAGAATGCGAACCTTGGACTTGAACTGTTTGTATTCCGAGTAGCGGATGATTTCCTTGACGTGGATGGGGCCCTGGGCAAAATAGAGCGTGTCATCGGTCATGGTAAATGTCGGGAACCAAAACTTGCCGTCAATCTGCTCGCGGTAAGTGGTGAATCGCGGAAAAAGGTTTTCCATACCGTGCTTGGGCTTTCCTTCGGGCACCGTCTTCCCTTCTGCCTTGACGACCTGGAGGTCTTGGTCGTCCACCCAGACTACGCCCTGAAAGTATTGTTCGCCCTTACGAATTGCCTTGGGCCGGACTGAAAATACATAGGCTGTAATTTCGTCCACTTTGACGTGCCCCATATACTTGACCTCATATTCCGGCAACTTGTCCGAGGTAAGGACAAAGGGCTGGATGCTCCTCCATCTTTCCAGATCCTCCTTCGTGATGAGCAAACCCTTGAGAGAATCCGGAGGCGCATAAGTCACTTGCTCGATCCGCTTGCCGCCGTCGTCGTAGAGAATGTCCCAATCTTGCTGGTAGGTCCCCATCACGTTTCCGTCAGGGTCGAGCTCCTCGACTTTATTAGTCTGGTGAAAGGTGTAGTTATCGCGGGCCTGTTTGAAAAGGGCTTCCTTGGCGGCAAAGGCCTGAATGATTTGCTGATTTTTTTCGGGGCTCGGGTCGGGCAGGTCGGGCGTCGCAGCGGTACCCGCCCCAGGCGATGCCGGCCCCCCGCCTGCAGGTGTTTTA
>QHZO01000175.1 GCA_003224695.1 Acidobacteriota bacterium
AAGCCGCTATCGCGACTCTTACCGGCGGCAGCACGCTTCTTTTCCCGTGCGGCGCGTACCTGACCACGTCCGCATTGACGCTCAATGTCTCAAATGTGACTGTGGACGGCTCGAGCTGCGCGACCATCCGTAACAGTTCCGGGAGTGGAGGAATCATGGTAATTGGTGGATCCGGCAATGGGAACCCCAACTACGGCTCCGCAGTCGCCTTAAGCACGGCCGCCAATGAACTCTCCACGTCCTTTACAACAGTTTCAAGTTTGGGAGTCAGCGCAGGTGATTACGTGTTGCTCAAGCAGGGTGGACAAGACTCTTCAACTGGAAGCGGAAACACGGGTTGCGATCCTTCCGGTTGCCGCGGTGAGCTTGTGAAAGTGGCCTCGGTTTCCGGAAATACGGTCACCGTGACGACCGCCTTGCACGACACTTATGACCCTTCCGTGAATGCGGCGACCGCCCAAAAACTAGTGGGGCCGGTGACCAGCATGACCGTGAAAAACATCACCTTCGACGGAAGCGGCTTAAACGTGTATGGATTGGAGATAGCCGGAGTGGCGGAATCCACGATCAGCGGCGTGACCGTGAAGAATGTGCAAGGTTCGGCGCTCCTGAATCGAGGAGATTTCAACGTGGCGTGGAGCAACATCACGGTCACGCGTGCCGGAAGCGCGCAGTGCGGAAGCGCGGCGTGGTTTGAAGGTCAAGGAAACTTGTCGGTGAATGGGCTTTCCATCTCCAGCGAGAATCAAGGAACGGGCAGCGGGTGCCTCGCCAACGGCGCCTTCGGATTCGAGCTGATTCAATCGGCGAACGGTACCATATCCAACGTAACGGTTGATGCGAGTGGAGCCTACGGGCGCCCGTTCAAGACCACGGCCGCGCGCTGGAACACCTTCAACTCTCTTACCGTCAAGAACGGCGTGGCGGCGTATAATGGAGTCAGCCTCGAATACTATTCATCGCGCAACACTTACAATAGCTGCGTGGTGACGAACAACGGTGCAGGCGCGGGGACGGCGAACGGCAACGCCGGCATCAACACCTTCGGAAACTTCAACCAGTACAACAGCTTTGTAAATTGCACGGTCACCGGCAACGGGAACGTGCAATTCCTGGTCAACAATTACGACGCCCTCCGGCTCGGAATGGACATCGGAAATACCATCAACGGGGGAACCTACACCGGCACTAACACAGCGGAACCCGCCATCGCCATCTATGGCTCGATGGCTTGTATCTGGGTTCGACCAACGGCTGTGTGAACAATAACGTATTCGGAGCTGGGACAAACCTGGGGGCAGGGATTTATTCGAGCAGCAGCTCGAATGTGGGGGCCAATGACATTATGAATGGCAACAGCAGCAATTTAACCGCGGGGACCTGCACGGGCCATTGATCTCGGGTAATGCAAGTGGACACCTTAATTAAGCGGCTTTTCGGAGTGCGGCGGCTTGCCCCGATTCGGGCTTGCCGCCGCATTGCGCTGTCGGAGCTTGCTTTGGCAGGTAAGCCGCGCATGGATCGGAAGCAAGCTTCCGCACCCTGAAGCGGGAGCAAGCTACCGCACGCCAAGTTACGACGCCCGGCCGCTAAACACTTCTTGAACAACCTTCCCGTTATACGACGCTTGTCTCCGCCGCACCAGCGGATTCATTCCGAAACCGACCGATGGTGGCGCGGAAAGTGATGTTTGAACCGGCACCATCCATAAAACAGCCCAGCGGTGAGAAAGGCCTGCCGCGGCGAAACACTAAACTGCTCTCCCCTTCAGAAGACGACGGCCGACCATGGCGGCAAATAGGGGTAGGCCAAGGATCCCCGGCATAGGGTCATCCCACGCAAATATTGCGCATTCCAAAGAGCCTCGAAGCGAATTCACATAACCGCGTAGAGAAAGCCGCCCGCTCAGCATTTCCTGTATCACCATGGGGAGATCGGCGCCCATTCGTATCCAGCGAGCGCCTGCGCGGCCATGGACTTCGGGCACGGGTTCGCCTTTAAACAGTAGCCAGGCAAGGTAGGGGAAATCAACCCCGGCGCGGGCGCCCAGAGTTTGCCAGCCCCAGACGCGAGGATTGACATCCAGGACCTTGAACTTCCCGTCGCGAGGATCTTTCTTGAACTCCACTTCGACGAGGCCGTCAAAGCGCAGCGCCGCCAACAATCGAATCGCAGGTTCAGCGACCTGTGGTTCTTCGATCGCCTCGACGTACGTGCTGAAGCGTCCAATATTCATGGGAAACTGCCGGGCGCGCCTGGCGACAATCGAGGCCAACGGGCGTCCATCGCGGCAGAGGGCTGCGTAAGAGAACTGCGACTCTCCCCATCCCGGCAGGAGTTCTTGAACCATCAGCATCTCCGGCGCATGCAACTTGCATGCCTCGTCATAACGCGCCAGCAAGGACGGGCGGTCTTCGGCGGGCCATGCCTTGTCCCGGTTGAGGGGGCTGAAACCCAGTCTGAGCGCGGGCTTGAGAATAACGGGAAAAGGGCACTCGAGCTCAGCAACTTCCTCCCGATTGCGTGGGCAGGAGTTCCAGGGTTGAGCAATCCCCAAATCTTGTGCAAGACAAGATAAAAGTCGTTTGTCACAACCCCAACGCAGCACCTCCCAGGGCGGCGTAGTGAGCCGGTAGTATTCTGTAAGGAGGTGGTGATGACGCGCGATCAGCGTCACCGCTTCGTCCGTGGTCGGGAAAAGCGCCCAACCTTTCAGCCGCGCTGCGAGTATCGGGACGCTGCGCCCAGCAGTTGGCCGTCTTGCCTCAGTACCCAGACCGGTATACCCCGGCGGCCCAGGCTACGGACAATGCCCAGCCCTCGGTAGTCGCCGCCTGTAACCAAAGCTCCACCGCAGGCCTGAAAGCGGCTGCTCGAAGCTGGGGCGGGTGGTGTGCTTGGGATCGGTTGGTTGGCGCTCACGTCGTATCCGGTGCGGGAGAAACTACCATCTGAAACACGAAGGAGGCTTGGTCACAGTCGTAATTCAGGCGATGGGCTGGCAGGCTGATGAAAGACTCGAAAGTGTCATGCTGATCCCGCGAATGCGGGATCAGGACGACAGGTGGGAAAGCACTTCTTCATCTGCCTAGAGATTTGCGCTGTTACAACAGCACGTCGAGAGTCGCGGTCTTAGTCGTACCGTTGTATGTGGCTGTGATGTGGACGGAAGTTGAGACAAGAACTATAGACGTGTTGACCGTGAAAGTCGCGCTGGTGGCTCCGGCTGGAATGGTCACGCTGGAAGGCAGGGTGACGGCTGCGGGATTGCCGCTCGAAAGCAGGATCTGGACTCCCCCTGCGGGGGCGGGCCCGGTAAGGGTCACAGTGCCCGTGGAGGTTTGCACCCCGCCGACAACACTCGTCGGGTTCAGGGTCAACGACGAAAGGGAAGGCGGTGCAAGCAGTGCAAAGGTCCACACTGCCGGATTCGGGTCGCCCAGCGGCAACGCAAAGACCTCTGAGGGCGAGGCCACGTAGGCCACCGCGCTCCCACCTGACCCGGAGGCAATCGTCATAGTCCCCCTTCCGTTGGTTGGGGAAGAGGAGATGGAGTAGGTGGCAGCGAAAGATGAGTTCGGGGTCGGATTGTTTGCGGTGCCGAGATCCTCGGTTCCGGTGAAATCGCCGGTCGGGCCGGAACCGTCTGCCGTGAACTCGCCCGAGAAGACATTGACATTCGAATCCGCGAGGTCGATTGCCAGGCCGGCATAGTTACCGATCAGACTGCTGTTGTTGAGTGGCATGGGCGCCTGGGGTTCGATGAACCCGGAGCTGTCCGTCCCAAGCAGGAAGGCTTGGTTCGTATTCACCAGATACGCGATTGTGTTAAACGGTCCGATAGTCATCATGGCCCGGCCATTGCCGGCGACAAGATACGTGCCCGACAGACCGGTGACCGAGTCGTCGGTCCCGCCGCAGTTCTGGTCGAAGGTGATGTTGAGAGCGCTGGTGCCATCGGCGGCGAGCAAACCCAAGATCACCGCCGCGGAAGGGGTGGGAGCGCTACCACACGGTGTGTACGCCGTAACGTAGAGCACCATGTTTCCATGCAGCGAGGCGTTGGAGAACCCCCCGACGGTAGTTTGCTGCTGAAGGACGCGGCCATTCAGCAGTGCGGTCGTGCCGGCGATAGGGTCAGTCTCCATCACGAACAGCTCACCCTTGTTCACGACATAAAGAACAAAGTTGAAGTTATGCGGCACTCCACCGATCAAGCAGGCCAAGGTAATTGAGCCCCGTCCTTGGACGGTATCGGAAATGACGTAACTCCCCACCGCTATGATGACCGGATTGGTGTTGCCGTAGGCGTAGATGTCCGCGGCGCCGTTGCTGAAACTGCCCGCACCGTTCGCCGTCAGACGCCCCAGGAACGCCGCGCGACTGTGCGAGGAGTCGAAGCCTGCAAATCCAAAGGCGTAATCACCATTTATTTTGCTGGCGTTGTACGCCGAAGGATTCGCTCTCTCGATGTCGCCCGAGGCGACAGTCCCTGAGCCTCCTCCCGCATCGAACCAGATGAGCTGGGCGTTGCCGGTCGCCTTCATCGCGAAGGCCAGCGTGATTGAGCCGCCCGGGACATTTAGGGCCATCGTCCCCCGGCTATCCGGGCCGATGGAATACGTTCCGGTGAACGGTTGGCCGGTCAGCACGGCTGCGGAGCCTACCCCGTTGGTATCCAGTTCCCCGTTCGTCAAGTTCCCGGCGCCGTCAGCCCGGAACCTCCCCACGACGGCAAAAGGCGTTGAGCCATTCGAGCCGGCGCTAAAGCCGCTGAGGTTAAAGGCGTAGTTACCGTTCAGCTCGGCGTCGTTTACGCCGGAGGTTTGGGCAAGGGACGTCGATGCCAATAAGAAGCACACGATGAGCGAAGCGGACAAGTTTGTTATGTTTCCCCGCCCCGCTTGCTTGGGGGATAGGTTGGGGGAAAGAGCATCTACGGACCTTAAATCAGGAGGTACATTTACATTGCACGTGGGCATGGCTATTACAGCCCCCTTTATTGTGAAATATGATTCGTTGCGGCACTAACCGTCTTAGGGAGGTCATCCGCCAACGCGGATGTGAAGCGCACCGCGCCGGCCGCATTGAGATGAATAGCGTCCGCTTCGTAAAAATTCGGTGCGAGCTTAACTGTATCAATGGGCGCCAATGCCTTCACTCCGACCTTCTCTGAGGCATTAACCATTTGGCGGACCTCGTTCTCCGAAGCGGGCGTGGGAGGAATCACGATAATCAGTTTGGCGCCATGCGCCTCACATAATTCCCGGAGGTTCCGCACTCGCGCCGATACCATTGCCTCTAAATCCTGACCATTTGGAAGGGTCAGATCGTCAGGCCGAATGAAGGGGAACAGGTCATCGTAGTTTGGGATCAAGGCGCGAAGGATCCGCCTACGGAAAAGGCTGCGCATCCCCCAAAAGGCGCTCCAGTGTGACAGCATGAGGCCAGTCGTGGCCGTATGATCCAGGCGCATATCGGAAGCCGCCCCGAGCACGTCGCGGGCGTCAAAAAGCAACGCCGGAGTCTCTTCCCATACGCCGTTATCGAGCGCGCTGTATGTCTCGAGACCCACAACGATCACCTGAGGCCTGGCGCCGTGGCGAAATAAGCGGTGCAGCCCGTACAACCAGTCGTAGTAACCCGTGCCCTCGAGGAAAATGGGATAGATCCGCAAGCTTTTCGACGTCCGTTCCTGGAGCTGGGCAACGTCGACGCCATCCAAAAGCAAGGAATTACCTACGAGCAAAACGGAAATGGGTTCTCCGGGTCCAGCCGGACGCGCCCTCACCGCTTCCATGTACTGTCTGGAAACACGCGCAAACGTAACGGAATAGCGCCTCACCAGGTAGACGGAACAAAGTTCGAGGGCAACCACCAGGAGGGCGCAGGCGCCCACCACGGTTTTGGCGAACAACATCGCCGCCGATTCAGAACTGGAAGTAGACGAACGTGCTGGATTGGCTGCCCGAGAAGAGCGCCAAAACGACGAATGCGAGTACGGCCATGGCTGTCCTGAAAGCATAGGGAGCCTCTGCGAAGGGGTATTCCTGCTTGCGAGCTTCCATCAAAAGATCCGCAATAAAAAGAGGGATGGAAAAAACACACAGCATGACAAGAGCCGCCACATATTGGGTTTGCCAAGCGAAGTGGCCTAATCCAGCCAGAAGATGCACAGCCGCACCGAGGGTTGGGGCGCGGAAGAATGCCAGGCTCACACAGAAGACATTGAAAATGAAAACGCGCTGCGCCCAAACGGACAGAGCGCCCGCCCAGCCGCCCGGCGGGACGGCATCCTGGGGCCTTTTCGCCGCGGGAAGGAAGAAGCGCTCAAAGGACAGGAAAATGCCGTGAATAGCGCCAAAGACGACGTAGGTCCAGTTCGCGCCATGCCAGAGACCCGCAAGGACCAGGGTGACGAAAAGATTGCGACAGGTTTTCCATTGCCCATTTCGGCTGCCGCCCAGGGGGATATACAAATAGTCCCGAAGCCAGGTGCTCAAACTGATGTGCCAGCGGCGCCAGAATTCCCGAAGGGACTGGGACAGATAGGGCTGTCGAAAGTTGACCACGAAATCAAAGCCCAGCAACTGTGCGCTGCCGCGAGCAATGTCCGTGTAACCGCTGAAATCTCCGTAAACTTGCCACGCAAACCCGTAAACGCCGATCAGAACCACCCAAAAGCTCGGAGGCCCGAGCTGCCCCCCAAACGCGGCGTTGGCAAGAAGAGCGCAGTTGTCCGCGACCACGCATTTTCGGATGAGTCCGGAAAAAATCAGCATCAGACCGCTGAAGAACTGGTCCGCATTGAACGACCGCTCTTTCTGAATCTGCGGGAGCAAGCTTCCCGGTCTTTGAATGGGCCCGGCAATCAAGTGGGGAAAGAGACTGATGTAAAGACCATAATCCAGAAAAGAATTGGAGGGCGCGACTTTGCCCTTATAAACATCGACGACGTAGGCGATCTCTTCAAAGGTGTAGAACGAAATTCCCGGAGGAAGGATGATGCGAATCAGCGGCAATGGGAGGTGATGAAACCCGAGTTGATTCATCATCCCAACAAATGAGCCGGCGAAAAAGTCGTAATACTTAAAGATACCGAGAATGGTGAGATTTATGAGGAGGGAGAGGATAAGCCACTTCTTGCGGCTGGAATCCGGCCGGCCGGGCAAAAGGTTTTGAGCAATGAAGAAATCTGCCGTTGTCGCCCCCACCATTAGCCCCAGGAAGCGCCAATCCCACCAACCGTAGAAAAAATAGCTCGCCAGGAGAGAGTCAAAAAGCATGGGGAGAAAGCCAAGTAGAGGTTAGCATCGCGAACCGTGGCCTTTCATTTCGCCAAGACGAGCAGACTGTATCCTCCCAAAACACGTGCGGCCAGGTCCTGGTGGATGGCGAAGCAAATCATGCGCGGGAGCTTAAGCGCCTTTTGTATGAACTCCGTCCCCAGCTCGACCGACCGGGGCGTATAGAAAAAGTCTTGGAGTTCGTAGCCCGTGTCCCTGAGCGTTTGGAGCGCCGTCTCTTTTGTGAAATAGTGAAGATGCGCGTGCAGGTCCCTGCGCTTCAACAACGCGCCCTTACGCAAGACGGTTTGGACCGACAGATCCAGGGGAATGTGGAAAATCGTGTGTTGGCTCCTGGGCCTCAGATCCCTCAAGAGGCCGAAATAGTCCTCGAGGTGCTCGATGACATCGAGAACGAGCATGAGATCAAACGGCCTGTCTTCGGCGTCCCGAATATCCCCCAACCTAAACTGGAGCCTTTCGGTGGCTTTGGGTTTGCACATTTCAAACGCCTGAGGAGAATTTTCGTATCCCCAGAACGAGCAATCACAATTCATCCTGTCGTGCAACTGCATGAGGACCTCTCCGGCTCCACATCCCACCTCGCAAACGGTTCTCGGCCTCAGATGATGATTTTCAATCATGCGCAGGATCTGGTTGGCCTTCCAAGGAGATTCCTCGGCGTGCCAGAGAGGGTTCTTTTCGAGGTAGACCCCGTTCTCGTAAATGTTCTTGTAAGTCTGGGAGCACGCTAACTTCCCGCGAGCGTCTTGGGCCTCCAGTTTGAGATTCGTGCCCATAGGCGTCACCATCCGATTCGCGAAGGTCTCAATCGGGCTTATGGAGCTTCGCCTCGACTCTGAAGCGGGCCAAACTCGTAACTGCTCGTCGGCTGAAGGACTGTGTGAGGTCTTATGTCCTCGAGAATTCGCCGCCTGAGCGCTTTGGATGTGAACTTGGTGCCCGCGACGAACCTCATCAGCGGTCCGAAACTCCACGCGGCTGGGGCCCCCAGAAAGTGCAGGCCAGGCAAGGAGGTTTCGAAACCAATATTCAGATGCGGGTAGCCATTGGCCAGAGCTATCCGTCTCAGAAGCTCTTGCGGTAGGAACGAATACAGGGCGAGATTGACGCGATAGCCGGTTCCCAGGAGGACGTGATCCACGAGGCGTTCGGTTCCGTCATTCAGCCGAACTCGAAGACGCTCGCCTTCCACGCGCGCCTGGACCAAGGTGCGTTCGGTGTGAATCGTCACGCCTTGGGTTCGAGGCTTCAGCCACCTCGCGCCGGCAGGCCTCATGGCCAGAGCGTCCCACCGGCTTTGTATGGGGCGCGGCAAGCGGCGGAACAGACTTGGCCTCTGGACGACCAGACTGATCCCAGCCGGGCCTATGTCGCCCATGCCATAAAACATCCAGGCGATCCATTTGGAGTGCGCCCAGGGATGGCGCCTCAGCCAATGAACGGCAGAACCGCGAATCAAGACTTCCACCTCGGCGCCCAATTCGCACAGAGAGGCAGCCGCCTCAAGAGCGCTTTGTCCCCCGCCGAGAACCAGGACCTCCTTGCCTCTGAATTCTCGAAGGTCCCCGCGGTCCGATGTGTGAGAAACCAACGACGCGGGAAGACCCGCGAATAGTCCGGGCCGATAAGCAAACGGCTTGATTCCTGCCGCAACGACCACGCGCCGCGCACACAACGCTTCACCATCTCCGAGGGTGAGCCGGAAGCCCCGGGGGGCCGATTCAATCCGAATGACCTGGTGCGGATCCGTCAGTTGACGGATTCCCGCTTGTTGATGGAACCAGCGGCCGTAGGCAATGAAGTCCTTGAGCGGCACAGGCTCCGCCAAGCGATGATTTCCATCCACACTCCGGTACGCGTCGAGCGTGAGATGATTTTCTGGATCGGCGATATGCGAACCTTCCCAAGGCGAGCGCAGGAGCATCCCCTCGGGCATGTGCCGCTCCCAGAAAGACATCGGTTCGCCAAAGAGCCTGATGTCCAGCCCTTTAACTTGGCGGAGATGCGCGGCAGCCGACAGACCGTAAGGGCCGGTCCCAACAATGGCGACATCACACGTTTCCATGGTCTTTGTACCTCCCGTCACCTGGCCAGCACGAAAAGGGTATAACCCCCCAGGAGCCGGACGGCGAAGTCCTTGTGAATGGCGAAACATAAGGCCCGGGGGAGCTGGCGAAATTTCTCTTTTATCTTCGAAGCCCGATAGATCGAACGCGGCGCGTAGAACCAATCGAGAATTTCATAGTTCTCATCGCGCAAGGCCTGAAGGGCCGTATCCTTGGTGAAGAAGTGCAGGTCCTCGAGCAATCGCCGGCGCTTCGTCAGACCATCCCCATCGAGCACCGAGTACACCGAGAGGTCGAGAACCTGGTGGAAAATCTTGTAGGGAGCAAGCGGTTTGATAGCCCGTAGAAAACTAAAATAGTTTTCCTGATGTTCCAGGACATCCAAACCCAGAAGCAGATCAAATTCTGCGAGCGGCTCCTGGGTCATATCCGCCTGGTAAAACTTGAGACGCTCATTCTCGTGGGCTCTAGAAAGTTCGATAGCCGCGGGCGCGATATCGTAGCCGAAAAAGCGACAACTGGGTTCCATCTGGAGTTGCAACCGCCTGAGCACTTCTCCGGCTCCGCAGCCGATGTCACCGATCGTGCGGGGGGAGAGCCGGTTCCGCTCGATCAGTTCGAGGACGTGCTTCGCTTTCCAGGAAGAGTCTTCCACGTGCCATTGCGCAATCTTTTGAAGATACTCGCCCGTAACAAAGACGTTGGTTGGCATCTTTCCCTCGCCCGTCGTCCCAATCTAATAGGTCCGAAGAGAACCCTGATATTTCCTCGCGCATCCGCGGCGCTCGCGAGCTAAACTCGGCGGGCCTTGGCTGTCCCAGTCCTCTCAGTTCGCAGGGGTAAAAACTTGAGGATCGCTTTGACCACGGCGTCGAGCGCACCCGGCTCGATTTATCGGCAACTTTGTCCGGCCACATCCTGGCGAATCGCCAGGCCCTCAGGGAATGCTGCCACTCCCCGGATGGTATCCACTACGGTTCGCGTTGCGGTGGAGATGACAGAGACTGTGCTATCGTCTCCATTGGTCACATACGCGAAGTTGCCATCGGGG
>QHZO01000177.1:0-18679 GCA_003224695.1 Acidobacteriota bacterium
CCGCCTACGAGCTGCGCAAGGCCGAAGAGCGCGCGCACATCCTGGAAGGCTTTCTCAAGGCGCTCCAGCAACTCGACGCCATCATCAAGCTCATCCGGGCGTCAAAGTCGCCCGCCGAGGCCCGCCAGGGCTTGATGACGCGGTTCGAGTTCACCGAGCGCCAGGCGCAGGCGATTCTGGAAATGCAATTGCAGCGCCTCACGGCGCTCGAGCGCGAAAAAGTCCAGCAGGAGTACGACGAGCTGCAAAAGAAAATCGCGGAGTACAAGGGAATTCTGGCCAGCGAAAAAACGCTCAAGAAACTCATCGTGGACGAGCTCAAGCAAATCCAGAAGGACTACGGCGACGTGCGGCGCACCCAGATCATCGAGGAACAGGCGGAAATCAAGCTCGAAGACCTGATCGCCGACGAAGACGCGGTGATCACGGTGTCGCACTCCGGGTACCTGAAGCGCACGCCGCTGACGGCCTACCGGCAGCAGGGCCGCGGGGGCAAGGGTCGGCTCGGCATGAAGACGCGCGAGGAGGATTTCGTCGAGCACCTTTTCATCGCCTCGACGCACAGCTACATCCTGGTCTTCACCAACGCCGGCCGCGTCCACTGGCTGAAGGTTTACGAGATCCCGGACGTGGGCGCGGCGGGAAAAGGCAAGAACATCACCAACCTCGTCAACCTGGCCGGCGGGGAAAAGGCCGCGGCGCTGGTTGCGGTGAAAGACCTCCCGGACGAGCCGAAAGACGCGACCGTGGAGGGCGCCACCTACGCCGCCGAGGGCTACGTGGTGCTGGCCAGCCGCAACGGCGTGATCAAGAAAACGCGCCTGGCGGAATTCGCGAACCCCATGTCGCGCGGCATTATCGCCATGGGCATCGAGTCAGGCGACGAGCTGATCGGCGCCAAACGCTCGACGGGCCGCGACACCATCTTCCTCGCCTCGCACGAAGGCATGGCCATCCGCTTTCCGGAATCCGACGTGCGCGATATGGGCCGGCCCGCTTACGGCGTCAACGGCATGGACCTTGAAAAGGGCGATTATCTCGTGGGCATGGAAATTGTCGGCGAGAACGATCTGATCCTCTCCGTCACCGAAAAGGGCTACGGCAAGCGCACCCCTGTCGCCGAATACCGCCAGCAGTCCCGCGCGGGCAAAGGCGTGATCAATGTCAAAACCGTGGAACGCAACGGCAAGGTGGTCGGCGTGCTGCCGGTGACGGAAGAATCGGAAGTCATGCTGATTACGCAGCAAGGGAAGATTACGCGCCTGGATGCCGGCGAAATTCGCGAGTCGGGCCGCTCCGCGCAAGGCGTGCGCGTGATCCGCCTGGAAGAAGGCGACCAGGTCGCCGCCGCCTGCCTCATCCGCTCGGAAACTAACGGCGAGCCGGGGCCAACGGTGCAGTGATCTCATGCATCGAGGCGCGGCGTGCTTCTTGTTCTCAGAATCTCTGGATGCTAAAGTGGATGTTGAGAACGAGTTCGGATGTCGACGATCATTTTCGTGCGGGGGTGGGTGAGAGTCTTTGGAGGCACGAGCCGTGAAGGCGGATGAGCCGATGACGGCGAAGAGAATCAGGCCTACGCGCGAGGCGCTGATCATCGTATTGCCCAACCGGCAGGTCCAGATTCCCTGGGAGGAGTGTTCGCCGCGGCTTGGACCGGCCACGGAAGAGCAGCGATTGACCGCCGAGCTTTCGCCGGCCGGATACGGCATCCACTGGCCTCGGCTCGACGGAAACCTTTCCATCAGCGGCTTGCTACCGGACGAAAATGACCGAACTCGAGGCTAAGCAGCGCTATCCGATGCCCGTGGATGCGAAAGAGCGTCTGATTGTTGCCCTAGACTGTGACTCGTTGGCGAAGGCCAAAGTTTTCGTAGAAGAGTTGGAGGGATTGGTCTCATTTTTTAAGGTCGGTATTGAGCTCCAACTGGCGGAAGGAATGTCTGCCGTCGAGTATCTTAAATCCAAGGGGAAGAAAGTATTCCTCGACCTTAAATACTTTGATGTTCCTGAGACGGTCGAACGAGCGGTCCGTCAGGCGGCCTCTTTAGGCGTTCGGTTCCTGACCATCCATGGCATCGGTAAAAATGTAGAAGCTGCGGTCAGGGGAAGGGGTGAAAGTAACCTTAAACTCCTCTCCGTCACCGTGCTGACGAGCTTGGATGCCGATGACATTAAGGACCTGGGCTTCCCGTGTTCCGTTGAGGCGTTGGTCTTACATCGGGCGAAAAAAACTCTGGAGGCGGGCTGTGACGGAGTTATCGCCTCCGGGCAGGAGGCGTCCAAGATTCGCGAGTTTCTCGGCGACAAGCTATTGATTGTGACCCCTGGGATTCGGCCACCCGGTTCCCCAAAGCAAGACCAGAAGAGAGCGGTCAGTCCGCGGGACGCCGTTCTGAGCGGTGCTAACTACCTGGTCGTCGGCCGTCCCGTGACAGCCGATCCTTACCCTCGCCAAGCAGCAGAAAAGGTGATCGCGGAGATGCAGGAGGCATTCAACAGTCTCTCCACCACTTAGCTCTCCTGGTTCGGAAGCTGCCTCGGGCATCGAAGGGTTCGCCCCTAGCCCTCAAGCCGTGTGACAACGCCGTTTTGTAGTCTCAGTTTGCTGTAGCGGCGAGCTGTGTCTCGCCGCCATTCCCATCATCAATTCGGCGAGTCCGTCGGCTGACGGATCGCCGCTACAGCAAACTGAGACACTACCAAGCCACCCGGTGGTTTACTTCCGTAAATTCTCCGGTGTATGCTGGATAATCGCAGCGTGGCTTATGAATGAACTCGAAGCGAAAGAACAACGCCTCCAAGAGGAACTGAAAAAAGCTCCTTCGTTGGTCGTTGCTTATTCGGGAGGTGTGGACTCGGCGTATCTGGCCTATGCGGCGCATCGGGCGCTTGGCGAGCGGGTGCTGGCGGTGACGGCGCTCTCGGCGAGCTACTCCGCCCGCGACCGCGAGGAAGCGGAAAAATGCGTTCGCAAGGCGCGCTTCGCGCACGAGTTCATCGAGACCGACGAGCTCTCGAACCCCAGTTATCGCGCCAACAACCCGGACCGCTGCTACTTCTGCAAGGACGAATTGTTCGAGAAGCTCGACCAGCTTGCCTCTGCGCGAGGTTTTGCGGCGGTCGCGTACGGCGTGAACGTGGACGATCAAGGGGACTGGCGGCCCGGCCAGCGCGCCGCGCGCGAGCACCAGGTTCTCGCCCCGCTACTCGACGCCGGAATGACCAAAGCCGATATCCGCGAGCTCGCCCGCCGCGCCGATTTGCCCGTCTGGGACCGCCCCGCCTCGGCGTGCCTGTCGTCGCGGATTGCATACGGGTTGGAGGTCACGCCCGAACGTCTGAACGTGGTTGAGCAAGGAGAAGCAGCCCTTCGCGCTCTCGGTTTCCGACAGTTCCGCGTGCGCCATCATGGGGATTTGGTGCGCATCGAAATCGCTCCGGAAGAATTGGCGCAGGCGCTCGCGCCCGAAATGGCCCGGCGGTTCGTCGAAATCTTCAAGCCGCTCGGCTTCAAGTTTGTGACCCTCGACCTCGAAGGCTACCGCACCGGGTCACTCAACACCCACCTGGTCAAAATCGGCGACTGATTCGCGGCATGTGGTATTCTCCTCGCGCGCGGTGGGATTTCGTGCTCGCGCGGAGGAAGAGATTTCACATGATCAAGCGACGGCGCTCGAAAGGCGCTTTAGCGTGGCCGCTTGCCGCGACGTGTCTCATGGTGACGGTTCTTCGCGCCCAGCAGCGGAGCCTCGCGGAGCGGCTCGGCTACCCTGCCAATGCCAAGCTTCTCATCCTCCACGCCGATGACCTCGGCGTTGCCCACAGCGTGGACGACGCGAGCTTCAAAGCGCTCGACGCCGGCGCCGTCAGCTCGGCCAGCGTCATCGTCACGGCGCCGTGGCTTGAGGAAGTGGCCGAATACTTCAAGGCGCATCCGGACCGGGACTTGGGAATTCACTTGGCGCTGACGAGCGAGTGGAAGAATTATCGCTGGGGACCGGCGGCGCCGCGCGACCAAGTGCCGAGCCTGATCGCTCCCGACGGCTATTTTTATTCCGACACAGGCCCCGCCGCCAGCCACGCCAAGGCCGAAGAGGCCGAGCGCGAAATCCGCGCGCAATTGGAATGGGCGGAGCGGCTGGGCATCCACCCCACACACCTCGACATCCACATGGGCACGCTTGCGGCGCGGCCGGAACTTTACCAGGCTTTGATGCGCGTCGCGCACGAGAAGCGTCTGCCCCTCATGGCCGTGCGCGTAACCGATGAGCGAGCGAAGTGGCTTTCGATGCTGGCCCCGACCGACGTCGCGCTCGATTCGCTCGTTATGTTTGATCCCAAAATTCCGCCGTCGGCGTGGACGGCGTCTTACGTCAAGGCACTCGCCGCGCTGAGCCCGGGAGTCCACGAAATGATTGTTCACCTCGGCCACGACGACAGCGAACTTGAGGCCATCACCGCCGGCCATCCCGACTACGGCGCCGCATGGCGGGAGCGCGACTTCCAGGCCGTCACCAGCCTCGAATTCCGCCAGGCCCTGAAAGCCAACCACATCACGCTTATTCACTGGAAAGACTTTCAGAAGCTCGGCCCGCAAAGAGCGCCCTAGCTTCCAACTTGGCATTCATTGCCTAACCGTTCCTTTTCGCGAGTCGGTCGTCAATCCCCGTCTGGGCTAGACGCATCAATTTTTCGAAAGCATCGAACCACTTGGCCTTGACCTCATCGGGCCATTCGGGGTTGAAGTCGGGAAATTTTGCAAGAAGTAGCTCCGGCCACGCTGGAAGTGGGACGACGGCTTCGGGGTTGCTGTCTTCGGCATTCGTGGCATTGCTCAACGTGCCCTCAACGCGTTGCGGGGCCGCCCGCCGACCTCGGCGTTTGCTTCCAGTTTGCGGACGCCTCGGTGACTCCATATAGGGGGATAAGGGAATCCCGGCCTCCTTGCATGCCGCCATGAAGAAGGCAAGGCATTTACGTACGGTGTCACCTGACGCGCCTACTTCCTGAAATTGTTCCCTGATTTGAGAGCCTGTCGCAGTCTCAAGATCGAAGTTCCTGAATAAATACGAATACGAGGCTTCCAAAGTCTGGCGGAGCACGTTTTGTCGTTCCGCGCCCTCCGACTTGGCGAGGGCGACAAACCTTTCCGTCCGCAAGCCCTCGGGGGACATTAACCCCAGGTATTTCAGAGCGGCGATGAGTTGGCCCTGAATGGCTCCAGACATGTGCGCCATAAGGCCCCTGTCGATCCTACCTGGCGGCCCCTTCTTGAATCCACCGACAAACGTGCGAAAGGTATTGTAGGAGACATATGGCGGTATGAGTCTTCCGCCAGGACTCTTGACCTGGCCTTGTTCCATGGCGACTCCTATACCGATTGGCCGCGCGCGTATACCGACATGTACCGCATATTACCATCGTCCGACTATTTCTGAAACTAGTATTAGGTATTGCTAAGCTTGACTCCGGTAAATCCGGGTTGGGGGTAACCGCCAACCGTGAAGGAGCATCGTACAATGGGAGGGAACAAACCCACGCTATCGGTCCCGCCCGCGTCGCAAATCCCTGTGCGGGGCCCGGAGTCGCCGCGCCGGGCTGGATGTGATAAGCTAGAGGCATTCCTGCACAGAACCATCATGGAAAATCGCGCCAAACTGAGGGAGATCCTCTGCCAAAAATCCGTACGGTGGGGGCGTGTCAAACTTTCTTCAGGACAGGAAAGCGATTTCTACTTTGACTGCAAGCGAACCACTCTGGACCCCGAGGGCTCGGTTTTGACGGCTAAGACCATACTTGACTTACTCGACGAAAAAAAGATCAGCGCAGATGCTATCGGGGGTCTCACGCTAGGAGCGGACCCGATAGTCGCGTCCGTCGCTGCGGTAAGTTTCTACGCGGGCAAGCCTCTTCAGGCATTCATAATCCGTAAAGAGCGGAAGACCCATGGAATGCAAAAGCAGATCGAAGGGCCGATGCTCGAGCGTGGAAGCAAAGTTGTGATTGTGGATGAGGTCTGCACAACCGGGAAGTCAACCATGGAAGCCGTGGAAATAGCAGAAAGAGAGGGACTGGAGGTAACGGCTGTAGTAAGCTTGGTGGACAGAGAAGAGGGCGGGTCAGAACAACTACGAGGAAAGTATCGCTACCTTTCCGTCTTTACTGGAAAAGAGCTCCTTGAAAATGCGCGAATCCACAGAAAGCGACCTGAAGAGGCTACGCAAGATTCTGAGCCGACGACTCGGGGGCATATCCGAACTACTTGAGGCTTCAGCCACCTGCCGATCTGTGGCCGCATCCGACGTGGAGGGAGCAGCTTCATTTTTGTTGTTCGCGCTTTATTTCGAGAGCCTGGTCGCCTAGCGCGAAGGTAATTCGGTCGACGTAGAGGAATATGAGCAACGCGTGACTGAGGTGGTGCCTGCTGTCCTTGACTGCCTGGGCTGCATTGAGAATTTCGATGTGGTGAAATTGCTTGCAAGCCTCGACTCCTTCGCTAGAATCGCGCTAAGGCATGCCCTCTAGCGAAAAGTGTGTTCTGCTGGTTAACCCTTCCCAAATTCCCTCGCAACACGAATCGTATTGGCATGAATCCGCACCGTGTCGTTGAGATGGCGGGCGTAGCCGCCGGCGAGCGCGACAGCGACGGGAATTTTCTTGGCGCGCGCCTTTTCGAAAACCAAGCGGTCGCGGTGCTCGAGGCCATGGAGAGAAAGTTTGAGCCCTCCGAGCTGGTCTTCGCGGTAGGGGTCGGCGCCGGCAAGGTAGAAGAGGAGATCCGGCGAGAAGTTTTCGAGCGCCGTCGCGAGCCCATGTTCGAGCGCGGCCAGGTATTCTTCGTCCTCGGCGCCGTCCGCCATGTTGATGTCGAGCGAGCTCGGCGGCTTCGGATAGGGGTAGTTATTTTCCTGATGGATCGAGAGCGTGAACACCGTCTCATCCGCCGCGAAAATGGCCGCCGTGCCGTTGCCGTGGTGGACATCTGTGTCAACGGTTATGGCTCGGCCGATAAGGCCCTCTTTCTGCAAGCGGCGGATGGCGATGGCGACGTCGTGCAGCACGCAGAAGCCTTCGCCGTGGTCTGGGAAGGCGTGGTGGAATCCGCCGCCCAGGTTCGCGGCAATCCCGTTTTCGAGCGCCAGGCGCGCGGCGCGAATTGAGCCGCCGGCAGCCAGCCACACCGCCCGCACCAGCTCCGGCGAGTAGGGAATCTCCAGGCGCAGGATTTCGAGGTGGGTGAGCTTGCCCTCCTTAAGTTTCCGGATGTATTCGCGGTGGTGAACGAGCGCCACGTCCTCATCCGTCGCCGGCTCGGGTTCGACAAAATCTTCCGGCCTGGCGACGCCCTCGGCGAGCAGGCGCTGCTTGGTCAGCTTGTATTTCACCGACGGAAACACGTGGTCGCCAAGATTCAGGTCGTAATCGTCAGAATAAACAACCTTCATGCGCTCGCCCCCATTGACTTCGCCCGGAAAACCTCCCGCGTCCGGCCTTGGGAGGATGATGATAAATCCCTGCAAGCTGTATTCCTGAGGAGTTGCCCTCGGCTGACAGGGGGGCCGAATGAGTGCATTTTTCATTACCGCCTACAAGGCGGGAGGCGCATCTGCCTGAAGGACACGCAAGCTCTAGCTAATAGGCCGACCTCTCCTCTTGACAGACCTAGACCTTCCACTAGAATCGTTTGGTCTACGACATCCACAGCCGCGTTTACTTCTCTCTGGCGTAGCAATGAATCCACAGTACGAAATACCTCCCGCAACGCCATGCTTTTCGGAGGTCCCTTGACGAGGGGAAGCTTCCTTGCTTCATTAGGCTCAAGCTTAAGGACGCCTCCTCCGTACCATCTACCGTTCAGTTCTGCTCCAAACTGGCAAAGCGTGTTTAGTGACGAAAGCGCGATCCATTTTCGCCCGTCGTGTGAGAAGTTACTCTTCCAGGATACTTGGTGGATGGCGTTCGTACAGGTGGCACCAGAGCTGTTCAGGACTAAGTGAGGGATGGCGGACGACATGTAATGAAGAAACGCATCGGGAATCACCGCGTTTTGGACACAGTACCACGGGCTCCTTGCTTCACATTTATACCTCCTGTGAATGCCCTCTTGCTTGGCGGACACGGCAATCTCTCGTAGGCGCTCTTTTTTGATAGCCTTCAGCGCGTTCGTGTGCAAATTGAGCAAGACAGACTGTAGCTCACAGCCAAACATGGGGGGAGTGCGTAAATCCGGAGGTACGTTATTCTTGAACTCAACTCCCAGTTCACTCATGTACCGGGCGAATGGGGCAACCATTTCGTCAACAACTTGGCGTAGTGCGAACCTTCGCCTCCGCAAACGCGCGTCGCTGCTGAGAAGCAGACCAATTTGCGAACCTTGCTCCTCAACACTCCTAGCCCACTTTTCCAATTCCGACAAAACCTTCTCGTACTTCGCACGATCCTCTGAGGGAAGAGTCAAAGCAAACCCAGTCAAATCGGTGTGGATGCCCCTTAGGTTGTCCACAACTGCGCGCAGCTCATGGTCGAAGATGACAACCGTCGTTCCCACAGTGGCTAATACGCGGAGCATGGAAAGCTCACTGATTTGTTCCTTTTGCTGGCTTTCCCAGTCAGCTCTGGCGAGATCGAGAGTCTGCAAAATTCGCGTTCGCGTCTCCCGGTCCATCGTCCCCGTTTTCTCAACCTCTTCACGAACCTCTTTGAGGCGCGCGAACGGATCGGGCTCTCTAAGTTCCGCAGTCCTAGCCTCCCGCTCCTGCACGTAGCGGCCGTATTGCACGGTCATCCACTCAATTCCAAGCCTTGTGAAGGCCTTCAGACTCTTGAACGCGTCGGTTTCTAAGAGTCTTTCGCGGCTTACGTTCAGCTCGAAATCCGGAGTTGAGATCCGGGACAGAAAGACCGCGCCAAACAACTGATAGTTCCCGGGCAGTTGGAGCATGGGTCGAACAACGCCTTCTGATACGCGGCCGAGTTCACGTGGTGTGGCGACTGTCCTTCGACCGCGATCAGCGTCCATATCAAGCCAATCGTCGCCGGGGTCACCATAGGGGAAGACCCTGAATCGATCCAAGTAAATCCGGACCCCACCCTGCTCGCGTCCGAATTTCCTTGCCTCAGCCATGTTAAAGGGTAAGCCCTTGAAAAATTCGCCGCGATACGGGATGTAATGGATTCGAAATTCCGCGTGACGGACTCCCGAAAAAGTGCGATCGGATGTGAAGCCGACTGTCTCGCGGCCCCGCTTCTTAAGTTTGTAGCGCGCGTGCCCTCCAGCATCAATCCGACCGCTAAGAACGCCCCATGAAGCTTCAAGGAATTTTCCGATCAGCTCCCCCTCGAGTTCGGGAAATTCGGGAGCGTTCAGCTTGAATGAAAATCCAGCGTCAACTCGCTTGCTTTTAGACCCCCGCGGGAGGGGAAAGGGGGAAAGCAGGCTGAGTAGGTCCTTTTGTAACTCTCGCACGTCTTCCTCCTGCCAAGTCTCGTGCAATTGGCTAAGGACCAAGGTGACCCCTGACGGCACGTCCTTCCTGACAAGTCTTGACTCATATCGATTTGGGATTTCGTCGATGTCCATCCCTGGTTTAAAGTCCTTCCAGTGGAAAGTCAGGGTGGTCTGCTCTTTAGCGCTGTCTTCCCGCTTCGCTATCGACTTTAGAATTAACTCGCCAGCAAGGCGCCTGCTTGCGAATCGGCCGATCCCCTAGGCACCGGCACGTGGCCGCCCATAGATTATCGAAACCGGGTTGCGATCCTTGTCGTCGGTCGCGATCCGCATCCACGTCTTCTTGATCATGGGTGGGGTCATTCCCGCGCCATTATCTTCCACTGTTATTTGGCCATGTTCCTTGGTAACATTATGAAGCCTCACGACCGCCTTAGTGGCATCGGCATCGTAAGAATTCTTTACAAGCTCCGCCAGTGCGACCGATTTGCGCGCAACCAGCCTCTCACCCAGTTCAAATAGTAGACGACTATCTACTGCGAAGCGCAGGTCACCTTTTCGTACCGAGCCTGAATCCGCCATGGATATAGTTTCTCGCTTCAACTCTGGCGTTGGATTGTACCACTTCAAAGTGGGCGATTGCGCGTAAGTCCGGCCGCGAGGGGCCAAACGCGCGGCCAGGAGAGAATACGAGAATCTATTCCACGGTCACCGACTTGGCGAGGTTGCGCGGCTGGTCGACGTCGGAGCCGCGCAGCACGCCGATGTGGTACGCCAGAAGCTGCAGCGGCACGACTTCGAGTATGGGCGAGAGCAATTCATTGGTGGGCGGAAGCGCCAGGAGGCAATCGGCCATTTCGCGGACTTGCTCATCGCCTTCCGTCACCAGCGCCAGGATGGCGGCCCCGCGCGCCTTCACTTCCTTGATATTCGAAAGCGTCCGCTCGTAGCGAATCCGGGAGTCCGCGTCGTTCCAATCGCAGGTGGCGATCACCACCACCGGCAGGCCGTCGGCGATGAGCGCCTGCGGGCCGTGTTTCATCTCGCCCGCCGGGTGGCCCTCGGCATGAATGTAGGAAATTTTCTTCATCTTGAGCGCGCCTTCGAGAGCAATGGGGAAGTGGATGCCCCGGCCGAGAAACAGGAAGTCCGCGGATCGGAAAAACTGGCGGGCCAAGTCTTCGACCTCCTCCTCTTTTTCGAGAACGGATTCGAGCTGTTTGGGCAGCGCCGCGAGATCCGAAACATGCCGCTTCGCCTCGGCGCGAGGGAGCGAGCCGCGCGTCGTCCCCAGATGGAGCGCGAACAGGTAGAGCGCCGCGAGCTCCGCCGTAAATGTTTTCGTCGAGGCGACGGCGAGCTCCGGCCCGGCGTGCGTGTAGATCGTCCCATTGGCCTCGCGCGGCACCATGCTGCCCAGGACGTTCGAGATCACCAGCGTTTTCGCGCCTTTCGCCTGCGCCTCGCGCTGCCCGGCGATGGTGTCCGCGGTTTCGCCGGACTGGGTGAGGAGGATCGTCAAAGTCTCCGGGCCCACCAGCGGGTCGCGATAGCGGAATTCCGAGGCGTAGTCCACCTCCACCGGCACGCGCGCCAGCCGCTCGATCATGAATTTCCCCGCCAGGCCGGCGTGACGCGAGGTGCCCGCGGCCACAATTTGAATGGCGCGGAAGGAACGAAAATCCGCTTCGCTGATTTCCATCTCGTCGAGGAATACTTCGCCGCTTTCGAGCGATACCCTGCCGAGCATGGTGTCGCGCACGGCGCGCGGCTGCTCGTAGATTTCTTTCGCCATGAAGTGACGGAAGCCGCCCTTCTCGGCAAGGATGGGGTCCCAGGTGATGTGCTGCACGCGCCGCGTGACGGGACGGCCGTCGAAGTCGGCGAGCTTCACACCAAGGGGCGTGAGCACGGCCAGGTCGCCATCGGCGAGGAAAAAAAGGTCGCGCGTGTGGAAAAGAATGGCGGGCACGTCGCTGGCCACAAAATACTCGTCCTTGCCAAGCCCGATGACGGCCGGCGGGCCTCGCCGCACCGCGACAATTTTGTTCGGGTCGAGCGTCGAGATAATGGCGAGCGCGAAAACCCCCGCCAGGCGTCCCACCGCCTGCCGCACGGCGTCTTCGAGCGGCTTGCGTCGCTTTTCTTCGCCCTCCGCCGCGCCACCGCCATGCATGTATTTCTCAATCAGGTGCGCGATAACTTCCGTATCCGTCTCGGTGGAAAACCGGTGGCCCTCGCTCGCGAGTTCCTTTTTGAGTTCCAAATAGTTTTCGATGATGCCGTTGTGCACCACGACGACGGTCCCGTGGCAATCGCGGTGCGGGTGGGCGTTTTCTTCCGTCGGTGCGCCGTGCGTCGCCCAGCGCGTGTGGCCGATCCCGTAGGAGCCGGCGAGCGGATTCAAACGAATCACTTCCTCAAGGTTCCGGAGCTTCCCTTTCACGCGTCGGATGAGGAGCTTCGAATCCCCAATCACCGCGAGCCCCGCTGAGTCGTAGCCCCGGTACTGGAGCCGGTTCAAGCCCTCGAGCAGCACCGGCACCACGCGCTTGTTTCCGATGTATCCGATAATTCCCGACATTTTTAGAAGGTCCTGATTATAACAGTCCTCCGCCAGACAGGCCCAGCCGGCGCTTTTCGGCCGTTGGCGAATCTTGGTGCGGGGGTTTAAAGTTGAAAGTCGAAAGTTGAAAATCCGTACTTTCGACCTTTAACTCTCGACTTTCGACCTGAATAGCATGGCCGACCAATTTCACGTAACTTCATACATCGCGACGCCGCTCAAGAAACATCTCCTCGAGCGGCTTCGGTGTTCGGCTCCGATCCCTTTCGAGCAGTACATGGAAATTTGTCTGTACCACGCGGAGCACGGCTATTACGCTCAAGGACGCGAGCGAACGGGAGCGCGGGGCGACTATTTCACCGGCGCCGACTTGCACCCGGTTTTCGCTCGGCTCATCAGCCGACAAGCCGAAGAGATTTGGCGGCTGCTCGGCCGCCCCCCGCAATTCACGTGGGTCGAAATGGGCGCCGGGCGCGGCGTCTTCGCCGGGGATTTTTTGAGCTGGTCCCGGTCGGCGTATCCGGAGTTCTTTTCGGCGCTGGATTACAGGGTCGTCGAGCCCGCGGAACCTGTCCGTCGGCGGGCGCTTGAAAGAATCCAGTCCGCGGGCGTGCCCCTGCCGGTGCGGGCGGCGGCATCGCTTGAGGAGATCGAGCCCGTCACCGGTGTTTTCTTTTCAAACGAACTTGCCGATGCTCTGCCGGTCGCCGTCGTTACGCGGTCGGGCGGGCGGCTGAAAGAAGTCTACGTCACCGCAGAAAGCGGGGAGCTTTCCGAGAGGCTCGGACCGATTCGAGAAGCCTCAACCGCCGCGGCCGTGGCGCGCTACGCCAACCGCATCGAAGAAGGCCAGCGCGTGGAAATATCGCTGGCGGCCGGCCGCTGGATCCAGTCCATTGCTGAAAAGCTTCGCGCAGGCTTTGTCATCACCATTGATTACGGCGACTGGGCCGAACGCCTCATAACTCCCGAGCGGCGGCGTGGAACACTCCTAAGCTATTTTCGAAACCGGACGACCGAGAATTTTTTTGTGGCGCCCGGGGAGCAAGACCTGACCGCCCACGTGAACTTCAGTCTGCTGCGCGATGCGGGAGCGGCAGCCGGCCTCGAGTTCACCGGCTTCACCATGCAAGAGCGGTTCCTGACGGCGCTTGGCGAGGCCAATCGGTTCTTCGACCTCTACGATCCGGGACAATCGCAGATTGAGAAGCTCAATGCGCGGCTGAAACTCAAGCGGCTAATCCATCCCGAGGGTATGGGCGGCATCTTCAAAGTGCTGATCCAGCACCGGGGCATCTGTGCGCCGAAACTGGCGGGATTGGGAATGGGAGAAACAGCTCGACAGCGGTGAATCCCAAGTGCAGCTCCAGGCAATAGATCTTCGGTATGGCGCGCCGAACGGCTGGATGTCGAGCGGCTACTTGGAATTGCCTGCGGTGGCGGCTTGTTCGCTATAGGGGTGCTGGATGTACTTGTTGGCCTCGTCGAGCGCGCCTTGGGCGTTGTTGTTGGTATGGAGGGCGAGCTGGTATTCGTTCAGGGCGCGGTCGCGCTGGCCGGTCATGTCGAAGACCTTTCCGATGGTCAGGTGCGCCCAGACTTCGATCCACTTCGGTAGCAGGTCGCCGTCGAGCGCGCGCCGCATCTCCTCGATGGCGGCGTTGTAGTTGCGCAACTTGAAATAGATTTCGCCCAGGCGGTAATGAGCGAGCGATGAGTTCTTATTGAGCTCCAGCACTTTCTGGTACTGCGTGACCGCTTCGAGATACGCCTGTTGCTGCTCGAGCTGGTCGCCCGCCGCGCGCCATCTCCACGGCAATGCGCGTCTGGTCGTCGTACTTGAGCAGGCGGCTGGCCGGATCCACGACCACGCGCTGGGGCTCGAACACCGTGTTGATCGTGAAGTCGGCGGTTGTCCCGACCATGTCCACGCGCTGGTCCGCGGGTTTGCGGCCCCGGCTATAGATGCGGACCTCCACTGGCATGCGAAAGATGTCCAAGTCCTGCTGAATTTTCCCGACCACCTGATACCCATCGGCAGTCCGATAGGTGGCCCAGGTGCGCTTGAACTGCGGCACGCCCGTCGAAGTCACCCAAAGCGCGAAGAAGTAGGTCAGCTCCTGGCGGCTCGATTTCTCGGCGAGCTTCTGGAATTCGTCCGAGGTGGCGCTCTTCCAGGCGTAGTCTTTGCTGAGAGCCCGGAGAGCGTTAAAGAAAGCGTCGTCGCCGACGACCCACCGCAGCATGTGGAAGACCATCGCGCCCTTGTCAATGACAATGGATTCATACTCGGGGCTGAATTCCCGCAGTTGCCCGGCTTGGCCGACGGGGGCCACTTCCTCGTGCGTGAGCGCGCCCACCGACGTGTCCCGCATCAGGGACTCGAAAGCCTCTTCGCCCTCCGCCTCTTGGATGTAAATGGCCTTGGAATAGTCGGCCAGACCATCGTCCAGATAGGCGTCGTTTGGCGTGGCGGGACTGACCAAGCAGGGCCACCACTGATGGGAAATTTCGTGGGCCAGGAGCCCCACATCCACCCGGTCCGCAAACCCGCGCGTGGCCAGCGCCATCACGCCCGGCGCGGAGGTGCCTCCCACCGTGTCGTCGGCAATTTCGACGATGGCCAGGTGGCTCTCGGGCAGGGGGCCGAACTTATCGGTGAAGAACGAGAGCATCTTCCCCGCAGCCTCGGCGTAAGGCTGCGCATATTTCTCGCTCGCCGGCTTCAGATACATCGTGATGTCGGCGCCGACCGCCGTCCCTGGGATGACTTTGTAATTTCCCGCCAGCACGGTGCCCGGAAACGAAGGTTTGTTGTATTCAAACGTGTAGGTGGTTTGTCCCGCCGCCTTCTCGGGCATCGAGGGGCTGCCGGAAGCTATCGCAACTTCATCGGGCGGTACCGTGATTCGCATCTTCGCCGCAAAACGGTTTGTTCCGTATCCCGCCACTGGAAACCAACGGCCCGGGTAGAGCAGGTACGAGCCCTCTGGGCCGACATAAGCCAGCTTCAGGTTTTCGACCGGGCTGCCTTCGGCGGAAGCAAGCGACCCCGAGTAAGTCACGGTGATGGACGAAGCGCTCCCGGACTTGAGCGCGTCAGGAAAATCCGTGCCAAAGGTCTGCCCATCCTGGTGAAAACCGAGCTCCCGGCCCGAGGCGTTGAGGACTTTGCTCACCTTGAGCGCGCTGTTGAGCTCAAAGCTGAGCGAGCGGAGATCGGCTTGGGGAGTGAAGTGAATTTCCACTTGGGCTGAAAGCGTGTGAGTAGATGGGAAAAGCTTCGCGTCAATGACGTACCGGTCCACCGTAAAAGGCGGCGGGGAAGTTTGCGCGCGAGCGCCGCCGGGTACGAGGAGGAACGGGACACCAAGGACGAGCCATACAGCCGCGAACGAGCGAGTCGAGTGTTGAAGGTTGAAGGTTGAGGGAAGTGCGGACATTGGACTTTCGACCTTTGACTTTTGACTTTCCCGCCGATAATTCTTCAGGGCCTCACCTTCGACTTTCGACCCTCGACTTTCAACTGTGCAATTTCCCACGAGCCGCCTGTCGCACGCAGTCATAACACTGGAATCTCTGCCTATAAGTTGGATTACTTTCTGGCCCCTGCCGTTGCATGACGGCACGACAACACGCTCGAGCGAGTCGAGAGTTGAAGGTTTAGGGTCGAAAGTGCGGATATTGGACTCTCGACCTCTAACTTTCGACCTTTGCCTTTTGACTTTCCCGCCCACACCAGCCTCAAGAGCCCGTCACGGCGGCGCTAGAGCTCCGGTTGTCGAGCAGCCGGAGCACGGCTTCCGCCGCGCGCTCGATGGCGTGTCCCGGCCCAAGCCTGGCTTTGACCGCCAATAGTTCCTGAGCCATAGCTCGGCGCTCCTCGGGATGGTCGAGCAGCGACTCCACTGCTCCCGCGAGCTTCTCGGCTGTGAAGTCGCTTTGCATAAGTTCCGGGACCACGGCCTTCCCTGCCAATAAGTTCACCATGCTGTAGAAAGGGACCTTCACCACCAGCTTACCCGTCATCCAGCTTAGCGGCGAGACGCGATAGACGACGACCATGGGCCGCGCGGCGAGCGCCGCCTCGACCGTGGCCGTACCGCTGGCGACCATAGAGAGGTCGGAATAGGCCAGAGCGTCATACGTGGCATCATGAAGGAAGGCAATTTTGGCTCCGCCCGACCGTAGGGGCGCAAGGCCTTGCGCCCCACCTTCCGGTGAAAACGCTTCCACCCACTTCGGGTCGAGCGAGGGCGCAATGGCCACCACAAATTGCAAACGGCGGCTAGCGAGTTGCGAGGCTGCGTCAAGCATGATGGGCAGATGGACACTCACCTCGCGCGGGCGGCTGCCAGGCAACAGCGCCACGGTGGTCAGGCCGGAATCGAGACCTGCCGAACGGAAGAACTCCTCGCGGGTCAGGCCCGGGACCATCCGGTCCACCAGCGGATGGCCCACGTATTCGACGGGCACGCCGGCCTCACGGTAGAGTTTTTCTTCGAAGTCGAAGATGCAGAGCATCATCCGGACGCGCTCCTTGATTTGACGGAGGCGGCCGGGGCGCCAGGCCCAGATTTGCGGGCTGACGAAATAGACCACGGGGACCCCGATGCGGCCAAGCTTCTTCGCGAGACGCAAATTGAAATCCGGGAAATCAATGAGCACGGCGAGCGCGGGACGGCGCCGCTCTGCTTCGCGAACGAGCAGGCGCAGGGCCCGCCAGGCGCGCGGCAGGCCCGCGAGCACTTCCGTGATGCCCGCCATCGAGAGCTGATGCGCGTCCACGAGCGTCTCCACGCCTGCGTCGCGCATGGCCTTGCCGCCGCAGCCGAACAGCGCCAGGGCCGGCCGGCGCGCCGTAAGCGCCCGCGCCAACTCGCCACCGTACATATCGCCGGAGCGCTCCCCCGCGACCATCATGAGGCTGAGTTGAAACAATGCTGGTTGTGCCTGATCCATCGTCCCTGGCGTGCAGGGAAGTCAAAAGTCAAAGCTCAAAAGTCCATATCCGCGCGTTCGACCCTCGACCCTCAACTCTCCACCCGCTCGTCCGCGACACGGTCCACGGACGTTTCCTGGTCCTTGTACTGAAGCTGATAAAGCTTCCAATAAATCCCGCGCCGCGCGAGCAATTCCTGGTGGCTTCCCACCTCGCGCACGCGCCCTTTGTGCATCACGATGATCTTCGAGGCGTTCTGCACGGTCGAGAGCCGGTGCGCGATCACGAGCGAGGTGCGATTTTCCAACAGCCGCCTCGACGCCTCGCGGATCAGAAACTCCGTCTCGGGGTCAACGCTCGACGTGGCTTCGTCCAGGATCAATATGCGCGGGTTGTGGGCGAGCGCGCGCGCAAACGAAAGCAATTGTTTTTGCCCCACGGAAAGTGTCGCGCCGCGTTCTTTGACGGGCTCTTCGAAACCGCCGGGCAGGCTCTGGATGAAGCCGAGAATGTTCACGCGTTCAGCGGCCGCGCGCATGGCGTCCTGAGTGATCCAAGCGCTTCCCAGCCGCACGTTCGAGGCGATGGTGCCGGAGAACAGGAACGGGTCCTGGAGGACGATGGCAAAATTCCTCCTGAGATCTCGCAAGCGTAGCTCGCGAAGATCCGCGCCGTCGAAGAGAATGGCGCCGTCGGAGACGTCGTAGAACCGCAGAAGGAGATTGGTAAGCGTCGTCTTGCCCGCGCCCGTGTGGCCGACCACGGCCACGGTCTCACCCGGCTCGATCGTAAACGAGACGCCTTCGATGACGCGGTGGCCGGCCTGGTAGGCAAAAGCGACGTTCGCGAATTCAATGCGGCCCCGCGGCTCGGGAAGCGTCTGGGGCTTGGCGGGATCGTGGATGGCGGCGGGCGCATCGAGCAGCTTGAAGATCCGCTCCGAGCTCGCCATGGCCGCCTGGAGGATGTTGTATTTGTCCGAGAGGTCCTGAATCGGCCGGAAAAAGCGCTGCGAATACTGGAGGAAGGCGATGACTGTTCCGACCGTCACCGCGCCGTGGAGCGTCATGCCCCCGCCGAAATACAGGATGATGGCCACCGCCACCGTACTCAGCAGCTCGACCGCGGGATAGAAAAGTCCGTAGGCGAGGATCGAGTCCTTGTACGCTTCCATGTGGGTGCGATTGATCGCTTCGAACTCCTCGGTGCTCTTCGCCTCGCGGTTGAACAGTTGCAGCACCGCCATGCCGGTGATGTGCTCTTGAAGGTAGGCGTTGATGCGCGCGATGGCGACGCGGATTTTCCGGTAGGACTCGCGCACGGCGCGGCGAAACTCCATGGTGACGAGGGCGATGACCGGAAGCACCGAGAATGTCAGCAAGGCCAATTTCCAGTTGAGGCCCAGCATGACGACGATAATGCTCGCGAGCGTAAAAAAGTCTCCGAAGATCGCGACCATGCCGGAAGCAAACAGGTCGTTGAGCACATCCACGTCGGTTGTCGCGCGGGTCACCAGGCGGCCCACGGGATTCCGGTCGAAGAAGCTCATCTCCAGCCGCTGCAAGTGCGCGAAAATCTGTTTCCGCAGGTCGTACATGACCTTTTGTCCGACAATCTGCATCGCAAACGACTGCGCGAATTCGAGGACGAAGGACAGGAGCATGATCGGAAGATAAAAGAGGAACGTCAGCTCGAGGATGCCTGTGAGCGGCTGGGGGCT
>QHZO01000177.1:18818-20193 GCA_003224695.1 Acidobacteriota bacterium
CGCGTCGTATGCTTTACCGAGAACCTCTTCTTCGTGGAGGCTTTCCGCCATAGGTTCGGATCTAGGAGTCAGGAGTCAGAAGTCAGAAGCCAGAATAGCTCTCGCGTAGGCATTGAGCAGACGGCTGACTTCTTCGAGCAATGTCATCAGCGTTTCAGTTTGTCCGTACCCAAGATCTTGAGCCAGTATCAGGTAATAGCGTCTCTCCTCAATCGAGCCTTCTGCTGTGTTCATAAACCGAGCTTTGTCTGCCTTTCCTCGTTTTCGGAAACCTTCAGCAATGTTGGCAGGAATAGAGACGGCCGCTCTTCGCATTTGGATAGATAGGGCATAGGTTTCTTGCTTTGGAAAGCCCGCTGTAAAACCATACATGCCAAGCGTGAATGCATGGGCCTTCCGCCAGACCAAAAGGTCTCGGAAGCTCTTGGCGGGCTTTCGCTCGACGGCCGTCCGTTCATCCATTCTGACTTCTGTCTCCTGACTTCTGAATTCCTAAGCTTTCTCGAGGTCCTCTTCGATCAACTGCCGCTGATAAAGGTCGGCGTAGAGGCCTGCCCGGCTGAGCAGCTCGGCGTGCGTGCCGCGCTCAGCGATCGTGCCGTCATCGAGCACCACGACTTCGTCGGCGTGGCGGATGGTCGAGATCCGGTGCGAAATAAGAATCGTCGTTCGCCCGGCCATGACCTCGCTCAGATGACCTAGAATTTTTTCCTCGGTGTAGGTGTCCACGCTGGAAAGAGCGTCGTCCAGAATCAGTATGCGAGGGTCGCGGATGACGGCGCGCGAGATGGCCGTGCGCTGCTTCTGGCCGCCCGAAAGCGTCAGGCCGCGCTCGCCCACGCGTGTGTCGAAGCCGCTCGGAAATCCGTGGATGTCGGGCAGGATGTTCGATATTTCGGCGGCGCGTTCGACTTCCGTCCCGTTCGCCTCCGGCTTGCCGAATCGAATATTTTCGGCGACGGTCTCGCTGAACAGGAACGTCTCTTGCGGGACGTAGCCGATGGCGTGGCGCAGCGTCGCGAGTGGAATCTGTCGAATGGGCACGCCGTCGAGGAACAGCGTGCCGTCGGGCGAGTCGTAAAGGCGCGGAATCAGGCTTGCGAGCGTGGACTTGCCCGCACCGGTCGCGCCCACAATCGCCACGGTCTTCCCGGCTGGAATGCGCAAGGTGACGTCCTTCAAGACCGGCTTTCCGTTGTACGCGAACGAAAGGTTGCGAAATTCGATTTCGCCGCGAATGGCCGTGAGCGGCGGCTCTCGAACGTCGCGATCATCAATGTCGGGCCGCGCCTGGAAAATAGCCATGAGCCTGCCAAGCGAGGCAAGCCCCCGCTCGACGAGATTGGTCACCCAGCCCAGCGCGATGATGGGCCAG
>QHZO01000177.1:20223-22215 GCA_003224695.1 Acidobacteriota bacterium
GCACGTGCCGCCCGCCTTCGAACATCAGGAGCATGAACGCGAGCCCAAACAGCAGCGCGAGCGACGGCCACAGCACGCTGGTAATCCAGATCAGCCGCTGGTTCTTCTCGACGAAGTCGCGGTTCATGCGGTCGAACTCGGCTTCCTCGGCTTCTTCCTGGCAGAAGGCGCGGACGATCCGGACACCCGAGAGGTTCTCGCGCACGCGCTCGGTGAGCTCGGAATACATTGCCTGGATGCGCTCGAACCGTTCGAAGATCTTCCGGCCAAAGACGCGCACCACAACGGAGCCCAGCGGCAGCGGCGCGATCGAGATGAGGGTCAGCCGCCAGTCGAGGCTCGCCATAAGCGCAATCGTCGCCAGGCCCACCACCAAGGTGTTTGCCGAATACATGATGCCCGGGCCAACCAGGTTCCGGACGGCATTCAAGTCGTTGGTGAGCTTCGACATCAGCTCGCCCGTCGGCGTACGAGTGTAATAGGCGGGCGAAAGCCGCTCGAGGTGGCGGAAGAGGTCGTTTCTGAGATCGAATTCGACGTCGCGCGAGATGCCAATCAGTATCCAGCGCATCCAGAACTGGAAAATGGCTTTGGCCAGCGCCGCGCCGACCAGCAGCGCGGCAATAAGCAGCAACTTGTCGCGCGCCGAGGCTCGATTGAGGCCATCAATTCCGGCTTTGATAATCAGCGGCATCGTCACGCCGATAGCCTGGGTGACCAGGAGCGCCGCAAAGCCCACGACGTAGCGCTGCTTGTAACGCGCGAGGTAAGGGTTCAACGGTCGGAGGTGGTGAAGCACCTGAACTCCCCTCTACCAGGCTGAAGAAAGTACCGAAATTGAGATGTCGTAATCCCCTTTTTCGTCAGCCTGCCAAACAGTTTTCGCCGCCTTGCGCAGTTCCTGGCGGCAAGAGGCCATTATAGCGGGCGGATGCGTTGTCGGGCTATGGACGTGAGGGAATGGAGCGCTCGTGCGCGGCGAGCGCCGCGGCGTTGGCGGATTTAACGGCTTCGACGAATTCCGAATACGGCTGATCTTCGATATTCACCAGGCCGTAGTTCGAGTTCTCGCCGTCGAAGCGGCCCTCTTTCGGCTCATCGGCCCATTTGAACCAGTGGTAGCCGACGGCTTCGGGCAGGCTTGCGAGCTCGATGACGTAATCGCGATAGGCTTTGGCTCGCGCGGGTTGGTTCGGGACCTTCGGGCCCGCGCCTTGGGTGTTCGGCAGGCCCGAGTCTTCAGCGCGGAAGGCGAATTCGGTGATGAGCACAGGTTTCTCAGTAACCTGGTAAATATGTTCGACGAGCGGGCGCGGGTGGAAGCTATAGATATTCACGGAGACCACGTCCGCCCCGCGCGCTCCGCGGATCACTTCATCCGGCACGTGCCCGGCAAACCGCGCGCCGAGGTAGAGATGGTTCGGGTCGGCTTTGTGGATGGCGCGAGCGCAAACGTCGAAATAGCGCGCCGCTACGAGTTCCAGGAAAGCATCAGAGTCACGCTTGAACGCCTCGGTTGTCGAATCGGCCCTCAGATGGCCGAAGTCGGGGGCGCTCGTTCCCCAGGCCTGATTGAGCTTGGCGAGGTCGTTCCCGTAGCGCTCGCGGAGGAAGTCAATCGCGCGCTTACGTCCCGGCGCGCCTTCCGGAAACGCCAGATACATTTGGAGTATGTCCTCTTTCCCGCGCCAGTCCGCTCCCCAGCGCAATTCGTTGTCGCTGAAGTAGCCGATGAGCTGCGGGTCGTGGCTGTGCGGCCGGCAAGCGAGTCCTGCGACGTTCGCGGCAGTGCGCTCAAAGCGGCCGTCGAAGAAGTCCGCCACTTTGCCGTGCTGCCAGTCCGCGCCGGAGCGCGTGGCGATGTCAAGGATGACCGTGTAAGGCACGCCGAAATTCCACAGCTCGTCATCGGACCACGCGCCGATGGTATTGAAACCCCACATGCGCAGCCGGTCGAGCGCGCCGAGGTCCCAGGCCTTGCGGTCGGGATAA
>QHZO01000177.1:22229-22756 GCA_003224695.1 Acidobacteriota bacterium
CCTCGAGGTACGGCGCAGGCCCAGTGCCCTGAATGTGGTCGGGCTCATAGGCAATTTGGTCCACGCCGGCGGATATCATCGGTTTTCCGGCAGGGTCTATCAGCCACCAGATGCCGCGGCGCTCCTCAACTCGGAAATTGCCAGCCCCGTTGGGGCGTTCCGGGGCGGCGTGCGGTGTCTTTGCCATGAGAGCAAATCCCAATGCCCCGGCCGCAAACACGAGCGCCATGGCCTTCACAGCCCCTCCATCTCTGCGGTCTTTCTTCGCGCCTTGGCGCCTTTGCGTGAAACAGAAAAGCTTTCACGCCAAGACGCAAAGAGGCTGAGGCGCAAAGGAAATCAAATCTCTCTCCTGCCCTCGATAGCCTTCAGCATGGTGACTTCGTCGGCGAAGTCAAGCTCGGAGCCGACCGGGATGCCCATGGCGATGCGCGTCACTTTGACGCCCAGCGGCTTGATGAGTTTCGAAAGGTAAATGGCGGTGGCCTCGCCTTCGACGTTCGGGTTCGTGGCGATGATGATTTCCT
>QHZO01000178.1:0-10134 GCA_003224695.1 Acidobacteriota bacterium
AGCGCCGCATGGAGTTTGTTGATGACGACCACATGAGCCTCGGCCAAGGTTTTGAAACGCGCCTTGTCCGCCGGATTTTGGAGCTCCTGCGGCACGTCGTCTAGAAACAAGGCGAAGCAATTCACGCCGAGCTTACCGACGCTCGAAAGCTTGTTCGTCAAGGTGGTGAAGTCGTCGTCGCTCGCATAGGTCATCGAAAGGCCGGGGCTGATGGCAAAGCAGAAGTCCACGAAGTTCGCCTTGGCGGTCTCGACGAGCCTTGCGAGCTGCGCCATTTCTTCGGGCGGGTAAGGCTCGCGCCAAAGCTTGCGATGATAAGGGTCGTCCTTGGGAGCGTAGTAATAAACGTTCATGCCGCGCGCCCCCTCGAAGCGCAACATGGCCAGGCGGTCCTCATGCGACCAGGCTTTTCCATAGAACCCTTCCACGATGCCGCGTTCGGAAAACGACGGATAGTCCGTCACGCGAACCTCAGCGTGATGCTTGGCGAAGCGCGTGATGGAAACCCGCTGCGGAAATGGCCGAGATGTGGATGAGTTTCGGCCGCTCGCCGAGGTACGTGGCGTCGAGGATGTAGCCTTCGCGCTCCGTGGCCTCGGTCAGCGTGGGACTATCCGCGCCTTGTTTCAAATCCTTTATGAACGCTTCGGGGCTCTCGGCCTGCTCGAAGACCAGCGTGAGCGCGCGCGGCGACTTCGCCGTTTCAATGTACCTGACGGTCGCGCCCTCGCGGCGCGCCAGCTCTTCGAGCTCGTGGCTGACGCGCGCGTCGAAGTTCGCGCTCCGGACCACCCACCATGTGCCGCGGGGCGCAGCAACCAGCGCCGGAGAGCTCATCGCAAGCGCGACGACCATCCATCGAAGACGGTTCCTCATCATTCACAATTCATCCTTTCTTTTCGCGTCTTTGCCAAAGCCGCCAGAGGTAATACACGGGGATGCCGAATATTGCGGGGACGAACGGATACCCCCAAGTTCGATACGGCCTCGGAAGTCCGGGCTCGCGCCGGCGCAGGATAAAAATTCCCGCGGTCACCAGCGCGTAGAAAACGAATTCGGAAAAAATGGCTTTGGTGTAGAGCGAGTTGTAGCTTCCGGTCAGCGCGAACGCGCCGGCGATCACGGCCTGCGCGGTGATGGAAACCGTTGGCGTGCGGAACCGGGGATGGACCGACGTCATCGGCACGGGGAAGAGGCCGTCGAGTGCCGCGGCGTAAGGGACGCGGGAGCCGGAAAGGATGGAGCCATTGAGCGTGGCGAACGTCGAAATCATCACCCCGATGGCGACGAACGCGCCACCCGCTTTGCCCATGAAAACACGCGCGGCGCCCGCGGCGATGGTTTGTGTCCCGAGCGCCTCGGAAGGCGCGAGCACATAAAAATATGCGATGTTCACAAGGACGTAAACGGTGATGACCACGAGTGTTCCAAAAATCAGCGCGCGAGGCATGTTGCGTTGAGGATTTTCGACCTCGCCCGCCACCATGCTCAGGTTGTTCCAACCGTCGTAGGCCCACAGCGCCGAAATCGTCGCCATGCCGACCGCCGCCAGCCACCCCGTAGGCAGCGGCGCCGATGAGGAAGCGCGGAAGTGCTCGAACGAGCCCGTGCCGAAAACCAGCCCGCCGACGATGAGCGCCGCCAAAACCAGCAGCTTCGACGCGGTAAAAATTGTCTGCACCGCCCCCGCGCGCCGCACGCCCAGGATGTTGATGCCCGAAAGCAACGCGATCATGACGACGGCGCCGATTTGCAATCCCGTCAAACTGAAAGTGGCGGCATGGCCGGCGAAGCTCGCGCGCGTCTCCCAGAAGGGGCTCGCCAACTCCGGCCAGAAGTAACTCAAATAAAGGACAAACCCCGTGGCGATGGCGGCGATAGAAGTGCTCTTGGCAATGACGAACTGGGTCCAGGCATAGAGAAACCCGAGCCAGGGCGCATAGGCGCGATGAATGTAAACGTACTCGCCGCCGGCCTTGGGGAGCGCGGCTCCGAGTTCGGCATAGCCAAGCGCCCCGCAAAGGCTCAAGGCCCCAGCGAAAACCCAGACGGCCATGACTTTTACGGGCGAGCCGACCAATTGCAACATGCGGCTCGGGACGATGAAGATGGCGGTCCCGATCATCGTCCCCGCAACAACGGAGATGGCGCCGGCGAGGCCCAGCCCCTTGACGAGTTCCGGCCGTTTTTCCGCGCTCAATTCAGACCCTCGGACTTGGACCGATTGCGGCCCCGCGCTCGGCGACCAGGCTTGCCGCCCAGCCCACGGCAAACGTTATGGTCGTGCCGATGGCAACGTACCACGTCCAGGCGATGCGGGTGAAGTGAAACTCCGGCGCGGCAACCACCGCGACCACGGTGCCGATTCCCGCGAGAGCTCCCACAAATGCCCCTCGTTCCGTTGCCCGTTTGGTCAGCACGCCCAGCAGGAAGATGCCGAGCATCGCTCCGTACGGCACGGAGGCGATGGTGAGGGCGAGTTCGAGCACGCTTTGCTGTGCGAGCCCCGCCGCGAGCGCGATGGCCACGAGGACCGCTCCCCACGCCAGCGTCGCGAGACGAGACGCTCTGAGGTAATGAGCCTCGCTTGCGTCGCTTCGAAAGAAAGGCTTGTAGAAATCTACCACCGAACTCGAAGCAAGTGAATTCAAGGCGGCGCTCAGGTTGGCCATGGCCGCGGCAATGATCGCCGAGGTCACAAGGCCCGCGAGGCCCATCGGCAGCTCGGTCACCACGAAGGAAGGATAGATGCGGTCCGGCCGCGCAAAGGGACTCGCGGGCGGATGGTAGTGGTAATAAGCGAAAAGCACGACGCCTACGACCAGAAAGAGCGCGAACTGAAACAGAATCACCAGGCCGCTCGAAAGCAGCGCTTTCTGGCTCTGGCGCATGGTGCGCGCCGCCAGCAGCCGCTGCACGATCAATTGGTCGGTGCCGTGGCTGGCGCTGGTCAGAAACGTCCCGCCCACCAGGCCCGACCAGAAAAGATACGGTTGATGCCAGTTGAAGCGGAAATCGAGAAAGGAGAATTTGTTGCCGGCGGCGGCGAGCCGGCTCACCTCCCCCCACCCGCCCGGAATCGCGTGCAGGGCGATGAAGAGCGCCACGACCGTGCCCGCGATGTAGATCATGAACTGCGTGACGTCGGTCCAGATGACGGCGGTGAGGCCGCCCTTGAACGTGTAGAAGAGCGTCAGCGCGACGATGACCAGCACGGAGGCGATGACGCCGGTGCGAAAAATCACGCTGATGACGATGGAAATGGCGAAGACGCGGACGCCCTCGGCGAGCGCGCGCGTCACGAGAAATAGACCCGCGGTCAGGACCTTCAAGCTCGGACCGAAACGGCGATCAATCAGTTGGTAGGCGGTGTAAAGCTCTCCCGCAAAATATTTCGGAATCAGAATGAAGCTCACCACCACGCGCGCTACAAGATATCCGAAGACCAGCTGCAGGAAATCCATGTTCGTGGCGTAGGCGATTCCCGGCGTCGAGATGATGGTGAGAATGCTGGTCTCGGCCGAGACCACCGAAAACGCGATGGCCCACCAAGGCAGCCGCCGCCCGCCCAGGAAATAGTCGTGCAGCGTGCGCTGGGATTTTTGGAAATGCGCACCGAAAAGCGTGACGGCAACCAGATAGACGATGACGATCGAAAGGTCGAGCCGGCTAAAAGCCAATCGAGCTCCTCACGCGAGTCGTGGTTACGAACGTCTTGGGGAGATTATCACGGAGGACGCCTGCCCAGCGAGGTAGCGCGGAGTTGTTCTGCAACTCCGCGGCTCTTCAGCATTCCGTGGTCTTTTCCGGTTATAATCCAGCACGAGGGTCCAGCACGTGGCCGAAACCGAAATCATCTTCTCTATCGAGGAATCGCCCGAGGGTGGCTACGAAGCCCACTCCTTGGGGCACGCGATTTTCACGCAGGCGGAAACGATGGAGGAGCTCAAGGCGTTGATCCAGGACGCCGTTCGCTGCCATTTCGACCCCGGCGCGGGCCCGAAGGTTATCCGCCTCCACCTCGTGAAGGACGAGCTCATCCCCGCTTAAGCCTTCCCCGCGACCTGGAGGGGTCCAAGTTCGCAAAATTGCTCGCCCATTACGGGTATCAAATCAGCCGCCAAACCGGTAGCCATATAAGACTCACGTTCACTCTAAAGGGGACCGAGCACCACTTAACGGTCCCGGCCCACAAGGAGATTCGCGTGGGAACCTTGCACAGGGTTCTCCTGGAGGCGGCCTCATACCTGGAAAAGGACCTTGCGACCATAGTAGAAGAATTGTTCGGCCGTTAACCCGAATTGGCGGTTGCACGGAGTTGTTCGGCAACTGCGCTGCGCTCCAGGCCGCTGCGCCCATCGACATGCTCATCGTTCGCTAACCGGACGGCGCTGAGAGAGGTCGAAGCGCGGCGACGCCGAAAGAAGTGGCGTTTACCTCCAAATGATTTTAATTGCCGCACTCCCTTCTCGGCCACGATAAATCGGGGCCCCGATGGGGCCGCAGCAGGCGGGAGCGAACTGGCGGCGTGCCCCTACAAATCTGGAGGCCGCTGGTTCAGCCGCTCGGCGCAGTGGGCGAGGACATACTTGCGGACCTGTTCGGGCATGCGGCGATCGAGGCAGACTTCGCGCAGATCGTTGACGGCCAAGTCGGGCAGGAACGCGAGCATGGCCGGGAGCGGCGTGAGGGGATGTCGGACCAACGCCAGGCGCAAGGAATAACGCCGGGACCATTTCTCGTGGACACAGACGGCTTCGACGACCTCCAAGGAGATGCCTCGTTGGGTCAGGACGCGGATCAGGTGCGCTTCCGAGAGAAAAGGGTTATCGAGCGCGGCGCGAATCAGTTCGCGGTCTTGGGTCGAGAGCAAGCCCGCCGCCACGCGGCCGGAAGCGCGGCGCGCAAGCGTGATGCGCTCTCCCCGCGGAATGGATTCGAGCTTCTTGAGCACGGCATCTTCGGCGCTCATTTTGATATCGGCGGGGACGGCGGGCGATTGCGAGACGCGCACCAGGTCAAACAAGTGGAGGAATTTCAGCAGCGGCAGAGAAACCAGACGCGGAGTTTTTGGATGCCGTGCGAGCGCCAGCTTCGCTCCATAACTTTTTCCCGCTTCCCGATGCTCAGCAATTTCGCGGACAACTTCTCCCGGCAAATCTTTTCTTTCGAGCAAGCGCAGCAGGTCTTTCTCCGCGAGGTTCGGGTTGCGCGCCAAGGCCAGCAATACCTCTTTCGTCGTCTCCTTGAAAAACGGCTCGAGCAAATGCCGCGGGGCGGCCAACGCTCTTTCGGCGCGCTCGGCGAGCTGAGAGTTTGTGACGGGAGGCGGCATGGTGGATTCATTCTACGCATCCGCAAGGGAGGGAGGCAAGGCAGTGCCCAGGTCAGTGGCGTTCTATTTTCGAAGTAGCGCCCCGATTTCCCGTTCTCAGGGATCCCGAAACGCGGGACATCGGGGCAGTTGCGGGGCTCAAGCCTGCCTGCGCGGGCAGGCCCGGCGCTAAGCCAGAAGTTAGGACAGCACTCCGATACGACACTCCGAGCCCAGTCTGCATCTAAGCTACAAGGCCGGGAAGGGTGCCCGAATCGCCTTGAGGGTAAATTTTGCTTGTAAAGTTCTCCGACTCTTGGTATTTGAAGTGCGCCGCCCGGAAGTTCGCGCGGTCGGCCCGAGGAAGCTTGCCACGCGAAAGGGCGATCCAGCGCGGAAGGAACAGGCGTTGCCCTCAATCTCGGGGCTAAACTACATTCACAATGAGGTAGCTGAGCGATGAAGAAGATAGCCGCATTTCTGAGTTTTGCCCTGCTGGCGGGCTTGGCTTCTCTGCCCAGCACCGCTGTGGGCGCGCCTCCGCAAGCCAAACAGCGGCAAATGAAGACCACGGAAGAATACAACGCGTACAAGGCGATGAACGATGAGAAGGACCCTGGCAAAAAGATTTCTCTTGCCGACGCCTTTTTGGATAAGTTCAAAGATTCCGATTACCGGGACATGGCCTATTTCCAGAAGATGGCCGCCTATCAGCAGCTTGCGAAAGTGGCTGAGGCTCTGGATGCAGGGCGGAAGGCTCTGGAGATCAATCCCGATTCGCTCGACGTCATCAACCTGGAAGCGACCCTGATTCCTTATTACACATTCAAGGCGGGTGATTCCGCCGCGATGGACGTGCTCACGCACGCCGAGGCGGATGTGAAGCATGGTTTGGATTTGCTCTCCAAGCTGACCAAGCCGGAGAATGTGAAGCAGGAGGATTGGGACAAGGCGGTGAAGAGCGCGCGCGCCGGCATGAACACGGCGCTCGGCTACGTGGCGCTGCAACGGAAGGACTATGCTTCCGCCAACACCTACTTGAAAGCCGCCACCCAGGACAATCCCGGCGAAGCCTTGTCATCCTACCTGCTCGGCCAGGCGTATCTCTATTCGACTCCGCCGGACTACAACAACGCCATTTGGAACTTGGCGCGGGCGGCGACTCTGGCCAAGGCCGCAGGGAGCGCCAACGCCGGCGAATTTCAGAAATTCTTCGATCAGGTGTACGTCAGCCGGCATGGGTCCGACGGCGGCGAGAGCGACGTGATTCAGCAGGCGAGCGCTTCGGCCGCGCCGCCCGAAGGTTTCAATGTCCCACCGCCCGAACGCCACAAGCCCACCGGCAACCAGGTTCTAGATTTCTTCTACAACATGGAGGACACGCTGAAACTGGGCGGCGACCAGGCCAAGCAATATTGGGGCCAAGTGAAGGGCCAGCCCTTCGCGTCTCCCGGACAGGTGGACAGCATTGAAAGCGCGCCCGACGGCGATGCGACGCTCGTGCACATTGACGTCACCGACGAGTCGAAGGCCAAAGACGGCCTCTACGATATCGTTTTGAATGATAAGCAAGCGGACGCCAAGTACCTCGAGAAAGGCGACCCCGTGCATTTCCAAGGGACGCTCACGGATTTCACGTTGACCCCAAGCTTTTCCGCCAAGGTTGACGGGACCATTGACGATGATGTTCTCACTTCCCTCAGCGCCGACCGGAAAAAAAGCAAGGGACATACCCGACCCAAGCCGCGCTGACGCGGGCTCTTCACGAACGCGCCACGGAGGGGAGAAGGGCCCCGATTCCTCCGGGCCGATTGCGCGCACCCCCACGTTTTTTCTTTCGATTCGTGCCGCGAGCGGGGGGCCAAGTCGCGTCTAACTTCCAACCATCCTGCTCGCGGCGCGAATCGAAAGGGAAATTCTAAGCCACAGTGATGGCACGGTTGAAACCGTGCCCTTCCGTCCCGCCGGGGCGCGTTCGTGAATAATCCAGGTTGAGTGGTATTCGAGAGTCCTTGCAGTCCGACGGGTAAGCTGGCGCCGAGCACCCTGCGGCGAAATGCGAGCGTCCGGTTGGCCGCTTCTGGATGCTTCTTTAACGGCTGGCCCGTTTTTTCCTTTTGGGGCGGTGGTCGAGGCCCAGGCCGTCAATTTTCCTGCTGAGCGTGTTGCGATGTATCCCCAAGGCGCTGGCGGCCTTCGAGCGGTTTCCCTTCGACCGTTCCAGAACCTCTTTGATGAAGCGCTTCTCGAACTCGGCGATGGCGTCTTCGTAAGAGACGCCCCGCTCGACCATTTGGCCCACGAGCGTTTCCAGCAATTCTTTCATGGTTGAACTCCCCCAGCGCCGAAAATTCAACCGAGTCCAGTGCCGTTATTTGGATTGCTTCTTATCTTGCTGGATGAGCGCCTGTTTGAGCTTATCCAGACCAGCTTGAAAGCGAGTTCGGAAATCTTCAGGCATCAGGTTGGCCAGCGGCCTGGCCAGATTGGCCGCGTAAGGTGCGAGCACGGACTGATGGAGCGCCTCCGTCTTCAACCCAAACGCCATCATCGTCATCAACAGCACCATGGCAATTCCAACGCCCCGCGCCAGCCCGAATATACCGCCCAGGATGCGATCGAACAACTGCAGTCCGGCTGCCTTCACGAGCTTTTTGGCGAGAAACGAAATCACCGCTCCCAGGATCAGGACCAGAACGAAGAGAGCGAGAAAAGCCGCGCCTTGGGCAATCTGAGGCGAGGGCGTCAGGTCGGCGAACCACACCGCCGCCCAGTGATAACCTGCCGTTGCGACACCCAGGGCCCCGACGAGCGAGGCCAGGCTAATCAACTCGCGAACGAAACCCTTGTGGAGCGCCCCCGCCACCGACACAGCCACAATTACTGCCAGCGTCCAATCGAGCCAGTTCCACGCGCCCATGATTTGTCCAAAGGCCGGAGCCGGCTTGCTTCAGTTGAGCGTCTGCCCTGTCAACAAGCGGTAGGCTTCCCGATATTTTTCGCTGGTCTTCTCCACCACGTCCGTCGGGAGAGGGGGTGGTGGAGGCTGTTTATTCCAACCGATGGATTCCAAATAATCGCGCACGAATTGCTTGTCGAACGAGGGCTGCGGCCCTCCAGGCTCGTAGCCGGCGCGCGGCCAAAAACGGGACGAGTCCGGTGTCAGCACTTCATCAATCAGTATGATCCGGTCTCCTTCCATCCCGAATTCAAACTTCGTATCGGCCAAGATGATGCCGCGGCTCGCCGCATACTCGCGGGCCCTGGAATAAAGGAGCAGGCTGAGCTCGCGAACGTGGGACGCGGCCTTTTCGCCGATCCGGCTCGCCGCTTCGGCCCAGGAAATATTCTCGTCGTGACCCGTCTGAGCCTTGGTCGCCGGGGTGAAGATCGGCTGGTCGAGCTTCGAGGACTCTATCAAGCCGGAGGGAAGCGGAACGCCGCAGACCGACCCCGTGGCTTTGTACTCCTTCCACCCCGAACCCGCCAGGTATCCTCGCACCACGCATTCGATCGGAAACGGCCGGGCTCGTTTCACCAGCATCGAGCGGCCTTCCAGCTGGTCGCGAAAAGGCGCGAGTTCTGGAGGGTATTCATCGAAGGAAGCGGTCAGGAAATGATGAGGGACCTGGCTCTCGAAAAATCCGAACCAGAAACAGGAGAGCTGCGTGAGCACGCGCCCTTTGTCGGGAATCGGTTCCGCCATGACCACGTCGAAGGCGGAAAGACGGTCTGTGGCCACGACCAGGAGCCGTCCGCCTGATGCTTCATAAACATCGCGGACTTTGCCCTGCGAAAATAACTTCACGCCGGGCAGGTGTGATTCCCGTAAAGGTGGTATGCGCGTCTGCTGGCTCACAGTTGTCTCGGGCAGCGGTCATTCTAAATCATCGTCGGAAGTTGTCAATGGGAAAAAATCGGGGCGTTCCCTTCGCTGGAGGCGCTTGAAAAGAGAATCTCCACGGGTCTTCTTCAGCCTGCCCGAATCCTCGCGTCTGGACTCTCACCACATCCCCTAGTATCCTGAGACCCTAGAGGAAGAGGAATTGGGGCAACCAGCGCGGCAAGAGGAACTTATGCCGATCCAAGCCAGAGCGGCAACGCCACGGCTGGAAATGCGCGCCAAGCATCCGCTCGTTATTCGCTGGTGCCATTGGATCAACTTTCCGCTGCTCGCGTTGATGATCTGGAGCGGCCTGTGGATTTATTGGGCGAGCGACGTTTACCGCATCGGGTTCGGCGAGCACACACTTTTTAAATTCTTCCCCGAAGGCTTTTACGCTGCGCTCGGCCTCAAAGGGCATCTGGCGGAAGGCATGGCGTGGCACTTCTTCTTCATGTGGTTCTTCGCCGTGAACGGCGTCGTTTACGTTCTCTTTACAATTCTTTCGGGCCAGTGGCGGTATCTGGTTCCGAACCGGCAGTCGTTCCGCGAGGCGGTCTTGGTGATGCTCCACGACCTGCACTTATACAAAGGCCCGCTTCCGCTGCGCAAATTTAACGGTGCGCAGCAGATTGCCTATACCAGCATCATCCTGATGGGCCTCGGTTCGCTCCTGACAGGTCTTGCCATTTACAAGCCCATACAATTCGCTTGGCTCGCCAGGCTCCTCGGCGGATACCAGATGGCGCGCTTTGAGCATTTCTGGCTCGCCATCGGAGCCGTGGCCTTTTTTGTTATTCACATCGCGCAAGTCGTTCGCGCGGGCTGGAATAATTTCCGCGCCATGGTGAGCGGCTACGAATTGAGCGAGGAGGGCAGCCGTGAGTGAACCGACCGACCCGAAAAAGGATATATCCGTTGGCGGGAACTCAGCCAA
>QHZO01000178.1:10145-15441 GCA_003224695.1 Acidobacteriota bacterium
CCAGCCGCCGCGGAAATTCCTGCCACCCGGGATCTCGCGCCGAAGGTCACCGCGCTCGACCCCGGCGAGCTGGCGCGTTGGAACGAGCAGGTCAAGCGCCGTATGCGCCGGCAAACGCGCCGCAGCTTCGTGGTGGGCGGTGCGGCGGCGCTCGCCGGATGGGCCGGCTGGCGCTGGCTCCAGTCGCGCCGCGAAGATGGCGGCCTTGCGTGGCCCCTCCGCCGCGCGCTTGATACCAATGAAGAGCTAGCGCGCGATTACTTCAGTTCCAAGCGCCTTGCGCCGGATTTCCGCCACCGAGCGCCGCTCGAAGACCGCGTGAACGGCGACCTGGGGCTCGAAATGCCGGTGGATATTGCGGCCTGGCGTCTCAAGGTCGAAGGGCTTGCGAATCGCGACGCCCCAGCCGAGCTGACGCTCGACGCCCTGCGCAAGCTGCCTCGCGTCGAAATGACCACCGAGTTCAAATGCATCGAAGGCTGGAGCGCCATCATCGAATGGGCCGGTGTCCGTTTCTCAGATTTCTTGAAAGTTTACCCGCCCGCAACGCAAAGCGGGGATCCGCTGGATATCGAGGCAAGCCCCGAAGACTTGCCGGATTACGTCGGCATGGCGACGCCCGGCGAGGGCTACTACGTGGGGCTCGACATGGAAAGCATGCTCCACCCGCAAACTCTGCTCGCCTACGAAATCAACGGCGAACCACTCAGCGACGACCACGGCGCGCCGCTGCGCCTGGTGACACCGGTCAAGTACGGCGTGAAGAACATCAAGCGCATCGGACTAATCCGTTACAGCCGCAATCGCCCCGCCGATTATTGGGCCGAGCAAGGGTACGACTGGTACGCCGGACTTTGAGATCGGCCGTGGTGCGGACCAACTTATTTGTCGGCGGTTTCTTTCGCAGCCTTCGTCGCGTCGTACGTGCCGAATTTTTGGGCCACGGCCTTGAGTGTCGGGTAAAACTGAACGAACGTATTCTCGACGGCTCCGTGCTCGTGGTGGCAATCCCAGCACATGGGTTTCGGAAACGCCTCGGCGGATGCACCCTCGGCTGAGGGAAAGGAGAAATAGGCCCATTTTTCAGGGAAGCGATTCTCGTCCTTGACGGAAGCGGAAAGGCCGGCGAGCTCCGTCTGGTAGTGGCCGGATTTATTGATCGAACCTCGGCTCGATGCCGTTCTTTCTTCAAGAACGAACATAGTCTTATTGGGCCAGCGTCCCGTGGCGAGGAACTGACGGTAGGCCGATGGCGCGACGAAGACATTCGTGAACTGCCCGATGTCGTTCCGCGCTTTGCCATATTCCATGCCGAGGCCCGACGACAGATAAATCCATTCGCGATAATTCGCAGGCCGCAGCAATTTGTTGTCCTTGGTGACCTGCGGCTGGTCGGAAGGTGCCGTCGGCGCTTGTCCGCGTGCAAGAGTCATGCCTGCCAGCACAAGTGCGCCAGCTGCGCCGGTCAATTAGATTCGCATCGTTAGACCTCACCTGAGATTTATTCGCCCTTCAGATGATAAAGGAAGATGCCGTGTCCTACGCCCGCCGGCTCGTCATTCCGCGCCGATTGAAAAGCGAACCACTGCCCGTCCGGGCTGACCACCGGATTGGATGCCTTGTATCCTTCGTAGTTTCCCCAGTAAGTCATGCGGACGAAATCGGTGCTGTTCGGGACCAGCCGAAGTTTCCAAAGGTCAATATTACTTGCCGTCTGCCTGCCGGGCCCCTGGTCGCGGCTTGACTCGATAAGTTCCCACGACCCGTCGGGCGAGACGCCTTCCGCCTCGTTATATTCGTCCAGTATCTTGCGGTACGTCATGACCTTCCCCGATTCGAGATCCACGCCCATGACGTCGGCATAATGAGGGGCGCGGTAGCAGGTGTAAATCAGTTCGTGGTCGTCGTTGCGAAAATCCTGCGCCTCGAGTGTGCATTCCGGGGCGTGGGCGCGCAGGATTTCCTTCCTGCCTGTCAGCGTCGGCGTTCCGTCCTGATCAACGACGTCCGCGGTATAGAGCGCCGATTCGCCAGGCGTGAGAGCATCCGGAACCTGTTCGTGGGTGTTCGCCCAGGCAATTTTCATCCGTTTGCGAGATATCGCCACGCCTTCGGATATTCTCTGGCTGAGCGCGACCGGCGGAGACTTCAGGTCCGCCTTCATCACCCACATTTCCTGATCGCGGCCGCGGGTCGTGCGGATGTCCTGAAAGTGTCGAGCACCGATCAAAAAATAATCGCCGTTCGGAAGGAATTGGACCCGGAGGAACCCTTCGTGATGGAAGTGCCCCGTGAGCAGGCGCACGAGCTTTGTCTTTAGGTCGATTTCAAATGCGTCGCCAAAGCTCTTGCCCATAAAGGCGATCCGACTGCCGTCGGGAGACCACCCGGCCCGTTCGCCAAAGGCCGTCAACGGGGTGATGTTCGAAGGAAGATGATCTTCAGGCCTGCCCGCGATTTTGTTTTGCGCCGCAAGAATCAAGGAGCCGCATACAATCGCGGCCCCGAGACATGCCAGGCTGGCGAGGCGCCTTGCTCCCGTTGAAAAGTTCATGGGACAACCTATCTCCTCGAACTGTTTCCGGCGGCGAGTCCGTCAGCCGACGGATCGCCGCTACAGGCCCTTTTCGGCCATCTCGAACGCTTTCAGCACCGCCCGCGCTTTGTTCATGGACTCCTCGTACTCGCGCGCCGGGACGGAATCCGCAACGATGCCGGCGCCGGCCTGGAGGTAGGCCTTGCTGCCGCGAATAAGCAGGGTGCGGATGACGATGCAGGAATTGAGATTGCCGGAGAAATCCGCGTAGAAGATCGCGCCGCCATAAAGGCCCCGCCGCGTGGGCTCGAGCTCGTCAATGATTTCCATGGCGCGGACCTTGGGCGCCCCCGTCAAGGTGCCGGCGGGAAAGCAGGCGGCGAGCGCCGCAGTGCTGTCGGCATCGGGCCGCAGGCGCCCACGTAACAACGACACGAGGTGCATCACGTGCGAGTAGCGCTCGACGAACATGATGCGCTCAGGCTTGACGCTTGAAAATTCCGAGACACGCCCGATGTCGTTCCGTCCCAGGTCCACGAGCATAATATGTTCGGCGCGCTCTTTTTCGTCGGCCAACATTTCCTGCTCGAGCCGCTTGTCTTCCTCTTCCATCCGCCCGCGCGGGCGCGTTCCGGCGATGGGCCGGTATTCCACGTCGCGCCCGGCCACCTTGACCAGCATCTCCGGCGAGGAGCCGAGCACGGTGACGTCGCCCAGGCGCAGATAATACATGTAGGGTGAAGGGTTCACGACGCGCAGCGCGCGATAGACATCGAACGGCGGGACGCGCACAGGAACTTCAAGCCTTTGCGAGAGCACCACCTGGAAGACGTCGCCGGCGCGGATGTATTCCTTGCCGCGCTCGACCATGGCCTTGAAGCGCTCGCGGGTCATATTCGAGCGAACGCGCAGCGGTCCCGCTGGCCGGCGGGGGCGAGGAAGCTTCAAGGGCCTCGCCAGGCGCCGCTCCATGCGGTCAAGCTCGCGAACGGCCGCGTGGTATTTCGCGCGCAGGCCGGCGCGGTTCGGCTGTGGCTCACCGGCCTCCCTTCGGCCCTGCTCAGGGACGCTGAGCGAAGTCGAAGCGTGAGCGGAAGCCGAAGGGTTGCCCTCTTCCGTGAGGACGTTCGAAATCAAAAACAGCCGGTGTTGAACGTGGTCGAAGGCGGCGAGGTTGGTGAAGTAGAGAAAAACCGCGTCGTCCATTTCGACGTCGGGCGGGACGCGCGCGGGGAGGCGCTCGAGCTGCCGCACGGCTTCGTAGGAAAGATACCCCACGGCGCCCACCGTAAAAGGCGGCAGCCCAGGCAGCGCGACTGCGCGATATTGAGCGCTCATGCGGCGAAGGAAATCAAAAACCTTACCCGTTTCTTCGCGGCGCGCGTTGCCGCGCTCCACGGTGATGCGCTCGCCGCGGCAGCGGACCACCTGGAACGGCTCGGCCCCGAAGTACGTGTAGCGCCCGATGTGCTCGCCGCCTTCGACACTCTCCAGCAAGAAGCTGTAGGGGCGGACGGCGTCCGCCCTGCCGCCGGACGGGCGCGCGCCGCGCGCCCCTACTTCCCCAGTCAATTTCAAAAACGCCGCCACGGGGCTGAGCATGTCGGCGACGATGGTGCGATAGACCGGCACGACATTCCCCTGTCGCGCCAGCCGCTGGAACTCGCTGAAGCTGGGCTCGGCTTTGCTCATGAGAATGTGGCCTGCCTGCTGGCAGGCAGGCATGTTACGGTCTCGGCGTCGGCGAGTCAACGCTGCGCTGCGAGCCCGGCTCGCACTGATAACTTTAAAATTGCAGGTGGGCCGCCAATCCGCCTGCTCGCTGGGGAGTCGGTTGGGCGGAGTTTCGTTTTTCGAAACTCCGCGGCCGTTGGCTCGGGCGCGACCGGACGCGGCAGCGGCGACGTAAGTACCACGGCCTATAGTCGGCAATTGGGAATCGGGAGCCGGGCGGACTGGAATACGGCTTCATTGTCCACCCGGGGCAGACCCCAAGCAAATCGTGCTGGCAGTAGGGGCGGGTTCACCCCACCGCGATCCCGTCATTCTCGAGAAACCTGTCCTCCACGTAAGCGTGGGAGCGGGAATCCATGGGTGCTCGCCTGCGTGGAAATGACAGCCTGCGCGGAAATGACGCGACACGCGCGGCTAGTGGTCCCCGTGGTCGCCATGATGGCCATGGTGACCGTGGCCTTCCCGATGGCCTCTGCGGTCATGGTCTCGCCGGTCGCGGTCGCGGTCGCGATCCCAGTGGTGGTCATGTTCGATGCGGCCGCGCTCGCCTTGCCAGTACCCGACAAAATACTGTGATCCCTCATAGCGCGGAACCACCCAGACGGCTCCCTGGTAAGGCGGCTGGCTCCAGTAACCGGGATGCCATCGGTAGCGGTGCCCGGCCGGATACCAATAACCGGCGATCCACACAAACTCCGGGCCGGGACTGGCCGGCACGACGGCGATAACCCGCGGCGGCGGGGGCTGTCCAATCGTGATGCCAATCGAAACCTGGCCGGCCAATAGCGATGCGCCGGCGAGCAGGGGTAGAACCACGGCGATCCTGACCAATTTGCGCATGAGACCTCACCTCCATGTCTTCTTCGGATAACCGATGATGCGGGCGGCCTAGACTGCCGCGCTGAGGATTAGATGCACGGAAGCAACCGAGTGGTTTGCCGGATTGGAGGTATCGTTCCGAGCCGGTAGCCCATGAGAGTTTCGTTTTTCGAAACTCTGCGGGCGTGGGCTCGGATGTGGCAGGAC
>QHZO01000179.1:0-8151 GCA_003224695.1 Acidobacteriota bacterium
AGGGAAATTGCCACCGCCGGCCCGCCGTGGGCACTGCCTTGGCCGTGCATTTACGAATTCCTTCGAGTGGTCACTCATCCGCAAATATTCCATCCTGCCTCGCCTCTCGAGATGGCGTGGGAGGCGGCAGGCAATCTTTTGGATTCACCCTCGGTGGTGGTGCTCTGTGAAGGCGAGCGTCATCGGGCGGTGGTTCGGGATTTGCTCCGCGACACCCCGGTGGCGGGGAATCTGTTGCACGATGCGCATATCGCGGCGCTCATGATCGAGCATGGCGTGGATGAAATCTTGACCGCGGATGAGGACTTCCGTCGTTTCCGGAAAATTAAGGTCACGAATCCTTTTCGCCCTTGACCCGTCGGGTCCGAGCGGGTTAGCCGCGCTCGGCCTTTCTTGCAGATGAAAACCATCCTCGTCACCGGCGCCACGGGGTTTCTCGGCAAGCATTTGGTCGAGCAGCTCAGGCGCCTGGGCGGCGACGCACGCCTGCGCGTTCTTTGCCGCGGCGTCTCGGTGTGGGATAACGACCCGAACGTCGAATTCGCCCGCGGCGATGTCACCACACGGGCGGATGTCGAACGCGCGGCCGAGGGCGTCGATCCGAAAGCCGCGGCGCTGCTCTACCGGACGCACCTCGAGGGCACGCGAAACGTTTGCGAGGCGGCGCGGCAGAAGGGTGCGCCGAAGCTCGTCCATGTGTCGTCGTCGGGGACGATGGCGGTCAGCCGTGAGCCCGCCGTGCATGACGAGACCGCCGGCTACAAACACGATATTCTCGGCGAGTGGCCGTACTACCTCAGCAAAATCTTCGCGGAAAAATTGGCGCTCGATTATTTTAGGCGCTATCAGGTGCCGGTCGTGGTGGTGAACCCCAGCCTCATCCTCGGTCCCGGGGATGACCGGAATTCTTCCACACGCGACGTCGCGCTGTTTTTGAAAGGGCAGGTCATGGCCGTCCCGGCCGGCGGTCTGAGCTTTGTGGATGCGCGCGACGCCGCCGCGGCGCTCATCGCCGCCATGCGCGCGGGCAGGCCGGGAGAGCGGTATCTGCTGGGAGCGGCAAACTGGACGTTTCGCGAGCTCCTCGAGAGGCTTTCCCAGGTCTCGGGCATCCGCGGGCCGAAGCTTCAACCTTCGCCGGAATTCGCGCTCCGCAGCACGCGCTGGCTTCGGCGGTTGTATTGGCTCGCCGGCAAGACTTTCCCGCTCGACGACGTTTCGGTCAAGATGTCCGCGCTTTTTTGGTATTGTGACTTGCGGAAGGCGCGCGCGGAACTCGGGTTCGCGCCACGCGACCCCGTGGAAACTTTGAAAGACACCGTGGAAGACCTTCGGTCTCGGCATTCACGTTGACGGTCCTTCAGCGCGTTCGTCATTCCCGCGCGCACGTCATTCCCGAGTAAGCCTGCCTGCGCAGGCAGGCGGGAATCCCGCGCAGTGAGAATTGGGTCCCCGCTTTCGCGGGGACGACGGAGTTGGCATGTCTCCATCTCCAAAAATCGCCGTGGTCGCCAACCCCTTCGCCTCCCGCGGAAAGGTGCGCAAGCACTGGCCGGAAATTGCTTCCGCGCTCCAAGCGCGTTTCCCCGGGCTGGCCACGCAGTTCACCGAAGAGAGCGGCCACGCGATTAGTTTGACTCGGGATTTGTTGCGGCAGGGTTACGACCTCGTGATCGCCGCCGGGGGCGATGGGACCATCAATGAGGTTGCGAATGGCTTCGTCAACGAAGACGGCTCCATTTATTCGAACGCGGCCATGGGTATCTTGCCGCTCGGAACCGGCGGCGATTTCGAGCGAACTCTCCGCATACCGCCGAGGCTCGAAGACGCAATCGAAGTTTTGGCGAAGGGGAAATTCGCCGCGATTGACGTGGCCAAAGCCACGTTCGCCGGCCGCGCCGGGAAACCGGAAACCCGCTATTTCGTGAACGTCGCGAGCTTCGGTATGGGAGGCGCGGTGGCGGGGCGCTCGAAAAACGCCTGGAGCCGCTGGAGCGGCAAGCTGGCATTTCTTTGGGCGACCTTTGCGGTGGTCGCCAGTTATCGCAGCCGGCAGGTCGAGATCGAACTCGACGGCGCGCCCCTGCCCAATCCTTTCCGAATCACCAACGTCGCCATCGGCAACGGCCGTTTCCACGGCGGTGGAATGCAGCCTTGCCCCTCCGCCGTCTTGAATGACGGAATTTTCGAAGTGACGGTGATCGAGTATCTGAATCCCTTCGAGCTGGCCCGCGACATCCGCATCCTCTATTCGGACAAGGTCTATAGCCACCCCAAGGTCCGTCACTTCCACGCGCGTCAGGTTCGCGCGCGCTCCGAAGAGACTGCGCTTGTCGAAATTGACGGCGAACCGCTCGGCTCGCTCCCGCTCGAAGTCTCCATGGCTCGCGGCCGGCTGAAGGTCATTGTGCCGCCATCGAGTGCGCTCTTTGGCCCGTAGCTCGCCAAGAGCGGAGGTCCGCGCTACTTGCTATAGTTATCGGTCACCGTATAAATTGCCGGCGTTGCGGTGTAGGGGCATCCGTCAGCCGACGGACGCTGTGTCCCTACGTCCTGCAGGAGGATCCTATGTCCAATCGTCTTTCGCGGCGAATGTTCTTGGCCGCCGCTTCCGGAGTGAGCGTCACGGCGGGATTTCCTCGGCCCTTGCCCTCCGAGCAGCCGCCACATCCGTCAAGCGGATTTCGCGGCGACGTGGTCCTATTTTCAAAACCGCTTCCGCAGATGGACTGGCAACGGCTCGCCGAAAACGTCAAGCGGCTGGGTTTCGATGGGATTGACTTGACGGTGCGGCCCGAAGGTCACGTCCTTCCCGAGCGGGTGGCGGAGGACCTGCCCAAAGCCGTCGCCGCGATTCGCAGCCAAGGGTTGTCGGTCCCCATGATTACCACGGGACTCACCTCTGCCTCCGACCCCGCGGCGCGGCCAACGTTTGAAACCGCGGCTCCACTTTCCATCCGGTACTTGAAGCCCGGCTACTATCATTATCAACTGAAGGACGTTCGGAGCGAGCTGCGGCGAGCCGGCGAGGAGCTTCGCGGCCTGGTCGAGCTCGCCAAGCAATACCGAGTGGAGATTGGTTTTCACAACCACGAGGAGTACGTCGGCGCGCCCGTCTGGGACGTCGCGAGCGTCATCGAGCCGCTCGATCCGGCCTGGATCGGCTATTACTTCGACGTTCGCCACGCCACGGCGGAAGGCGGCGCGGGCTGCTGGAAAATTTCCACGAACCTGGTGTCCGAAAGGCTCAAAATGCTTGCCGTCAAGGATTTCTTCTGGCAGAAAACCGCGAAGGGCTGGCGGGATGCCAATTGTCCGCTCGGCGAGGGCATGGTCAACTGGAAATATTTCTTCGCGCAAATAGCGCGCGTCGGCTTCCACGGGCCAATTTCGCTTCACCTCGAATACGAGGTTCCGGGCGCGACGCCCGCCGAAAAGGAAAAGAACACGTTGGCGGCGGCAAAGCGGGATTTGGAGTTTCTGAGAGCGCGGCTCCGGGAGGCGTACGGAGGCTGATGGCGCGGCGGTCGAGGCGTGCGGAGCGTCGCCGCAAGGCACTTAGCAGGCTGTCATTCTGAGCCCATCGCTTGTCATCCTGAGCGAAGCGAAGGATCTCGGAATTTCCGCTCAGGGTAAACTCCGCGAAGTATCAGCAAATGCGGAGATCCCGTTCGCTTCGCTCAGGGCAGGCTCTTCGTCGTCCCGATGCAGTGAATCGGGGCTCCTCAGGATGACACTTTTGACGGTATTTAATCTGCGCGTCAGACGATGCCAATTTCACGGCGTCAATTCGTAGGTGCGGCGGCGATGGCCGCGGGACTCTCCGTGTGGCCGCGCCCTGCTCAGAGCGGGCTCGAAATTATGGCCGCCAGCCCCAAAGGCGTGCGAATCGAAGAGGTCTCCTTAAGCTTTGAAGATTTTCTCTACCGCGCGCCTTACCGTTTTGGCGGGCGCGACGTGGATCGCGTCACGCTCCTGAACGTCTCCCTAACCGTGAGCACCCGGAGCGGCAAGTCGGCTGGCGGCGCCGGTTCCATGACGATGGGGAACGTGTGGGCGTTTCCATCGAAAACCCTGTCTTACGACGCCACGCTCGGCGCCATGAAGGCGCTCGCGGCTCGCCTGCGTAACCTCGTCGCGGGATACAAGGAATACGCGCATCCGGTCGAGGTGAACGTTCGGCTGGAGCCGACATTCCTGAGGGCGGCGTCGGAAGTTTCGGCCGAGCTGAATCTCGACGAGCCCATTCCAAAACTCTGCACGCTGGTTACGGCGAGCCCTTTCGACGCCGCGCTCCACGACGCTTTTGGAAAAGCCCATGGCGCGAGTTGCTACGCGGCACTGGGGCCGGATTTCTTGCCGCGCGATCTGGCGCATTTTCTGACCGGCGACTTCAAGGGCGAGTACCTCGACCGTTACATTCTCTCCTCGCCCAAGCCCCGTCTCGCGGTTTTTCATTCGGTCGGCGCCTCCGACGCGATCCTCGAGAGCGACATCCAACACCGCATCGGCGACGGTCTTCCTGAAACGCTGGCCGAATGGATTCCCGCGAACGGTCTGACACACTTCAAGATTAAGCTCGACGGAAACAATCTTGCGTGGGACGTGGAGCGCGTCTTGAAGATTGACCGCGTGGTTTCGGAGGAAGAGCGGAAGCGGGGCGTGAGCCGTTGGTTTTACTCGTTGGATTTTAACGAGCGCTGCCCGAATGTCGAATATCTGCTGGAGTTCATCAAGCGCGTGAAAGAGAAAAGCCGAGGCGGGTTCGAGCGAATCCAATATATCGAACAGCCCACGGCGCGCGATTTGAAGGCCCACCGCACGAACGATATGCACCGCGCTTCAAAACTCGTTCCCGTGGTCATTGACGAATCGCTGACGGACCTCGAGAGCCTGTTGCTGGCGCGCGAGATGGGCTACACGGGCATCGCGCTCAAAGCCTGTAAAGGCATAAGCCAGTCGGTGCTCATGGCTGCGGCTGGGCAGAAATACAAAATGTTCCTCTGCGTTCAGGACCTGACGTGCCCGGGTATGGCGCTTCTGGAGTCGGCGGGCCTCGCCGCCCACGTCCCGGGCGCGGACACCATCGAAGCCAATGCGCGCGAGTATGTTCCCGCGGCGAACCGCCCATGGGAAAAGAAATTTCCGGGAATTTTCATCATCAAAGACGGGACGATGCGGACGAACAAGCTCAGCGGCCCCGGCCTCGGCGCAGAGGTCTGATTGAGTTTTGGCAGGCTCGTGAAAAACACCCGTCAAATGTCATTTCGAGGAGTCCGTCAGCTGACGGAGACGACGAAGAATCTCGTAAGTGCTTAAATTTCAGAGCGAGATTCCTCTCCGTCAGCTGACGGATCGGAATGACAGCGTTGGAAATCGTTTTTCAGAATCCTGCAGGGAACCTAGCTATTGAATTTCAGGTCGCGGAGCGCGCGCCAACCCTCGACGGACGTCGCGGTTTGCACGCACCGTAAAACGGCTTCGGATACGACTTCAGCGGCCAAGGCGCCGAGGACCGAAACGCCCAGATCCGATTTTATCTTCCGGGTCGAAAGAGCGAAGGTCGAATCGCCGTCGCCATTTGTGTGGTAGGGGTTGATCGTCCGCGCCGCGCCGGTCGAAGCCATCATCGCGATCTTCGTGAGTTCCGTTTTCGTGAGCGTTGCGTTGGTTGCCACCACGACCAGAGTCGTGCTCTGAAACACCGGATCGCGAAACTCGGCGAGCGAGGCGTTTTGGTGCCCGGCCTTCGCCTTCAGGCTTTCGATGGTGTTGGCAAAGCCCTTGCCGTCAGGGCGGAGCGCCCCGGCGAGGATTTTTCCTGTGTGCCAGTCCACGATGTCGCCGACGGAATTTGCCACGACCATCGCGCCGATCACCACTTCCCCCACTTTAAGGCTCGCTGTACCGAGCCCGGATTTCATTCCGGAATGGCCGACCAGCATCTTGCCGATGGTCGCGCCGGCGCCCACACCCACGCATCCTTCCTCGACTGGCGCCGAAGAAGCCGCCGCGCAGGCTTTGTAGGCCGCCTCGGGCCCAGGCCGGATTCGCCCGTCGCCAAGCTCGAGGTCGGCAATCACCGCTCCGACGACAAGCGGGACGTATATATTTGGACCTCCCCAATGAAAACCCACACCGTGCTCTTCCAGGTATTGGACCGCGCCGGCGACCGCGGCAAGGCCCATCGGCGCGCCTCCGGTAAGCACGAGCCCGTGAATGGTCTCGACGGGGCTTACGGGTTGGAGCATCACGCCAAGCTCCGAGCCGGGGGCGGAGCCGTCGTAGTCCACGCCGGCGGCGGCCTCCGTGTCGAACAGAATCGCCGTGCATCCCGTAGGGCGGCGCGTCTCTGTAAAATGCCCGACACGGATCCCTGGAACGTCGGTGATGGAGCCGTGGCTTTCAGGATCGGCCGAGAGAGATTTCGCCACTGCTTTGGAATGACCTGTCCAGGCCCCGGCCACTGAAACTGCGAGCGTTCGGTTCAATTCGCGTCGAGTCATGCGGGACATGTGGGACCCTCCTCAATAGTTGTAGGGGCGGGTCCGTCGGCCGACGGATGCCCGCCCTCGTACGGGCTTGGATTTCGAGTCATAGGGGCGGGTCCGTCAGCCGACGGATGCCCGCCCTCGCGCGGGCACCCACAAGGGGTGCCCCTACGTGCGTAAACTTGCGGACCCTTTGCCCCCCGCCGCCGCGGGCCGAAGTTGAAGCCGGCGCCGCTCAAATAGCCCATACCATGCCACCAGGAACGCGGTCAGGCCGAGCATGGTTATTCCAGCCCTTTGGTTGGGCGGCATGACGAGAATGATGCAAATGAAAACCGTCCAGGCGATGCCGGCGCCGCGAACAACCCGGCTGTAACGGCCGAGGTGCCAAGGGCCGCGAGCCGCCCAGCGGCCCGATTTCAGAGCGCGCCCACCGAGATAAACGGGAATGATATAAGAAACGTAAAGCCCGATCGTGCTGATGGATGTGATGACGGAATAGGCTCCGCTATACAGGCCCGCAAGGAATGCCGCGCCCGCCGAAACCCAGATGGCAACAGAAGGCGTGCGGTGGCTTCCCACTCGCGCCAGGAGGCCGGCTTGCGGCGTGCCGCCGTCGCGCGCGAACGCGTAAAGGGTCCGCGAAATGGAGGTAATCGTCGCAAGCCCGCAGAACCACATCGCCGTTACGGCGAGAGCCGACGTGGCGCTTCCCGCCGCCGGGCCGAGCGCCTGTCGAAGAATGGCGATGACCGCCGGAATTTTGTTGCCGCGCGCGTCTGTCGCCCCGAGCGTCGAAGGGATGTCGTGGATCGAGAGGGTGAGGGCGAAAAGCAGCGCGTAGCCCACCAGCGCGGAAACCAGGATCGAATTGACCATGCCCCAAGGGACGCGGCGCCTGGGGTCCACAGTCTCTTCCGAAACGTGCGCCGAAGCATCGTAGCCGGTGAACGTCCACTGCGCCTGGAGCAATCCCAGCAGGAAGGCCCACATGTAAGGGCTCGCGGTGGTTGAGCGCGCCTGGAAGAAAAATGAGACGGGCTGCTTGGGAGCGAAAAGCAAGAGCAGGCCAATGATGACGGCGACGCCGAGGATGTGCACCGTGACGCTGAAGTCGTTAAGCCAGGCGACGAGGCGAATCCCGTAGTGGTTGAGGAGCCCGTGCGAAACCAGAATGGCGCCGTAGACGACGAGAAGGGTGCGGCCATCGGAATTGAATCCGAGAAGCGGCGTCAGGAATTGAGCGCAGCCGTAGTCCACACCGGCCACCGTCGCAATCAGACCGATGATGTTGATCCACGCCGTGAACCAGCCCCAGCCGCGCCCGCCGAGCAATAGCGCCCAGTGGTACATGCCTCCGGACGTGGGAAACGCCGAAGCCAACTCCGCCATGCTGGCGGCTACAGCCAGGGTAAACACCGAGACGATGGGCCAGCCAAAAGCCATCTCCGCCGGCCCCCCCTGAGCCAGACCGTAGTCGTACAGCGTCACCGCTCCCGTGAGGATGGAAATAATTGAGAATGATATAGCAAAGTTAGAAAATCCGCCCATCGCGCGAAAGAGTTCCTGCGCGTATCCAAACCCCGCCAGGTCCTGCGCGTCGCGTTCCCCGGCTTCGCCATGAGAGGTTTGCATGAGGGGTCAGAGCGCCGCGCGATAA
>QHZO01000179.1:8203-26594 GCA_003224695.1 Acidobacteriota bacterium
CCGCGCGGGGATGCCGATTTCGGCGTTGAGCTTCTCGATCGCGCGGATGGCGCGTTCCGCAGCGTCGGCGGGAAGGCCACCGGTATGCACGCCGAGCGCGGCAGAAAGGTCGGCCAGGCGCTCGGGGACGGCGGGCAAATTAAATCGCATCACATGCGGGAGCAGGATGGCGTTGGTAAGCCCGTGGTGCATCCCCGCCACCGTCGAAAGCGGGTGTGCCAGCGAATGGACCGTGCCCAAACCCTTTTGAAAGGCCACGCCGCCCATGATCGCGGCAGCCATCATCTGGGTCCGCGCTTCCAGGTCACGCCCATCCGCGACGGCGCGAGGAAGAAACCGCGCGCAAGCCTCGACGCCCTTGAGCGCGATGGCGTCACAGATCGGGTGAAAGCCGACGGCGAGGTAGGCCTCGAGGTTGTGGGTCATGGCGTCCATCCCCGTCGCGGCGGTGACATTCGGGGGAAGGCCGAGCGTCAGCGAGGGGTCGGCGAGCGCGACGCTCGGAATCAGGTAGGGGCTGAAGATGACGGTCTTTCTTCCCGTGGCCTTGAGCGCAATCACGGCGCTTCGGCCAACGTCGCTGCCGGTGCCGGAGGTGGTGGCGACGGCAATCATCGGCGGCAGGTTCGGGCCGATTCTCTTGGAGCCGTCGCGGAGGTCGTCATATTCCTCGAGCGGCAGACGGTGGGTTGTCTTCAGGCGAATGGCCTTCGCGGCGTCGAGCGCGCTGCCTCCGCCCACACCGACGACGCCGTCGCAGTTTTCGCCTGCAAAAACTTCCACGCCCGGGAGGACGCTGGCTTCGGTGGGATTCGGTTCGACGCGGTCGAACAATTTCCAGGGAATTCCCGAGGTTGAAAAACTCTCGATCACCTGTTCGAGCAATCCGCACTTGACGATGCCCGGATCCGTCACCACGAGCGGCCGCTTGATATTGAGGCTCGCCGCGAGTTCGGCAAGCTGTTCGCTGGCCCCCGCTCCGAAGATGATTTTGGTTGGAAAAGACCACGTGGAAATCATTCTTGACACATCGCTTTCACCAGGTGTTCCCGTTTTTCCCGCCCTACCCGTCATTCCCGCCCTTCGATCCGTCGGCTGACGGACTCAGGGCCATGACGGTTCGGCTCACGCTCACCGTCCCTGAGCGAAGTCGAAGGGAGCGAAGTCGAATGGCGAAGGCGGGCACCCACCGTCGGGCGCCTTGGGTCTCGCCCTACACGAACGACCCGTAGGGGCGCCCCTTGTGGGTGCCCCAAAAGAGGGCGGGCATGAAGCCCGCCCCTACGGTCACGCGGGTTAAATAATCTCGAAGTAGCGTTCGAGCTCCCAATCCGTCACCGCGCGCTCCGACTGCCGCACTTCCCACTCGCGGGTGCGAACGTAATGGTCAACAAACTCTTCGCCAAGAAGTTCCCGAGCGGCGTGGCTCTCTCTGAGCAGCCCGGTGGCCGCGTCGAGCGATTTCGGGAGCGGCGGCGCATCCGCCCCGTAGGCGCTGCCCGCAAGCGGTGGAGGCGCCGCGAGCCGATTTTGAATTCCGTAAAGCCCCGAGGCCAGGCTAGCCGCAATGGCAATATATGGGTTGATGTCGGCGCCGGTCAGCCGATACTCGACCCGGACGGATTCGGGCGACGGCCCGGTCACCGCGCGCAGCGCCGTCGTGCGATTGTCAATGCCCCAGGTCGCATTCGTCGGCGCCCAAACGCCCGGGACCAGGCGCTTATAGGAATTCACCGTCGGACAAGCGAGCGCGGCGAATTCCGGCAGTAGAGCGAGCTGGCCGGCGAGAAATTGCCGGCTTTTTTCCGATAGGCCGTCCGCACTTTGGGGATCGTGGAAAAGGTTCGTCTTCAAGTCTTTGTCCCAAAGGCTTTCGTGCAGGTGGCCGCTTGAGCCTGGCAGGTTCGAATTCCATTTGGCCATGAACGTGGCCATCAGTCCCTGGCGAGCGGCGATTTGCTTAATCGCCACTTTGAACAATGCCGCCTTGTCGGCGGCGCGCATCGCCGTGTCGTATTTGATCGCGGTCTCGTAAACGCCCGGACCGGTTTCGGTATGGAAGCCTTCAAGCTCAATGTCGAAGGCGCGCGTGCCATCAAGGATGGCGTGCGCCAACTCGGAAAACATTCCGGTCCGCAGGAGGCTATAGCCGAACATGCCGGGCGAGAGCGGCGTCATGCCGCGGTAGTGCTTCTCGCGAACGGAGCGGAGATCTTCCTTGAAAAAGCAGTATTCGTATTCGGTGGAGACGACGGGCGCGAAGCCCATGGCTTCGGCTTTGGAAACAATTTGGCGAAGCAGGTGGCGGGGAGAGACCGCGAGCGGCCGGCCCTCCTGGTTGTAAAAGTCGAGCAGAAACAAAGCTGTGCCGGGCTCCCAAGGAATGACACGGAAAGTGGAGAGGTCAATTCGGGCGAGCGCGTCCGGGTAGCCGGTATGCCAGCCCGTCAGTTGGACGTGGTCATAAAGAACGTCCGATGAGTCCCAGCCGAAGATGACGTCGCAGAACCCCAGTCCGTGCCCGGCCGCCGAGAGAAACTTGTCGCGGCTGATATATTTCCCGCGCAATACGCCGTCAATATCGAATCCCCCGACATTGATTTTCGTGATGTTGTGTTCGGCGAGGAGCGATTCGACGGCCTTCAAGTCCATTGTCAGAACGTCCTTTGGCTGTTGTCCGTGGTCCGTTGCCCTTCGCCAAAACGAGCTATCCGAAAAATGTCCGACCACGGACAAAGAACGATGGACTAACCCGCTCTATTCCGGAATATCATCGCGCGATTTGAGAGAGCGAGGGTTTTCTCACAGAGGTCACGGAGATTACGCCCGGAGGCCACAGAGGAGCCTTGGGGACTTCTCTGTGCGCTCTGTGACCCAGTGTCCCGATCGTCCCTGCGATTCAACCCTCCGCGGACTCTGTGTGAAACATCCTCACATCCGCCATGGTCCGACTTCTTCTTGGATAATCCGAGCTAAGGACGTTTTCAAATTGCAATCCAGACGGATTTAACCTGCGTGTAGGACTCGAGCGCGTGCGCGCCCATTTCGCGGCCGAAGCCGCTCTGCTTGACGCCGCCGAACGGGGCGGCGCTGTCAAAGCCGTTGTAGGTGTTCACCCACACCACGCCCGCTTTGATCTCGCGCGCCAGCCGATGCGCGCGCCCGAGGTAGCGGGTCCAGACCGCCGAAACAAGACCATAAACCGTGCTGTTGGCGATGGCGACGGCTTCGGCTTCGTCGGAAAATTTAACGGCGGCAAGCACGGGACCAAAAATCTCCTCTTGCGCGATCTTCATCCCGGGTTTTACGCCCGCGAAGACCGTCGGTTTGCAGAAGAAGCCTTTCGCTTTCTCGCCCTCCGTGTCGCGCTCGCCGCCGCATTCCAGGCGCGCGCCCTCTTCGACGCCGCTGTGAATATAGCCGAGGATGCGGTCGAGTTGAGTCTGGGAAATCTGCGGGCCCATTTCGGTTTTGGGATCGAGAGGATTGCCGACCACCATTTTTTTCGATTTCGCAACCAGGCGCTCCAGGAACTGGTCGTGAATGTCTTTGTGAAGCAGCAGGCGCGAGCCCGCCGAGCAGACCTCGCCCTTGTTGGCGTAAATGGCCCAGAAGGCCGCGGGCAACGCCGCGTCGAGGTCGGCGTCGGGAAAAATGATGTTCGGAGACTTGCCGCCGAGTTCGAGCGACAAGCGCTTCAGGTTGCTTTCGCCGGAAGCCTTCAGCAGCGCGCGCGCCGTGCGAATGCTGCCGGTGAAGGCAATCTTATCCACGTCCATATGACGCGCCAGCGCCTCGCCGGCTTCGGGGCCGTAACCCGTCACCACGTTGATGACGCCCTCGGGAACGCCCGCCTCCGCCGAAAGCTCGGCCAGCCGCAGCGTGGTGAGCGGCGTGAGCTCGGAGGGCTTGAGGACGCATGTGCAGCCCGTGGCGAGCGCCGGCGCCACTTTCCAGGCGGCGAGCAACATCGGATAGTTCCACGCCGTGACCATTCCCACCACGCCCACCGGCTCGCGCAGAGTGTAATTCAGAAACGGGCCGTCCACTGGAATGACCTCGCCGTGGGTGTGCCGCGCCCAGCCGGCGTAGTAGTAAAAAATGTCGGCGGCGGGCTTCATGTCTCCGCGTTGGGCGCCTTTGAGCGTCTTGCCGGCGTTCAACGATTCGAGCAGGGCCAATTCGTCCCGGTGCTTGTCCACCAGCTCGCCAATCCTCCAGAGGATTTTCGAGCGCTCGGAGGCGCTCATTTTGGGCCAGGGGCCGCTCTCGAAGGCACGCCGCGCCGCTTGGACGGCTCGGTCCACATCGGCCGCTTCGCCTCGCTCGACGCGAGCGAACGTCGCGCCCGTCGCGGGGTTGATGACGTCAATGTCCTTGCCCGTGGCGCTCGGCACGGATTTTCCGGCAATCCAAAGCTTGCCGGGCTGGATCGTCGGAATGGTCACCGCAGTACCCATGGGGACTCCTTGAGAGGCCGCATCCCGCAAAATGCGAAGGCTCGCGGTCGCGCGGTTGATGTGAACGCCTGGATTGTAGCGAAATCGCGCCACGCCGCGCGAATCTTTTTGGAGAGGACCAGCGAGGCTGGAAAGCCAATCTGCAGAACGACAGCCTGCTGGGAATTGGTAGTGTCTCAGTTTGCTTCCTAGTACGAGCGTCTCGCCCGTGAACGCACGGCCAGGATGGCCGTGGTACGCTCGGGCCGCGGCGAGAAAGGTCAAACTGGGACACCACCCTATTTCTGGAAGATTAGATTTACGCGAGCTAATGGGGGGTGCCTCGGCTTGTGGTTCAAATCCCTTAAACATCACGGGGAAGACTCAGCATCGGCAGCGTCAGCCAGCGAAGTGTTCGGAAAATAGTAGTTGAGGATGTCCTGAAACGCCTTCCCTTCTGCGGCCATGCCGGCTGACCCAAGCTGGCACAAGCCGACGCCGTGTCCTTGCCCGCTTCCCTGGATGATTAGCGCATCACCTTGGGCATTGAGTTGGTAGTGGTTCCCGGGTATCGCGCTCCAGCCCAGCTTCCGATCAATACGCAGACGCCACGCTTCGGTCCCTGGTCCACTTTGGATATCAACATCGTTTTCAAGACTCAGAGTTGTTTTCCAACGCGGGGCGTGGTGGAGACAGTATTCACAGGCCACCGAGTAATAAGGATAACCTTGCGGAGCCATGCCGGCATCGCGAAGCGAACGGGTGCGGCCACCGCAGCTTGCCGAAAAGAGAGCGGGGACGATTTTTCCACGATAGGTCAGGACCATCCCGCGAGTGCTTGCCGCCGCGATCATTGCAGGCGAGGTCGCGCCGGGGGGTTCGCGAAGGAATTGGCAGTGGGTGGCGTCGCAGAAGCCGAAGGCGGTGTGCCGATGGGCGGCGAAGTAATAGGAGCGTGTGGCGACCGCCTGCGCCTTAAGAGCTTCCGGTGGTGCGCCGGGCGAACTCTCCGCCGCCACGGCGGAAGCGACAGCGAGTTCCAAATCCATCACCACCACTGGAACCAGCACACCGTCGCGAACGCTCACCTCCAGACTGCCCTGATATTCGCGCGAGATCCGGCCAGGCACACTCAGGGTGAACGCTGCCGGCCCGCCCGGTTGAATCTCGCCACGAACCATTGAGCCTATAAGCACAAACTCGCCGCTCCTGCACTCGACTCGCCCATCCGCGACTCTCAGGCGAGCGTCGCTTCCTTCCCTGACGGCGATCCGGCGGTGGGCGACCTCGAGGACGAGAACCGATTGGGAAGCAGGGCCCACCGTAAGCTCCGTGGGGTGAAACAAACTCAGGACCCCGATGCGCACAGTTCCGGCAAAAGACGAGGCGGCGATCGAGAGAGACGCGAGCAGGAAAAAACCAAGACGTCGAGCGAGCATGGCGGGTCCTATTCTCCCGTTATAAGCGTTCGCAATATTTCGCCGCCTACGCCTGCGGCGCGGGCTCCCGGCACTCCGTGGACGCGCACGAGCAGGGCAAGACGCGGAGAGTCGGCAGGATAAAGGATGATCGTGTAACCGTCGCCAGGCGCCCGAGGGTTGTGCACGCAAGGCGCCGTGCCGGTCTTGGCCAGCACCGGCGCCCCCGGAAGTGATTGCTGGATGGCGCTGGCCGTCCCCGCGCGCGCTGATAGCGCCATGCCCTTCAACAGTTCCCTGACCCCGGGTTCGCCCGATTGGTCGGTCAGTCGAACGAAGGCCCGCACGATCTGTTCAGGCGGAATTTGCGGGCCTCCCCGAAGACCCACGAGCGAAAGAGGAAACGGCAACGCGAAGCGGTCCTGAAATCCAAATCGAAATGAAATCTGCTCGACATCCTGGCGCGAAACCTCGGCGGCGAGTTTCCGGAAATAGGCATTGCAGGAATATCCGATTGCTTCAGACATTCCGATCCTGCCGTGGCCTCGAGGCAGCCAGCAGCCATCCGCGGTTCCTCGGCAAGCAAACGCCGGGTATCGGTAGCCGTGAGCCTCTCCGTAGGCAAGCGCCGTGAAGGGCTTCACCATCGAGCCGGCGGGGACCGGTTGGCCGAGGTTCTCCCACCGCGCAGCCACGCGAGTCCCCGTCTGCACGTTGATCACGAGGTAAGAAAGCGCGGGCGAAGAGAATTGCTTTCCGAGCACTTGCGCGATGGACTGGTCGTAGAGAGTCGCGGACGGCGTCCCTTCCGCGCCTGCAAGCACAAGCAGCACCAGCACCGCAAGTTTCTTCATTGGCTCAACCGGTAGATCACGGTCTCGGAGACGAGCGGGCCGCGTTCACGAACCAGGATGGACTCCGACTCGACGCACTCGAGCGATTGGCTGAGACTGGCAAGATTCTCCGAGAAGAACCAGGGCTCGTGGCCCCCCGGCCCCTCGCCGAATTGCCGGGCGAGCGGAGCTTCGATAAGGTGGGTCATGCTCACGATATCGCGCCGTTCCGCGGCGTGCCGGAAACCCGCGGCGTACACGCCGCTTTCTTTCCCGGGCGCGGTCGCCATCCGTTTGAGTACCGCCACCACCGGATCACTTCCAGTGCCAACAATCAAGGTTCGACCGCGCGCCGCCATGGCGAGATGCGTCAGCCCGTCGAGTTCGGAATAAGCGGCATCGCCAGCGCCCTTTTCAACCCAATTCGCTCCCAGACCGGAAGTCGTCCAAAGGCCTCGGACAGCGGAAAGCAGCGCGGAGCGCGCCTCGTCTTGGTTCCAGTCGCTGGCCGCTTGAACCACAATCGCCGATTGGGTGCCGACAAAGACGCCTCCGGGCAGGGTCCGTGTCGATTCGACCTCCAGCACTCCCTCCAATTTCGCTCGGGCCAGGACTTTCTTCAACGCTTCCGGCTCGAACCCTCCTCCAGAAGCGGTCCCTGGGGGAACATCGATGCGGGTTTCAAGATCGCCTTCGCTGCCTGTCTGGCCTTCCGTCAGGACGACGATAGGCCCCCGGGTCGGGGCAACGCCACGGCCGATTCGGGGCGACAAGGCCTTGCGCTCGAGAAGATCGAGCGCCTGGTCCACCGAAGGGGCGCTCCAGGCGCGGTACACACCACAGTCATCCGGAACCAGGCGCAGCAAGCTTGCCAAAACTGAATCCTCGGGACTCACTTGCTCTGTTGCGTCATTGTTCCCTATATTCCTGAGCAAAACTCGCTCCTCGCGGATCTGCTCAGCGGAGCGATGGACATCAGCAACTTCCGCAACGTAAGGGCGGAGGTCCGAAACGTTCCTCTGGATCCAGTAGGAGCGGAAGTGAGGCGTCTTGACCAGCCTCGCCAGGTTCAACACCATGCGCAGGTCTCCGCGCGGGCCGGCCTCGCGCGCGGCGCTGGTGAACCACGGCTCGTCCGACAGCGCGCGCATTGATTTGCCCGAGAGGACGCTCAACGCGCCGGCGATCAAATCCTCGCGCGTGGCAAGCAACAGAAAGTCCTTGACCGCCGCAAAAGCTACGAGCCGATTCTTGGTCGGCTCGGTGTGGACGTAGTAGGGTATATCCGCAACTTTACGAGGCTCAAACTTCTCTTTCCCGCGCCAGAATGCGTTGTCGATCGCGCGGGCTGAAGGCAGGCGGGTGATGTAGAGGAATTCCAGGTTGCCGATATCGTAGAGAGCCAGGGCAGATTCGCTTCCGGCGACCGACTCCAGCAGGGCCATGTCCGGCGGGGCGGCCGCCGCCACCGCAAATTCTTTCTGGGTTTCGCTGAGCCGCAGGAACAAGCGAGAGCGGGAGAAAACCTGGTAATTGTCACCGGCGAGCCAGGCTTTCTTCTCGGCCGAGTTGTTCCAATCGTGAACGAGCGCAGCGAAATCCGGAGACTCGACGTAGAGGAGCGGGCCCGAGGGCATCAGCTTGGCCAGCGATGGAGGCGCAGGTTGGGGCGCCTGGTCTGGGGGCGTGACGGCCAGTGTCACGCCCAGCTCGACAAAAATCCATAAGACATGCCGCTTCATCGGGCTCCACCTCCTTCCGAGATTCCTCCGGCCGCCCTCTCTTTCGCTTTTAGGCGCGGCCGCACCAGCCCTTTCTGTTCTAGGTCTGTACTCACGACAGGCCGGCGCCGAGAATCCTGAATCTCGAGCTTCATCGCCTCTCTCGTGGCGTTCAGCCTCTTCTGGAAGCCTTCTCGCAGCGGGCCTGAAGGCGCAAGCGCTGCGGCAATCCTCCAGTACCTGGCCGCTTCGGGCAGGCGGTTGAGTTTGTCAAGGACCTCGGCCAATTGCGCCGCCAAGGTGATCTTCTCCTCCGCTTTGAGTTCGACCCGTGCGAGGAAACTCTCTCGGTATGACGCTCCGGAATCAACCTCGGCTTCGGCATAAGCCGCAGCGCCAACATTCTGGGCAGCGTAAGAACTCTGATCATTGCTGCCACTCTGATCGAGGAGAGACTCGATCGCCGAATACGCCAGCTCATTCTTATGGATCGCCGCGGCGGCCCGGAAAAGAGGAATGCGCGGAGAATTGTCTTGTGGCTCGATCTCCACAGCGCCCAGCAACAACGGCACGCGCGTGGCCGGATCCGCAGCTTGCTTGGCCGCCTCGACACGCGCATAGAAGTATCCCGGTTGTTCCGCGCTCGCCGCATCCGGCGAGCCGCCCTTCGCCAGCCAATCAAGTTCACCGCTCCCGAAGGTTGCTCCGGGAGCCTCGGAGCCCGCGAAAGCCTGCGCGNNNCGCGGTCTCCCGGTCCTGGTTCGCCGCCAGTTGCGCCTTAGCAAGCTCCAGGCGGGCGTCAGCGTCCCAGGGGACGGCGTTGACTCGTGCCGTAAGGAACTCCAACGCCTCTCGAGGGTGACCGTTCTTTACAAGCAGGTCTGCGGCGGGACGCAGGTTTTCGAAGGGTTCACCGGCGACCAGATTCATCCTCCGCAATAACACCATGGCTTGTGGCAAGTCGCCGGATTGCATTCGAATCTCGGCCAGACCCAAGAAGTTCGCCGGAGCGAGGTTGCGCATTGCGATTTCGCGGGTATAGACAAATTCCTGGACGCGGCGCGCCGCCGGCTCATTTCCCTCTGCCTTCAGAGCTGCGGCAGCAGACTGCAAGGCGGCAAAAGGCGGTCCGTTCTCGGTCTCGCCCTGATAACGGGCTAAGGTTCCCTCGAGTGTTCCGGCCTGCGCGGCAAGACGGATTTCGAGCGCCACCACCTCAGGCGAGTGTTGCTTGCGGACTTCCTCCGGCAAGGCGTTGAACGCCGCCTGAGCTTCTTCAGTTCGATGCGCATCCAGGAGATAGCCCACCCAGCGCATTTGCCAGGTGCGCAGTGTTTCGAGCGCCGCGCTGCGGGCCTCACCCTGTGCGTGCGCGGCGCCGTTTTCAGCGAGTTCGAGAATTCGCCGCAGAATCGGCTCTTGCTGCGGCTTCGGGAGCCAACGGGCATTGACAGTCCCGGTCAAGAAGGAAAGAGGGTTCGGGGACGAGCGTGCCAGGTCTATGATCCATTCCGTTCCCGCCGCTCGATCGCCCGGCGAGACAAACGCCCCGTGCAGCAAATCGTCAACCTGGTAGGAACCGTTGCGATGGACGTAGGTCCGCAGCACCCGGTCGGCATCCGTGCGGACCTGTGGAAGGATTTTCCTTTCGCCGACGTGCTCCAGTACTGTTCGCACGTTTTCCCAATAGTTGGGGCGCACCCGGCCGTCGTTCTCTTCCCCGAGAAATGCCTGGAAGGCCGCGCGCGAATGCTCAACGGCGTCGCCGTGCTTTCCCTGTTGCCACAAAATGATTGCCATGCGGTCGTGGACTTCGCCCCGCTTCGCCGCCAACTCCAGCGTGTGGTCATAGTCTGCCAATGCGCGGTCAGATTTGCCACCATCCTGGTAATAATCGGCGAGCGCCGAGTAGGCGTCCGGGTTGGCCGGCGCGCCTTCGAGAATGGCGGGAAGGTAATCTTCAGGTTCTCCCTGCCGGGTGACGGCAAGATATTCACCGTATCGCGAGCCGTAGTAGAACCAAATGTTCCCCGCAAGCTGCTGGTTGCGATCCACGGGTTTGCCGACGCGCTCGCCGATGTTGCCCGTCCCGAGGCCTGCCTGGAATGCCGTGTTGATTTGCGGAGAGGAATCGGCGTAATAAAGCCCGACCAGCCCGGTGTACGCGCGCGACCAGACGGGCGCGAGCGTGCTTCCGCGGGCGGTTATAGCGGCGAGCGCCAGCTCACGGTTCCCGCTCGCCAACGCGACATTGGCGGCGGCATTCCTGATGAGCTCGGACCAACCACTCCCGGCCATGGCCGGCAACCGCTGAGGGTCTCGCGCCAGCAGCAATTCCAGGTACCTCGTCACGTACTCGCCGCTCAGCCCTTGACGCGCGAAGGCTTTCGAGAGCGCGGCGAATTCGCCGTCAGTATTCCCGCCCCTTCGGTAAATGTCCGCCGCGCGCGTCAGAATGTCGTCCTTTCCCAGTACCTGCGGGTAAACACTCCAGTACTGCTCCAATAGCGCTCCCAGTTCGTCGAACCGCATTCGCTGCTCCTCGAATTGCACGAGGCGCGCTTCGAGTCCCTGCGCTTCCGGCGAACGCGGATCGGCCATCATCAATTGGGTGCGCCACCGGACCTCGACGTCCGCCAGCCCAGCGGTCGCGGCGAGCGGCAGAAGGTTTTCGGTGACATCCGCCTCGGACATGCTCGCTCTCCGCGTCTCAAGGAAAGCTGCGAAGGCGGTTTTCTCTACCGGCGTGAAATACGTTCGCACCGCCTGGCCCATCGCCTGAAGCGGCGACTGAAGGCTCGGCGTGAATTTCGAGACCTTAGCCGCCTGCGCGGCCATCTCGAGCCGGGCATACGCTTCGTCGTAATGTCGCAACCGTGTCATCACGGTCGCGTAGGTCTTCGATCCTTCAATGTTGCTTGGTTCGGTCAGCAGTTGCTGCTCTGCAAGGGAGACGCCGCGCTCGGCGAACTCGCGCGCCTGCGGCAGCATGTTCCACGCTTCCAGCCTGGCCGCAGTTTCGAAAAAGACTTCCGGTTTCTCCGGGCGCCCTTCGATCTTGGCTTTCTTCAATGCCTGGAGTGCCGCGCCAGCCTGCCCCTGGCGCGCTCGAAGTTCTGCAACTTTTTCCATCCACTGAGGATTTTGGTAGGTCAGGTCGTACACCTGCGTGTAAGTCTGGGCCGCCTCGTCGAATCGCATCAGGCGTTCTTCGAGCGCCGCGCGCGCCATCAGCAGGTCGCTGCGGTCGGGGCGTACCCTCGCCGCCTTCGTATAGGAAGCAATGGCCGCGGGATAATCTTCGAAGTAAGTCTGGAGCCGAGCCAGCACCATTGGCCAGCGATAGTCCTTGGGCGAATCGGCGGTCGCCTTGACGTAGTAGTCAAGGAGCTGCTGGCCTCGCCCATGGCGCTCCGCGTAGGCCGCAGCTTCCTGGGCGAGACCTTCATCTTCGGGATAGCGGCTGAGGATTTCGATGTATTGCGCCACGGCGCCCGCATCGTCCTTGAGCCGCGCGAGAGCAGGGATCAGCCCGCGCCGCAGCTCCGCGATGCGCTGGGTCCGTTCTTCATTCGAAAGCGGCGCGGCGCGATAGGCCTGAATCTTTGCCAGGTAGAAATCCCGCAGCGCCTGGTCGTTGCCTTCGCGGGCGAAAGTTTCCGCCATCGCCGCAAGGTACTCGGAATTATAAGCGTCACCCTCGAGCAGCGGCCCCAGCAGATCTCGAGCGCGAGCGAATTCTTTCGCCTCGGTCGCCTTGCGGGTCGCTTCAAAGATGAACTGCTTGCCTAAGGCGGGATACGCAGCTTTCGACGCCTGCAACAGAATATCAATGGCGGGATCCGCCAGTTTGTTGCGCCAGTAGAAATCCACCGTAGCGCGCACCACGCCGAGGAGGGTGGAATTGTCGCGGTAAATGGAATCAAACAGGCGCCGGGCCTCCGCGACGTTTCCCTGGCTCTCCTGGAAGCGGGCGAGTTCAAGTCGCAGGCGAAGGCGCTCGACCGGGTCGGTGACGAGCGAGGCACGCCGCTCGAGTTCGCGCGTGTGTACATCGTCGAATCCTTCCCGCATCGCGACGGGACCTATCCGTTCGAGCATTTCCAGCGAGTTGCTGCTTTCGGTGAGCGTCAGAAGGAAGTTCTGAAGGTCCTCGCGCCGGCCCAGCGTCTGGAGCACCGCAATTCGAAGCGAGACTGCATTCCAGTCCGGGTTCGGCCCGGCGACGATCCTTGCCGTCGCCTGCGTGATCTCTTCTCCGATTTGGGGCCGCTTGACGAGCTCGAGAAGCCGTGCGCGTGCAGGAGTTTCACCCTCTGCCGCCAGCGCGCCCTTCAGGTATTCCTGAACAGCCTGGGGATAATTGCGCTCGTTTTCATAGACTGCCCCTGCCTCGTAAGCATAGAGTGCAGGGTGGCCGAGTTTTTTCCGGCCGGCATTGAGAAGCCGCAGCGTGTCGTCGAAGAGGAAATAGTCCCAGAAGACCGTGGCCGCTTCCAGGTAGCCGTCGGATTTTCCGGGCGAGAGTTCCGCAACGCGGTTCCAATAAGGGCGCGATTTGTCGAACATTCCTCGGTCGGCGTAGATTTCCCCGACGCGCGTCAGAGGGCCGTTGTCGCCGGGCCGGTATTTCGAGAGGTTCTCTTCGATTCCGGCGGCGATTTCCAGGTCGTTCGGATCAAACGCCGCAAGCGAGCGGAAGAGCGCCGCGGCCCGCTCGCCGAGCGCGTTGTCCGTTGGGTAGACCGCAGCCAAAGTGCGCGTGACGGGCGCCGCGGCCTCAAAATGCGAGCGCCACAGTTCCGCTTCCGAAATAAATCGCGCCGCCGCCGGATGGTTATTGGCGAATTCCTGCCAGTGACCCGCAGTGGTTTCCGGGTGTGCCTGGCGGATGGCTTGAAGCTCCGCTTCCAGACGATCATTTGAAGAAAGGAAAGCGAAATACCGAGCGCGGAGATTATCGTCGTCATACCAGTGCTGCCGGATCAAAGCCAGCCATTCAGTGGAGTTCCCGGTTTCCGGCCGCGAGTAGGCGCCCAGCAGGTTGTTGACGAATGCAAGGTTGTGCGGAAAGCGTTCGTGCGCGTAGAGGTTCAATTGCAGGTAGAGCTGCGCGCCGATTCCAGGTTGGACTACGACCGCCTGAAAATATTTCTGGAGGTCGGAGCCCGCAAAAGTGCTGACGACTTCGCGGCTTAAACTTTCGAAGTCCTCGGTGCGGCGCTGGCGCAAATACCAGCGCGCAAGCTTCTGGTACCAGGTGCGGTCCGGGAACTTTTTGATCGCCTGGCGATAGACCAGCTCGATTCCTTGCCCAAGGCGGTTCTGGTCGAGAAACAGCGCCAGGCGTTCATAGAGGCCGGGGTCGTCGGGGTTTTGAGCGATTTCGCGGTTGAAGAGCGTAAGTACCTGGAGGGGTCTCTTCAGCGCCACGAGCCGGGAGATGGTCCTTTCGAGAACTCGCGCGTACTCGGGCGACCGCGCGCCAAAAGTTCCTGCCTGCCGCACGGCGAGCCTCGGGATAGGCGCTATGACGGGTGCTCGAGGTCGCGTTTCGGCCTCAGTCTCTTCCTCTCCTTCGTCCGGCGGCGCTTCAGCCTGCGGCGGAGGATAGGCGGCGCGCGCGGGCTGATGGGTGTTTGTCCCTGCGGCTTGCTCGCCCAGCGGAACATGGTCGGCCCGAGCCGAAAGCTCCGCCAGCAGCGAATCGTAAAGCGCGAGCTCTTCCTCAACCCGATTCTTCCTGGCCAGCGCGTCGGCAAGCAACAGAGCGACGTGCAGGCGCTCGGGCGCTTTGGGGAACGAGTTGAGGAATTGGCGCCCATCGCAGATTACGGCGTCGCTCGCGCCGTAGCTGGCGTAAACCTCCAACAGCTTGGCGTGAAGTTCGGGGCGCGCCGGCGATTGCGGGAAGCGCGTGTCCACGAGCGGCAGCAACTCCCCGGCGCGAGCCCGATGAAAATAGGCGATGGAAGCGCTCTCCGCCCGCGCGTAGTGGACAGCCGGCTGCTGGGAGTTGAGCAGCAGCGAAACGATGCCGTTCAGGAATCCCGGGTAAGCATCGAGAGTGCCGATGTCGCCGAGGAGCGAGAAGTCTTCACTTCCGAAACGAATCGGCTGCTCCGGAGCCGTGAGCAGGAGGTTAATCATCCCGGCCAGGGCCTTTTCCGTGGATGCCGCGCCTGCGCCCGGCAGGCTATAAAGCGCGTAATAGCATCGCGCTGCCTCGTCATAATTGTGAATGCCTTCAAAAAGCTGCCCCAGCGTCCAGAGCTGCTCCGCCGTCCAGGGGAGGTTCGCCTTTTCGTTGCGCAGCCGGTACTCGAGCAGCGCGCGCCGCGCTTCAGGGAGATTGCCCTGCTGCTGGTAGTAATAGAAGACGCGCGAGGCGGCGCCCAGATCGTCTGGGTGCGCGTTCACCAGCAGAAGAGAAAAGTAGGCCTGCACCAATTCCGGGGGCCAGAGCGGCTGGAAGGATTGGCCATAAAGACGCAAGGCCTGCTCGGCGGAACCGCGGCGGTACTCGAGCCACGCCCGCGCTTCCACCGGAAAGACCTTGTCCTCCGGGAAAGCTTTTTGATAATCCGCAACAAGCTTTTCGGCTGCCGTGAATTGCTTATGTGCGAGAAGGAAATCGAAGAAGCGGGAATAGGCGCTCGCCTCTTGTGGGTACCGTGCTATCCATGCACGATAATTCTCATGCGCCAGTGCGGCGGGGAGAGCCTGAGCGCTAAGCACCGCCAAGATGCGCTCGAAGGCGCTCCAGGAACGCCGGCGTGTAACCGGCAGGAACTTTTCCGCCGGCGTGGCGGGCGCGCGCGCCACAGACGCCAGGGCTGCCACCTCATCCTGTGGGCGCAGGCGGCGATGGTAGAAGTCCGCCAGCTCCAATTGGCCGGCGGCCTTGTCCGGGAGAACCTTGGCTCGCCACTTCCAATCGGACTCAGCCGCGGCGAAATCCAGCTGCTCTTCTTCCACGCGCGCCCGCATCAGCAGCAATTCCGCGTCGGCCGGTGCTTTCGCGACCAGGTCGTTCAGGGCGTTCCGCGATTCTCGGGGCGGACGGCGGACGGTGACGGCTCCATTGGGCAAGGTTTCGGACTTAAAGAACACGGCTTCGAAGCGGCCTGCGCCTTTGATGTTCTGAAGCCATTCCGCGAGCTCACCGCGCGCCGCGTATCCGGCAGTGAAAATCCCCACCAGCGGCAAAGCGACGAAGAGGCGGCGAAGGCGTCCCTCAGGGAACCACTTCAACGGACACCTCCTCGCTCCCGATATTGTGGGCGATATCTTCAGCGGTCACGGTGAGCGGATATTTCCCCGCCGGCAGGTCGGAAGGAATAGTCAGCTCGCCGACGTTCGAGCCCGCGCGCGCGTCCCAGCGCAATTCAACCGGCGGCGCGCCGTACATGCGTGCCACGACGGAGCGTGTTCTGGCCGATGCCTGCGCGCGCAATTCCACCACTTCACCACGCCGCACCTGCCGGTGGTCCAGGTGCACGCGCACGACCGGCGGCTGCGTGACGATTACGAAACTCTTCGACTCGCGGTACACGTGGCCGAGCTGGTCGCGCAGGATCAGGCGCACCAAGTACGTTCCGTCGGTCAACTCCGCGGGCGCCAGGAATCGCGTCTGCCAGATGTCTTCGTCGCGGAGATACCGCAGCTTCTTGATAAGCCCGAAGGGAAACAGCGCGACGACGGACACGATCGAGGGATCGGTCTTCACGCGGATGACCGGGTCGCCCGGCCGGATTACCCGCGGCCGAAGCAGCGCGCGCGGCGCGGCCAGAAAGGATGTATAGGGCGTCACGAACTTATACTTCCGCGCCAGCCGGATGATTTCGTCCACCGAAGCGCGATCTTCGCCCTCGCGCTCGATCCTGGCAAGCAGCGCAGCGACGCGCGCCTTCGCCCAGGTGCGCGGAAGGCTCAAGTGCTCGAGCGATTCGGCGGGCAGCGGCACCGTCACGCGCAGGTCGATCGGCCTGCCCTCGCGCTCACCCCGCGCTTCGAACTCAGCCGCCGGCGCTGGCTTCTTGTACTGACCCACCCAGTTCTCGAGCGAGCCCGGAAAAACGGCGTCTTCGAGGGGATACACAAGGTCGAAATTATCCGCGGGCGTTGTCGTCAGGCGAAGCCCCGCGATCGGGGAAAGGCCGATCTTGTGGATAAAGGCGTTCAACTTGAAATCAATGGGTTCGGTGGAGCGAACGGACTCCAGGACGCCTCGCTCCCTGGTCAGCATGCGGAGCAGCGGAAGGTTTGCATCGTCGCCCACGCCGAAAACGTAGACCTGGGGACGGTCTGCGGCCGGGAGCGCGTTCCACTTCTCCGTAAATTGCGAGGCAAGCCGGGCGTTCTTGATGGGCCCGCGCGTTGCGTCGCCGTCGCTCAAGAGCACCAGGTAATTATCGCCCGCGCCGGAAAGCGCCTGGGCGAGCGCCGCGTCCAGCGCCTGTTGAATGTCCGTGCCTCCCCGCAACGGGCTGGCGCGCACGAAGGCTTGTGCTTTCTCGACCGTGGCGCGATCCGCCCCGACAGGCTCCTTGGCGAACCAGGTCATCCGGGTATTAAAGAGGAGCAGATTGAACCGGTCGGAAGGGTGCAATGAGTTGAGCAGAGTCTCGAGCGCCCGGAAACTGCGGTCGAGTTTGTCCCACTGCATGGAGAGCGAGGTGTCAAAAAGGATGAGGAGCGTCCTCGGCGCCTTCGCGGCCGCCCCGGGCGCGGCGGCAGCCTTGCCCTGCGCGGCGAAAAGCGCCGACGCCTCAAAGAACCCGGGTTCGCTCCCCATCTTCTCCGGCGCCATTTCCGTGGGCGAAGGCTCGGAAGGCCGAGGATTGCGGTAGGTCAGCACGGCGAGCGAATCGCTCTTCGCTTCGTCGAAGGTGTAATTCACGGCAAAATCTTCGACGAACGCTGCCCGGTCACCTTCAAACGTTCCCTGGATCAGGTTCTCCGTACGCTTGGAGATATAGAGCGGATAGGTCTTATCCACCTGTGTAAAGTCGCGAATCCGATGCGGCGAACTTAACTCGAAGCTGAGGCTGAGATGTCCCGCCGTCTGCGCATGGTACGCGTCGGGGTGGAGTGGCACGGCAAAGAAGGATTTCAGGTTCTCGACGGGCAGCGTTTCGTGGTACTCGATCTCAACTCGCTTGGTGCCGTAAGCGGGAATGGGGACGATGCGCGCGCTGAACACCGCGGTGCGGGGCGCTTCTTCCGCCGTGCGCTCGCCCATCTGCAACAAGCCCGGGTCGATCGCCTGCCATTTGAGGTTCTGATAGATCTCCTCCGCGCGCCGCCGCTCCAAAATCACTCCCGGGATGCGCGTGACGCCGTCCCACACGGCGAAGTCCGAGACCGTGGCGCGGCTGGGCAGGGCAAACAGGTAATTGCCTTCCAGAATGCCGGGCTGATGGCTGGCGTAGATCTCGGTCACATACACGCGCGCGTCGCCGTTGTCGATGCGGATCTGGATGCGCATCTCCTCCAGGGTGAGGAAGGCGGGATTCGGCTGCTCCTGGCCGGAAGGAATAATCACGCCCGCATCGGCGAAAGCTCGGGCGGCGGCCAGCAGGAAAACGACGCTCCATACCACGCGCAGCACGCGCGTCATGGGTTTCTCAGGCTCTCTTCGGAAATTCTGACCAGCCCGTTGTCGGTGCCGACGTAAAGATAGCCATCATGCGCTGCCACGGCGGTCACGTTGAGCGAAGGCAGTCCGGTAGTGACCCCGCTCCAGCGCCCGGAGGCGCGCTCGTAAACGTGCAAGCCCCGGCCCTGTGTTCCTGCATAAACCCGGTCCGTGGCCGCGACCATGGCATTGTTGTTCACATCGAACTGGCCCGTGGCGTCCGCGAAGGTTTCCCAGTCGCCATGACGGGTGAGCCGGAGAATCCCGGCGCCGTAGGTGCCGACGAACCAGTCGTCATCGACGGGAACGATCGCCGTGATCCAGTTATGGCGGAGGCCGG
>QHZO01000180.1 GCA_003224695.1 Acidobacteriota bacterium
GAGAAGGGTACGCTGCGCGATATCGAGCGAGCGGGCCAGCGCGCTGTCGGCCGGCTCGGCCTGCTGAGGCCCGTCAGCCGAAGGGCCGCGCTGAAAGAGGAACTGGTCGAGGTTCCGGGGAATGTCCACGCCGAGCCAGCGCAGGAACTCAAGATCCCCCGGCTGACTGACCGGGGCGAAGCTCAGGAGAATGCGCGACTCCAGCCCGTTCAGGCTTTGAACAAGTCCGACAATGTCGTTCGAGTCGAACAAGACTTGGGTGGTGAAAAATATTAGCCCGGCGGCGTTTTTCCGGCGAATCCTCTCGGCTTCACCCCGCCGGCTGGGAATGGTGATGCCGCCGAGGGTCAGCGGCAGGCCCGCGGCGCGCACTTGCTCGGCAGCCTCCAAAACCGACGGCCCCGGATATTTCAAGCGGCTCGATTCCCCGCCCACGAGCGCCACGGTCTCCACCTGGAATCTCTCGCAGGTCTCGCGGAACCACGTTAATGGCTCGGCGTCATAGACCACACCGCGGTTGATCAATACTTCCGCGCCAGTCTCCTGAGCAATCCTCGACGCAAGTCCTCTCGGCTCGACGCGAGGAATGAACTTAAAGGTACGCGCCTCGCCCCGATTCTCATCTCGAATCTCGGGAAGGTTAATGGCATCGGCGAGCGCGCGGATGCGCCCCACTTCCTCGACGCAGCGAGCCACGCCCTCGGGCTGGCCCTCGGCGGGCGGGACCATTTCGAAAAAGGTCACAGGCGCGGCCGCGTTCAACAATTTGTCCTTGAGCTCCATCACCCAAAATCCACAAGCGTTTATTTGGCGCGGATTTCAGGTTAATCCGGAATGAGGGAATGCGCAACCTTGCCGCGAGCCAGGCTCATGGTGCGGCCGCGGGGCGGGCCTTGTGGAAATACATGCGTTCGTCGGCGGCGCGGATGACTTCCTGGGGGTCAGTGCCCTTGACGTAAGAGGCCAGGCCGCAACTCAGACTCATTTCGTAATCCTCGCCGGAATGGTCGCGGTTCCACTGCCCGACGCGCTTGAGCAGCCGGTCCACGGCCAGCTGGGCCTGCCCCTCGTTAGTCTCGGTCAAAATCGCCATGAATTCGTCGCCGCCGAACCGCAGGACCGTGTCCGAGGCGCGAAAAGTATTCTTCAGAACATCCGCAACTTCCTTGAGGAGTTTGTCGCCCGCCAGGTGTCCAAGGCGCGAGTTCACTGCCTTGAATTGGTCCACGTCCACCATCAGGAATGTCAGGTCAGTCCCGTGGCGGTCGGCGCGATGGGTTTCGGTCTTGACTGCCTGCTCGAGAAAGCGGCGATTGTACACTTCCGTCAAAGGGTCCACGAGCGAAAGCCTTTCCGCCGCTTCGCGGCGACTGAGTTCGTAAAGCAATTGGCCGCGAGTGCGGGCCAGCGTCCGCCGCTGCTCGATAATGTAGGCATTGAACAGAATGATGAGCACGATGAACCCGAAGATGAGCGTCGGAAGGTAGCGCCCTTCGAAGCGCAGCGGGCCGAGCCCCCACATCCAATTGGGTAGGATGAGGGCAATGAACCCGGCCGCCACCACCAGTGAAACCAGAAGTCCGATGGACCAAAGCTGCGAGTCGCGGCCCTCCACGGACCGCATTTGTTGGCTTAACTCTCCGAGCGCCAGAGACGGATCGGAACTCTTTGCGCCGTCGAAGGTATTCTCGTCAGCCGGATTTGGAAAGTCGCTTCCCACGCGCCAGCCTCTCAGGCGAATTTATTGGACTTCCAATTACGGGAATTATACCACACAGATTAACGGCAGAATCGGGTGGGGGTCTGAAAGGGAGATCAGAGGCGTGTAACAAAAAACGGGAGGGATGGATTCCCCTCCCGTCAATGCGTCGGCTGACGGATGGCCAGCGGCCGGTATTAGTTATCGCCGTTCGGGGGATTCGCCGGAGGCGGCGTCGCCATGCCTGGCGAACCTCCTCGCCGTTCGTGGGAGCGCATTCGGAAACCAGGCCGCATCGCTCCGAAACTTCCCGCAGATCTCTCCTCCAAGAATGCGCGGATCTTTTTTTGCTGCTCGGGACGTAGAATGCTCTTCGCCTTGAGGAGGGCTTCCATGTGCTGCTTCATCAGATCGCCGCGCAGCGTCGAGATTTCCTCGGCCTTCTTTATGACCGAGTCGCTGTCCGGCTGATCCGCGCGAAGCAATTCGCGGAGCTCGATGCCCTTCACTTCGATATCCGCATCGGTCTTTACGGTCGCCTTTTCGGTCTCGACCGCGAGCGAGCGCAGTCCAGAGGTTTGCTCGTCGGTTAAGCCGAGCGCGGCTTTGACGCGATCGTTATCGAGCAGGGCCAAAGCCCTGCGGTAGATCGCGCGCCCGCCTCCGCGCCCAAAATCCCCCATCCTCATCCCGCGCTCGCCCCGCCGGCCCATTCCCATCCCCATGCCAACTCCCGGCCCCATGCCGGGCGGCCTGCTTGTTTCCTGGGCCACCATCGCCCAGGCACCCAACAAGACGCCGAGAACCACGGTTGTACCCAACGCTATCCATTTTTTCATTGACCCCATCCTCCCTGAGCCTTCGGTGTTCTTCGACGAACCCGCCAGCCGGCGGGTTACATCGAATTGTCTGGGACGAGCCTTATAGTAAAATCGGAATTCGTGATTGGTCCTTTGCCGCCCAGTGAACTCCGCTCCTCCGAACCCGACCGAACGCGCGACATCCGCCCCATCGGCTGCGCCGGGACGCTTCCTCAGCATGTTTCGCTCGCTCCGCTCGCGCGACTTTGCGCTGTTCTGGGGCGGGAATTTCCTCTCGAATATCGGCACCTGGATGCAGAACCTGGCGCTCGGCTGGATGATTCTGTTGATGACGAACTCGCCGTTCCTGTTGGGGCTGAACGGCTTCTTGAGCCAGGCGCCTTCGCTTTTCCTGTCCCTTCCCGGCGGCGCCATCGCCGACCGGCTGAGCCGGCGCAAGCTGATGCTCTACACGCAAACTTCCATGATGCTTCTGGCGCTGATTCTCGCCGTCCTCACCTCGTTCAAAGCGATCCGCATCAGCGAAATCCTGGTCATTAGTTTGTTGACAGGGCTCGCCTCCGCTCTCAATAACCCCGCCTATCAAGCCCTATTTCCCGATTTGGTGGAGCGGGAAGATCTGCTGAACGCCGTGGCTCTGAATTCAGCGCAGTTCAACATGTCGCGCGCGGTCGGCCCAACGCTCGCAGGCCTCGCGCTCGGGACGCTCGGCGCCGCCGGTTGCTTCTACCTCAACTCGTTGAGCTTTCTGGCGCTCATCATCGCGCTGCTGAAAATTGCAGTGCCGGAGCCCCAGGTGGAAAAGGCCGGCGGGGTTTGGCAAGCTATGCTCGAAGGATTGCGGTTCGTCCGGCAAAACCCCGTCTTGATCGTCTTGCTCTCCATTCCATCGTTCCTGAGTTTGCTGGGCCTGCCCTTTGTGGTGCTCATGCCCGCCGTGGCGCGCGATATGGTGCACACGGATGCGGTGGGGCTCGGATACCTGATGGCCGGGGCGGGCGTTGGCGCCGTCATCGCCGCTTTGATTCTGGCCCGGCTTGAAGACCTGGCGCACAAGGGCAATTACATCCTGACCAGTGCGGCGGCGTTTTCATTCGGCTTACTTCTTCTCGCTACCGTCCACTCGTTCCGATGGTCTTTTGCGATGTTAGTCCTGCTCGGCGCGACCATGGTCGGCACGCTGGCTTTGACCAATAGTATGTTGCAATTGGCGAGCCCTCCAGCCCTGCGAGGGCGGTTGATGAGCATGTACAACCTGTCGGTCCTGGGCCTGGCTCCGCTTGGGAGCCTTCAAATGGGGACGCTTGCCGAACAGTGGGGCATGCGGGCTGCCCTGGCGCTCGGAGGGTCAGTTTGTCTGATCTATTTCCTGGTGCTATTGGCTTTTCTTCCGCGCCTTCGACGTGTGGCTCCCCTGCCCCGCCCCTGAAGACCCGACACCCCGGGCCGCCAGAGCCTGGTCAATGGCTTGGTAGTAGGCGTCGGGGTTGGCGGCCACCACCAGCCTTCCGTTGATAAAGCAGCTCGGCGTCTGGTTGACGTTCAGCGACTGGCCTTCCTGAATGCTCGCCTCCACGCGAGGAAGCGAGGCGTGCGTATCCAGGCAGCCTGCGAGCTTCGCGCCATCCACGCCGGCTTCCCCGGCGTAAAAAACCAGCGAGCGGAAATTCACGAAAGCTCCTGGATTAATCTCATAAACACATTGGCTGGCGACAGCTCCGTTGACCGCCCAATCGTGAATCTGGTAAAGCGGGAAATCCTTGAAGACCACGCGGATTTTGTTCCCGTACTTCGGGACCAAATCCTCCTCAATCAACTGGTGCAGGCGGGCGCAAGTGGGGCATTCCAGGTCGGCGTATTCAACGATGGTGACCGGCGCGTTCGCCGGCCCCTGGCTCGGCTGGTTGGTGAGTGAAATGGTCCGCAGTGCTTGGAGGTGGGGCGGAATATCCAAATCGAATATGCTCCCTATAACCAAGAACCGGTGGTCGTGGGTAATGTAGAAGGGCTGAACTTGCTGCTGGCGGCCGTCGTTGGCGGTGACGGTCGTCTCGTCGAAACCGGGAAATTTGGAGGCTTTGAGCGCGCCCACCGTCAGGCCGACGTTCGCGGGAAGCTTCGACGACTGGCGGACCTGTTGCTCGATGGCCTGCGCCGGCGTGCCGCTCAATGGGACAAGATTCCCGAAGATGCTTGTGTGGCCGTCTTTCGAAACCACAAATGAATTGGTCTTCTTGTCCTTGCCTGTCCCCACTTCGACCGCGCTCGAAAAGAGCCCCGACTCCGGAGAGCTCTTGAACGGATCCACGGTCAGGACCACGTTATCGGAGACGCCGAACTTGTCTCGAACGTAGCGGATAATCCTTTCAGTGGATACCGTCGGCGATGCCGGGTCCTTCGCGGCCTTTTTCGCCTGACTGAACACCACCGCCGAAATCGCCATGAGAATTAGGCCGTAACCCGCCATGCTCGCCTTCAACCTCGCCTTTTTCAACTTTGACAAACTCCTTTCCGCGCCATATGGCAAATCAGCCGCTCCCCAATAAATTCATTCTAGCCTCCCCTCGTTAAGAAAATCAATTCACCCGTAGCCCCGGTAGAGATGCGATTTGGCGGCTAAGAGCTGGATGCCCGTCGGCTGACGGGCAAGACGAGCGCCGGCGGGGTCATTCCCGCGGAAGCGGGAATCCGTGGCTGCGCGGCGGCTGCAAATTTTGCTCACGACTCTTGAAGGGAAGGCGGCACGAACCAAAGCCGCCTTCCCTAAAACACCGT
>QHZO01000184.1 GCA_003224695.1 Acidobacteriota bacterium
CGCGTCCCAGGTATGGGGAAGGTTCACCTTTCCCCAGGTCGAATCGTCGTAGGCGGGCTTTTCCGCGCCCACGAACTCGGCTTCGACCGCGGCGCCGGGCGCGGCTTGACGCTTGAAGCGCCAGCCGTCATTGAATGGTAGCCTCAGGCGCAGTTCCGCATCGCCGACGGCCCGGCGATTTTGTGCGAGAGCGCCTGGGCCCTCGAGACCGGGCCTGGTGGCTGCGGCCGTGAGAAATGCCGCGGCCAGAAGCAGCGGCAATCGCGGCGGACCCGAGCGGGACTTGGTCGCGGGCATGCGGGATTCCTCCGAAGCCGGAAATCCTAGCGCATTACGGGCTTGGCTGAAACAATTTTGCCGGCTCCGAGAGAATCGCAAAAACACTCTTGGCAACTTAACCAGTTTTTCGGTAATCTCTATGATCTTAATATTGACCGGCGGGAACCCCCGAGTGCCTCCACCGGATTTCGGAGATGCGGGCCAGCCTGCCGGGGGACCATCACGGCCACATGATCCAGGTCGAACATCTCACGAAGCGCTACGGGCCCACAGTTGCGGTTTCCGACGTCAGCTTTGAGGTTCAAAAGGGCGAGGTGCTGGGGTTCCTCGGGCCGAACGGCGCCGGCAAGACCACCACCATGCGCGTCATTACGGGATACCTGCCTCCGACCGAAGGCAAAGTCTCGGTGGCGGGCTTTGACGTGCTGGAAAGCCCCATTGAAGCGAAACGGCGCACGGGTTATTTGCCCGAGAATCCGCCCGTTTATCCCGACATGACGGTTAGCGAGTACCTGGGATTCGTGGCCCGGATCAAGGCGGTCCCTCGCGCCGAAGTCAAGAAGCGCGTGGAAGAGGTTTCGGAGAAGTGTGCCGTAACGGATGTGCGCGGCCGGCAAATCGGCAAGCTTTCCAAAGGCTACCGGCAGCGCGTGGGCCTGGCCCAGGCGCTCATCCACAACCCGGAAGTTCTGGTGCTGGACGAGCCGACGGCGGGGCTCGATCCGAAACAGATCATCGAGACGCGCGAGCTGATTAAGAACCTGGCGGGGCAGCACACGGTGGTGCTTTCGACGCACATCCTTCCCGAGGTGTCGAAAACCTGTCAGCGCGTCGTAGTGATCAACCGCGGGCAGGTGGTGGCGGTGGGCACGCCGGACGATTTGACGCATCACCTGCAGGGCTATGAGACTGTGGTCGTGACCGCCGAAGGCCCGGCAGCGGAGATGATAGACAAGCTGCAACGCGTCGAAGGCGTCAACCTGGTCGAACCGCGCGACGCCGCGGGCGAGCGCCTCACGATCGAGCTCCACGCCGAGCGAGGCAAGGACGTCCGCCCGGAGGTCGCTCGCGCCGTGGTCGAAGCCGGCTGGAAACTCTACGAGATCAAAACCACCGGTTTGAGTTTGGAAGAGATTTTCCTGCAACTGACGACGAAAGATTTGGGAGAAGCAAACTAGAAATCAGAAACTAGAAATCAGAAAAAAACGGGACAAATCGCGAGGCAAGCAAGGAATTGTTGCGATGGGTTTCTTAGATGGAGGAAGCGGGGAAGACGCGGCGCGACTTAAAGCACAGGACGCGAGAGTTCGCCCTGAGGATTATTCGTCTTTACGGCGCGTTGTCGAAGCGGAGTGAGGCACAGGTTATTGGCAAGCAGGTGTTGCGGTCGGGAACCGCGGTTGGGGCAAATTACCGGGAGGGAGTACGCGCCCGCTCCAAATCTGAGTACGCTACGAAACTCAATCTTGCTCTGATGGAGCCGGAGGAAACACTTTATTGGATCGAGTTGCTCGAAGGCGCGGCGCTGGTTAAGGCGTCACGACTCGTGGCTCTCAAGGACGAGGCTGGCGAGCTAAGCGCGATTTTGGTCACTCTGATCAAACAGGCTAAAGCTCATTTCAATGGAGGAAAGCCTTCGCCCGCGCGTTCTGATTTCTAGTTTCTGATTTCTGATTTTTCTAGTTTCTGACTTCTGATTTGCCATGAGAAACATCCTGGCGATTGCCGGCAAGGAACTTCGCGCCTACTTCCACTCGCCCATCGCTTACGTGGTGATGACGATCTGGGCGGCCCTGACGGGCTTCGCCTTCTATCTGCATTTGATGGTTTACTCGGAGGAGATGTTTTACATGCAGGGGAGGGGCGGGATGGGAGCGCCGCCGATCAATTTGAACGACGTCATCATCCGGCCGATGCTCGAAGGATTCCTGCTGATTGTCCTGCTGTTCCTTACGCCGGTGATCACCATGCGCCTTTTCGCGGAGGAGAAGCGCAGCGGCAGCATCGAACTGCTCCTGACGTCGCCGGTGACTGACCTTGAAATCATCCTGGGGAAGTACCTCGGGGCGCTCACGCTGCTGGTTTCCTTGATGGTGCTGACGTTCGTTTACGTCGGCCTGTTGTTCCTTTACGGCAACCCCGACGCGAAGCCCGTCATCGCCGGCGCTTTGGGGATGCTGCTTTTTGGCGCCGCGCTGCTTTCCATCGGCATGTGGATTTCGACCTTTAGCAAGAACCAGATTATCGCCGGCGCCGTTACGCTCGCCGTGCTGCTTCTGATGTACATCCTGGTTTGGTTGCGGGGCGTTGCCACGGGGCCGGTGGGACAGTTCATTGCCGGGCTGTCGCTCGGAATTCACATCGAAAGCTTCGCGAAAGGCGTGATTGACGTGGGCGACTTGCTCTACTACGTTTCGGTGATTTTTCTCGGCATCTTCCTGACCGCGCGCTCCGTGGATGCGCTGAAGGGAAGGCCCTGAAGAATAGTGACGAGTGGCAAGTGGCAAGTGACCAGAAGTCAGAAGTAAGGAGATTAATGCAACCGTGCTGGGCGCTGAAAGCGGAAAGCTGAAAACTCAAGATGGCTGAAGCAGATAATCTTCCGACGAGCGGAACGAAGCGCCGAATGCTCGAAGGCGTCAACTTGGTAGTGTACACGCTGGTGGTAGTGGCCATCGTCATCGTGGTCAACGTGGCGGTTGGCCGTTACGCCGACCGCCGCTGGGACCTGACCTCGACCAAG
>QHZO01000181.1 GCA_003224695.1 Acidobacteriota bacterium
CAACGAGGGAACGGTCGCGGAGGAAGACCGCTCGCGGCTGGCAAGGATCCAGGTCGAGCTCGACCAATGTTGGGATCTCTTGCGCCAGCGCCGCGCTCGACGTGAATTTGGGCAGGACCCGAAGAAAGCAAAAGTTCGCCCAGCCGATGTCGTAGAGGAGTACGAAGGCTGACGCGCAAGCTGTGGATTCGCCTCCGCGACCACCTATGACGACGAAACGATGTGCTTGGGCCGGCACGAACGATCCGCTGATGCTCGAGTATCACGATCGGGAATGGGGTGTGCCCGTCCACGATGACCGCAAACACTTTGAGTTTCTCGTGCTCGAAGGGGCGCAGGCCGGACTCAGCTGGTCGACCGTGCTTAAAAACCCGAGGGCTATCGCCGTGCCTTCAGCGAGTTCGATCCTGAAAAAGTGGCTTGTTTTACCAAGGAACGGGTTCGGAAACTCGTGAAAGATCCTGCGATCATTCGAAACCGGATGAAGATCGAATCCGCGGTCCGCAACGCGCGCCAATTTCTCAAAATCCAGGAAGAATTCGGAAGCTTTGACGCGTATTGCTGGCGGTTCGTCGAAGGACGCCCCAAGCAGAACCGTTGGAAGACCGGGCGTGAGATTCCGGCGACTTCAGCCGAATCCGACGCGTTCAGCAAAGATCTGAAGCAGCGGGGTTTCAGCTTCGTCGGTTCCACGATCATTTACGCTCATATGCAGGCGGTTGGCATCGTGAACGATCACCTCATTGGATGCTTTCGGTACCGCCAGATTCGTCACTCCGATTCTGCTTGCTGATCGGTCTGACCTGCCCCCCGAAAACTGTACCAATGTAAATGAGAGTTCTCCGAGGGTATAAAAGCCTGAAGGAGGACAGGACATGAGGCAGAGCCGGTTCACGGAAGAGCAGATCATTGGGGTATTGAAGCAGGCCGACGGGGAGAATGCGGAGGCGGGCCTCGCCGCGGCAGAGCGGCAATTCGACGCCGCGCAGGCCTACCTTCGGCAGGCCGAGGCAAACGACTTGAAAGCCCAAGACGATGTCAACCGCTATAAGCCGCTGGCGGCGAAGGACGAGATCCCTCAGCAACGCTACGTGCACGCCGTGGACACCGAGAAGGCAACTGTTGCCGCCGTCGAGACAGCCCGAGCTTCGGCAGCCGCGGCGGAACAGGGCGTTACCCAGGCGCGGGCCAAGCTCTCGCAAGCCCGGGCCGAACTACAGTACGCCAGGACGCGGCCTCAACAGATTTCCGTGCAGCGCTCTCGCGCTCAGGCGGCCGAAGCAGAAACCGAAAAGGCCGGGGCGGTCCTCGAGCAAACTCAGCTGAACCTGCAATATACGACTATCGTTGCTCCGGTGAGCGGCATCGTGGGGCAACGGTCCGTTCAACCGGGGCAAAACGTCGCGCCGGGCCAGCAATTGATGACCATTGTGCCGCTCGACAGCCAGAACATCTGGGTGACGGCCAACTTCAAAGAAACGCAGTTGAAATATATGCGCCCGGGCCAGCCGGTGAAAATTTCCGTGGATACTTACGGCCGCACCTACACCGGGCACGTTTTGAACATCGCGGGCGCGAGCGGCGCGCGCTTCAGCTTGCTGCCGCCTGAAAACGCTACCGGGAATTACGTGAAGGTTGTTCAGCGCATACCTGTTAAGATTGTGTTCGAGAAAGGCCAGGATCCCGAACACCTTCTCCGGCCTGGAATGTCCGTGGAGCCCAATGTGAAGGTCCAGTAAGAATGCCAGGAGTAGATTCGAAAGCGACGAAATCAATAAAATAAAGACGAGCTTTTTACGCAAAGAGACAGGATTCGTGATTGAGCACGTTGCTCATTGCGTGCGACGGACTGGTCGCGGCCGGAGCAACCTGCCGGGGACTGGTCGCCTGCGTCGCGGGCGGACGGTCACAACAGACAGCCACCCCACAATGCCGGATTGAATTGATCAGACTCCGAATTACGCCGCGATCGCCCGCGAGGGACAGAGGCGCAAGGCAGCAGTCCGAATTTTTCGCGGATCGTCACGGACGAACTGCACATGAAGTAGACGTTCCACGGACCGGCTCCCCTCCAACGCTTGCTCGAGATCGTCGAGCGAGCCGAGCGTGCGACCCTCAATTCCCACCAATGTATCGCCGCGCCGGAGCGAAGCGTACTCCGCCGCGCTTCCCGGGATGACGTCGAGCACTGCAAGCCCGAGTTAGTCTGCACCTGCGACGCGCACCGAAGCGGGCTGAAGCACCACGCCGAGCGGCGCTTGCTCCAAATCCCCCGAGAGCAAGCGAGTTACCGTATTCGAAGGCACAGCAAGCCCCAGCCCCGATACGACCATGGTGTTCACTCCGACGACATTCCCGCGTGCGTCGGCCAAAGGCCCGCCCGAATTTCCCGGGGCGAGTTGCACATCCGCCTGGATCCACTTCGTCGGTCCCAGGCCGGACCGCCTGCCCACCGCGTGAACGATACCGGTGGTCACTGCTCCCACAAAACCAAAGGGATTGCCGACCGCAATTACTAGTTCTCCGACACGAAGTTCGTCGGAATTTGCCAGGGCAGCGGGAGTGAGATTTGTCGTGGGAACGCGCAGCACCGCCAAGTCTCGCCGCGTGCTCCTCGATTCGAGGTGAGCGGGGAAAGAGCTCCCGTCCCACAGCCGCACCGAAAGGTCCGCGTCGCGCGCCACGTGGGCGTTGGTCACGATGACCCCGTCCGATTCGACAATGATCCCCGATCCTTGACCGCGCTTACCACTTCTCACCTCGACGGTCGACCGCCGCAGAATTTCGGCGATCTCTCCAAAGCCCTCTAAAGCCATGGCATCCTCACCTCCCGCGCTTCCCGACATTGCCGCCCGTCGCTGGGCGGAGAGCACAGCCCAAACCAAGAGGGTCTTCGAAAACAAACCCAAAAAAGGATTCTGCGACGGTTCCGAAATCGGTGCACCAGCCAAATGGCTAGGTACAAGCAGGCAGCTTGCCGGCTACAATGCTTGACTCGCGCAGGCGGCACCAAACTTCGATGGATCCCGGATAGGCCTTCCTTTTTTAAAGAAAAGAGGTGAACCGGCTTCGGCGCTCTTAAGGGAACAGGGCTCTTGCTGCCGACTGAGGTCCGGGCGTGAGGCTCAGGAAAACCCCAATCGGAGCGCAGGAAGACCCGCTCGCCACGCTAGTGCGTGTGGTTTGCAGTGGGCCTCCTCTTCTTGCGGGTGGAGTGAAGAAGCTCGCGGGTGATAGCCTTAAGGAAGTCGCGGCCCCAAAGGCCTATTAATAGCAGTGCTCCGAAAAGTAGAACTGCGTCAAGGCTGGCCCTGTCTCGCCGAGTCCAATAAATACCCTCCTGGAGGTTCAACCAGATGGCAAACTCGTCCAGGGTGAGAGCGGCGCCCACACCGTAGAGAAACGACATCAGACGGCTGGCGAGCAGAGGTGACGATTTGCTTCCGGTGCCGATTTCGACCAGCCAGCCAAACCCCACGGCCAGCAAAAGCAGAATCCCCCATACAAGGTGATGGACATGTATTCCACGGACGTAAATGTAACGAAAGGATCCGATGTCACGGGAAGCGAGGAAAGCCATCGCGCGGGCCAGGGCGAAGGCGCTAAAGAATCCGACCGCAGCAAGGAAAAGGCGGCGTCTGGGGCGATCCGGAACATGCAGGTGAAAAAGCTC
>QHZO01000183.1 GCA_003224695.1 Acidobacteriota bacterium
CCGAAGGACGAGATTCCGTCCCAGGAGGGATCCGCGGCAATGAGGTAATAGAAAGCCAACATAACGGCGATGAAATAGGCGGCCAGCCTGCGGTCACGCCTGAGAAACAGGAAGAGTCCGGCCACGGCGAGAATAATGATGGGGGTCCAAACCAGCAAGCCGTGGTCAGACGAGAACAGGACGTTTGCCAACTGCGGCGATCCCCACTGCCACCCCGCCACGTCTCCATAGCCAAGGTCCAGCGGGTGTCCATAGATAATTTGCCTGGTAATCAGTGTGGGCAGGAAGGCGATCAGCGTGGCGCCGGAGTAGAGCAGGTTGGCAGTGAAAAGACGGCCGAGGGCCGGCCAAGCGGCGGCACTAAATGGAACCCTCACGATGCCAGCGGCCAAATCGCGCGCGCGCGCTGGTTGTTCGAGGAACGGGTGGGACGGCGACAAGTCGGGGCGCGCCGCCCGTGCTATGCGCCAGTATTCTTCCAGTGACTCCAGGAGCGGCACCAGCAGCACCGCAATGTTGGCGTAATAGACGTCGAGCAGTTCGCCCTGGCCGCGTTCGATGCCAGTACCAGAGGAAACCCGCCACAATAAACACCGAATGGGCATGCGACCACGAAGGATTCAAATACATGTACACGGGAAGAGAGCTCGCGAACCACATGCCCAGCGTGGCGAACCACGCCCAGCGCTCCTCGATGAAGAGGCCAGCGAATCGAAACGAAAGATAAAGGCCCAGGAACCCGTAGAGCGCCGTAGCGAACGCCATCACAACAATATAGGGCCTGGAATATCCATCGGGTTTCACATGGGCGCCGAATCTCTCGAGCGTCAACATGGCTAAGTGGACCGGCCCCACGAAGGGGGTCCAGAGAATGGAAGGTCCCACAGCAAAGTGATTATCGAGGTGGCCGGTGCGCGTATACTGAAGCGGGTCAATGGTCCCATCGGCATGCACTCTGCCCATGGTGAAGCTCAGGTTTCCGGCTCGCCAGTCATTTTGGAAATCCAGCTTGTGCTCGACCAAAAGCGAGCGGATGTAGGCGTAATAGCCGATCCCGTCGCCCCGGACCCAAGGATTCACCAAGGGTAAGGTCAGCAGGAACAGGAGTAGAAGGGTCTGTGCGCTACGCGATTTGTGAATTGTCACTTGACCCGCCTGGGGCGGGCCGCTGGCTGTCGGGCACGGCGGATTGTCGCCTGCCGGCTGTCGCTTCTCGATTGAACTCAAGCGGGTTGTTACTGGCGCCGATGGCACGGTCAGACCGAGCAACAAGAAGTCAAGAGACAGAAGTCAGGAGCCAGAAGGACGACATCCTCTCATCTATCCCCCTGGGCCTCAGTAATGAGAGGGCCCCGTGAAGGTTCCTGAATCTGCCCAATGTCTGCAATCTGTGGACTCGCAGTTCCCTTTCCGTCAGCGGGACGGATCTCGGATCTGCCGCCTTCTGGCTCCTGGCTTCCGACTTCTGAGGGCCGCCTGGCCCTTGAGCTGTAACGCAGGATGCACCAGAGACCTTGCAGCCCGTCCTTCCAAGTGATTTTCTTCCCTTCCGCATAGGTCCGTCCGTAATAGGAGATCGGGACCTCGAACACACGCCAGCCGTTCTTCGCAATCTTCGAGGTAATCTCCTGCTCGAACCCGAATCGATTCTCTCTGAGGTCGAGGTGCTTCAGCACCTCGCGTCTGAACGCCTTGTAGCAGGTCCAGACATCGGAAAGGTTCAAGTCAGTGAACATATCGGACAGAGTTGTGAGGAACTTGTTGCCGACGTAATGCCAGAAGAACAGGACGCGGTGAGGGCCTCCCAGGAAACGCGACCCGTAAACCACGTCCGCGTCTCCCCGTTCGATGGGTTCGATAAGCTTGTGGAAATTGTCAGGGTTGTATTCGAGGTCGGCGTCCTGAATGATCACGATGCTGCCCCGCGCCTCTTGGAAGCCGCGGCGGAGGGCCGCACCTTTGCCCTGGTTCCTTTCTTGAAAGAGTACTCGGATATTTTCAGCGCGTATCCGCTGCCCACCGGCGGGAAGAGTCATTGCGCCGGGATTTGGCGTGGCGTGGCGCGCCAGGTCGGCCAAGAACTCGCGGGTCCCGTCCGTCGAGCCGTCGTCAACGATGAGGATCTCTTTGTCCATGTCAACCATCTGAACTCGCCGAATGATCTCCTCGATTGTGGCTCGCTCGTTGTAAACGGGCATGATCACCGAGACTGCGGGAATTCTTTCGGCACTCATTGTTTCCCTCATGGCAGAAGACAAGATTCAGGAGTTGGGAGACAGGACACAGGAGACGGAAGTAGGGCTAGCTAGGGACAACAGACTACTGGCCGCTGGCAACTGACAACGGACTCTGGACGACTGGGACCGCCCGCGCCGCCGCCGCGGAGTGCGCCACGACCTTGTCAACGACAACGGCAAGGGGTGTGGTGGGACGGAAAGCAGCGAGCCGGACCAGCTTCTCCAATGAGGGCACGCGCCGGGCCATATCCTCGAAGCCCGGTTCATAGGCCTCGTCGTAGGGGATAAAATGGACCGGCGAGGCGCTCTGGGTTCTCTGCTTGACGAGCAGGGCCAAGTCCTCGATGGTAACTTCTCGGTCGTTCCCGATGTTGATCACTTCCCCGACCGCGCCATCCACGCCCACGAGCCGCAAAATGGCCTCGACGGCGTCTCCGACGTATCCAAAGCAGCGACTCTGCTGGCCCGTTCCAAACACGGTCAAGGGAACGCCCTCCACCGCTTGCCTGACGAAGGTCGGCAGCACCATGCCATAGCGGCCCGTCTGGCGCGGACCCACGGTGTTGAAGAGCCGCCCGATCACCACGGGCAGCCTTTTTTCTTTCCAGTACGCGAGGGCTAGAAACTCGTCGAGGGCCTTCGAAGTGGCATAGGACCAGCGCGACTTGGCGGTGGAGCCGAGTACGATATCGTCGCTTTCCGAGAACGGTACCTTGTTATTTTTGCCGTAGACCTCGGAGCTCGAGGCGACGAAGACCAATTTCTTCTTCTTGGCGGCAGCCTCCAACACCAGCTCCGTCCCCTTGACGTTGGTTTCGATCGTCCGCACCGGACTCTCAATGATCCTTCGCACCCCTACCGCGGCGGCAAGATGGAACACGATATCCGACGAATCCACTAACTCGGCTAGCAGCCTGCGGTCCATCACACTCTCGAAGAAACAGTCTAGGGAAGGGTTCGTGC
>QHZO01000182.1:0-1959 GCA_003224695.1 Acidobacteriota bacterium
TGACCTTCGACCTTCGACTCTTCGAGCAGGCAGCCACGGTTGGCGCTCTTCCACCCGTGAGTTTTTCAGTTCACAGACTGTAGAGGATTAAGGCCATGAACGCGAAAGGACTATTATCAAAGAAATCATTCCTCGCGATAGGCGCAGGCCTCGGCGGCCTGGCTCTCGCGGCGGTGCTGCTGATTGGACGAGCCAACTTCGCCCAGTCGCCCCAGACTCAGGCGACGCCCGAGGTCCGCTCCCTGATAGACGACTGGACCATGCGCCACTTCGTCTATCCCGAAACCAGCGACGTTACGGTCCTCGGGAGACTCCAGCAAGACCCGCGCTGGTGGATCAAGCACCTCGCGCGCCAGGCGGTGTTGGGGAACACATACAACACCGGCGGGACAGGGCTTCATAGCTTCGAGCTTCTGTCCAACCCTCTCAACCCTCTGCTAGGAAGATGGCCCTCCGGGCCCGCCAGCACGCCTAATGGCCCCGGCAATGGCAACAACAAGTGCACAGGCCCGAATTGCCCCACCGTGGACTGGGGCATGTCGCTGGGCATCGCCGGCGGCGCGTTCATGGGCGCGGGCACGTATCCCGCCAAGTACACGTTCAGCACCACTGCGGCGCCGAGTTGCCTCAACGACTTTGTCGTCTATCCGGTGAAGGTGGCGGGACTGGCCGCACTCGCGGCGCACCTGACCGGGACAGTGTCGGCGACGGGGCAGGGCACCGCCACGGAGACGGTCACGATTAACGGAGTGGCCTTGACGGCCCATGGAAGGTACGCAACTGACACCGGGAGTTTCTCAACCGCGCCGTTGTCCTCCACCTCGCTCAGCATCTCCAACTCAGGAAATTCGAATGTATTGAACCTTACGACCAACGCACAGGCGAAAAGTGCGACCGGCACGTTTACGGCCGTCCCCGGCGCCGGCAATGTTGCGATCACCAGCGGGGCGAATACAGTGACCGTGACGAACGGCGGGACGGCGGCAAATGTTACGGGTACTTTCTCCGCCCCGCCGTTGTCTAACACCTCGATTTCCGTCATGAGCGGATCAAACACGTTGGTCATGACCAACAGCGCGACGGGGGCTCACGCCACCGGGACTTTCACGGCCCCGCCGCGGAGCAATACCTCGATGTCGGTCACCAGCGGCTCAAATACCATAGCCATGACCAACAACGGCGCGGGGGCGAACACCACCGGGACTTTCTCGGCCCCGCCGGTCACCGGCACCTCGATCAGCGTCACCAGCGGCGCCAACACGTTAGCCATGACGAACAATGGGACGGCGAAAAGCACCACCGGGACTTTCACCAGCCCGCCCGCGGCCAACACGTCGCTTGGGGTTACCAGTGGATCAAACACGGTAAACCTTGCCACCAACGCGACGATCGCAAGCTCCACCGGGACTTTCACAGCCCCGCCCTTGTCGAACACCTCGATTACCGTCACCAACAGCGCGGCAACCCCTTCAAATGTCTTAACCCTGACGAACAACGGGACGGCGTCAAAAGCTACCGGGACTTTCTCAGGCGCGCCGCTCTCCAGCACTTTGATCAACATCGGCAGCGGCTCAAACACTCTGGCCATGACAACCAACGCGGTCGCGAGAAGTTCCATCGGCACTTTTACAGCGCCGCCCGGCGCCGGAACGATGAGCATCACGAGCGGGGCAAACACCCTGGTCCTGACGAACGGCGCCACGCCGGCAAGCGCCATCGGGACTTTCGCGGGCCTGCCAACGTCCACCACGTCTCCGACTATCACCATCATCAGCGGGGCGAATACATTAAGCCTGACCAACAACGGCTCGCAGTCCCATGCCACCGGGACTTTCTCCGCGCCGCCGCGCAACAACACCTCGATTAGCGTCACCAGCGGCTCAAATACGATAGCCATGACCAACGACGGGACGGGGTCGAACGCCACGGGGACTTTCGCCGCCCCGCCGCTCACCGGCA
>QHZO01000182.1:1984-2900 GCA_003224695.1 Acidobacteriota bacterium
ACCAGCGCGCCCGTGTCCAGCACATCGCTCGCGGTCACCAGCGGATCAAACACCTTAAACCTTACCACCAACGCGACGATTGCAAGCTCCATCGGGACTTTCACGGCCCCGCCGCTGTCGAACACCTCGATTACGATCACTAACGGCGCGGTTAGCCCTTCAACTGTGTTGACCTTGACGAACAACGGGACGGGGTCCAAGGCCACCGGGACTTTCACGGGCCCGCCGCTCACCGGCACTTCGATCAGCATCGGCAGCGGTTCAAACGCGCTGGCCATGACCAGCAACGCGGTCGCGAGAAGTTCGACTGGCACTTTTACAGCAGCGCCAAGCGCCGGAACGATGAGCATCACAAGCGGGTCAAACACGCTGGTCCTGACGAACGGCGCCACACCGGGAAGTGCCACGGGGAGTTTCGCGGGGCCGCCCACGTCCAACACGTCTCCGACTATCACCATCACCAGCGGGTCAAACATATTGAGCCTGACGAATAACGCGTCGATCGCAGCTTCCACCGCCACATTTGTCGGCCAGGGCACCGCGGGTAAAACACTCACGCTCGTCAACAACACGCAGACATTGACCCTGACGGACGTGAGCAGCGGCTCGAACGCATGTTCGAGCGCTACCGCCGGGACCTATGTCAACAACGGCAGTACCACCACTGAGGCCACAAACCTCGCCGCTGCGATTAACTCCTGCAACGCTTCGTTTCCCACCGTGGGCTTCACCGCCGTCGCGAGCGGCAGTGGTGTGACAGTCACCGGCACGGGGCTCGGGGCCGCCACTTTTGGAGGAACCGAGATGACCGGCGGGGGGCATGCAGTGAATTGGAGCGCTACGACCGCCGGGTCTAACGGCTCGAACGCCTGCGGGAGCTCGACTGCCGGCACCTTCGCATCCAGCTTCGACACGT
>QHZO01000185.1 GCA_003224695.1 Acidobacteriota bacterium
AGCAACGTGTACGTCATCTGGTCCACTTCGGCCGATCAGCGTACCTGGGACACAACCGGCTTCGTTCTCGCCCCGGACGTCTCCATTACGACGCCTGAAGCGGCGACCATCGCGCATTTCGGTGGCGACAAGGTCGGCGTGGTGTGGGGCAACCAGAATCTCATCGAATATGCCTTCCGGTTCCACCGCGATGGTGCCCCTGAAACCGATTGGAGCCCAAAGGAGGTTGTCGACTGCTGTTCAACCCAAGGGAAGGTCTCCGACAACCACGCGACACTGCGAGCTGCGCCCGATGGGCGGCTGTTCCTCGTGGCGAAGGACAGCATCGGGAGCGGCCACCTCCACCTCTACGTGCGCGCCGTCGACGGACCCTGGGGGCAGAAGACCGACATCGACTCCGACCCTCTCACCCAAGCCACGCGTCCGACGCTGAGTCTGGACGTCGAAACCAGTCGCGCGTACGTCGTCTACCGCAACTCGACTGACGGTCACACGTACATTTCCAGCACCGATATGAGCAATCCAGGATTCGGTTTACGGTGCATCTTTCTGAGTCATGGAACCAATGCGACCTCGACCAAGCAGACCGTGAATTCGAGCACCGGTCTGGTCGCAGCCGACAGCGACACAGGTCAGATCTTTCCCGCCCGGATCGATTTGCCATCCGCGCCGGCCTCTGCGACCTCAGGAGTCGGGACCAGGAGCGGGTCAGGCCCTACGGGCCCAGCATCGGGTCTCGGCCTCGAAGAGCGTCGCCTCCGCGTCGGGGTGGAAGCGCGGAGCGCCGTGGCGGCGACCATGGCGGGAGCATCGCCGCTGGACGGAACCCCCACGCCTGGCTTCGAGATTATCTGGCCTGGACGGCTGTCGGTTTCTGAGACCCCAGCGAACGACAGCCAGTGGTGGTGGTTACGTGGTCAAGGCGCCAACACCATCGTCAACCTGGATGCGGTGATGTATGACTTTGCTCAATATGCGTTCGAGAGCTTCCTCTGGATGCCCGTGGGAGCTGGGGCGGCGCCAACGGACGAGACGGCCACTGGCTTCCTGAAGTTCATCCGCTCGTGCGACAACCAGCCGGCAAACATCTCGGGCGGCGCCCAGGATGGTCGAGCCACCCTGGTGGCGCTGCTGCGGTACGCCATCGACGCGTGGACTATCGAGGATGCGCTTGGAGAAGGGCAGCGCCTCAACGGAGGTGTCGCGTTGTCTCCGGAACAGGTGACATGGCTGCTGGGCTGGGCGGCGACTCATGTGCCGGGAAGCGAGCAACCCAACTCGTGCGCAGGGTTGTAGCCGTGGGGTCTTCGCCCAAGCCTCAGGACATAGCAGCCCGTGGTGAAAGTGTGGCGTCGCACCGAGACGGGCGAGGCGCCTCGCGGGCAAGGCGCGACGACCGAGAATACCGGGAGTATTTAAGGGAGGAGCAACGCAGCCCGCGAGGATGCATCGCCCGTCGAATGCAGCCAGACTTTCACCACGGGCTGCTAGCCTGCATGTTGCGTTTTCAGTTCGTCGTCATCGGGCTAATGGGCACTCTGATATCTCCGCTCGTCGTGGCAGGCCAGGTGACGGTGTCGCTCAGCGGAGTCGTGGAAGACGAAACCGGAGCCGCGCTTCCGGGCGCGACGGTCTCGGTTGTGAGACAGAACATCGCCGACACGCAAAGCGCAACATCGGAACAGGATGGAACGTTTACGATCACGAATCTGTCTCCAGCCAAATACGTATTGAAAATTGAATTAGACGGGTTCGAGACCTATGAACAGACCGTCACGATCGGTCCAGCACAGCGGAAGCCTTTGACAGTAAGGCTGCGTTTGTCTCGACTGCACCAGGACGTGACCGTCGAAGCCGATCTTCTCGATGAGATTTCAACCTCCGGTGGGAACGCCGCGACGGCGAAACTGGACGACGACCTGATGCGGGAACTTCCGATCGCTTCCGACGACGTCCTGTCCGTCATCGGAAAATTCCTCTCGCCGGGCGGGATGGGGGCGGAAGGACCGTCCATCGTGGTTGACGGAGTTCCAGGTGGCCAACTCGACCTGCCCTCGTCGGCAATTGGCAGCGTCAGAGTCAACCGGGATCCGTATTCAGCGGCGTTCCAGTATCCCGGCAACGGGAGGGTCGAAGTTCGGACCAAACACGGGCATCGAGGCCGACGGATCGACGGTGCATTCCAGACATCGGAGCGAAATTCGGTATTCGCGGCTCGAAACGCGTTTGCCAAATCCACCCAGGACCTGGATCGCCGATTGTTGCAGTCCAACCTGGGCGGGGCGATTGGAAAGCAGGCTGCTTTCTACGGCGCCGGGAGGCGTCTCGAGAACGATGAAAGCGCCATCGTCAACGCGATGACGTTGACCGGTCCGGTGGTAGCGAATGTGCCGGCGTTCCAACGGAACGATAGTCTCTTCTCGCGTTTGCAGTGGTGGCCGAGCGCGCTTGACACGCTGTATGCCACCTATGCTTTCAGCGACCAGCCGGCAAGGAACCGCGGGGCCGGAGGATTCAACCTGCCAGAGCAGGGCTTCGAGGCGGGAGCACACAAACACAAGCTCACGCTGAGCCAGAACCTGCTACTTCCTCCCAGCTGGAGCAATAGCCTGGTTGTCAGTCTCACGAAGCAGGACGAACGCAGCGGCAACGCGGCGACTGCCCCGGCGATTATCGTGAAACAGGCGTTCGCGGCGGGGCCGTCTCAATCGTTCACCCGTGATAAGAGAGGGAGCGTCGATCTCCAGAATACCGTCCACTATTACGGTTTCTCCGGTCACAGACTGTTGTTCGGTGGGAGATTCCACGCCAATCAAGTCGATGCCGTCGATGGATCGAACTTCGGAGGCACGTTCGAGTTTGCGAGCCTGTCGGAGTTTGCCGCGGG
>QHZO01000186.1 GCA_003224695.1 Acidobacteriota bacterium
CAAATCGCGCAGCGATGATCGGGCCGCCGATGACGCCCAGAATGAACGACGCCCCGATGGGAATGCCGAGGACCGCCATGGCGGTTGAGCGCCGCTCGCGCTCGACGTGGTCGGAGACAGTGGCAAACGCCGTGGCCGTGATGGCTCCAGACCCCTGGATCAACCTCCCGAGAATCAGTTCGCCGATTTGGATGGGCCGCGGGAGCCAAGGCGGGATCGCGGACATCAAAGACCCCAGGCTGAACAGCGACATTCCCCATAGCAGAACTTTCTTTCGCCCAATCCTGTCTGAGAGTCGCCCCAGCGGCATTTCCGCGGCGGCCATGGCCAAACCGTAGCTGCCAAACGCGAAGCCTACCCAAAACCGGGAGGGTGTGAACTCGAGGCCGTAAAGCGTGAACACGGGCAGGACGAGGAAGAGCCCGAGCATTCTCATCCCCACGGCGCTCGCTAGAGTGAAGAGGATCCTCCGTTGGGCGGGAGCGAGCGATAGGCGGGGAACCCGATGACGGTTCGGCATGGAGCAGTCGAGCGAGCAGCGAAAATCAGAGCGGCACGGCAATCAGTTTCGCAGGGCGTGCGCTGCGGCCACCAACGTTTTCATTTTTTGGACGGCTTCCTCCACGGTTCGCGTTTTCAATCCGCAATCGGGATCCACCCATAGGGCGTCTTGGGGCATCACCTCGAGCGCTTTGCGCAGACGTTCGGTCACCACGGGTTCCGTTTCCACCACGTGCGAGTGAACGTCTACGACGCCGAAGCTGATATCTTTGGTGTAGCGGTGCTTCTTGAAGAGCGCGAGCATATCCAGGCCGCTGTTCGACATTTCGAGGTCGAGATTATCCACGGCCAGGTCCAACATGCCCGGGTAAATGGTTTCAAAGGCCCCGTAGCAGAGGTGGCTGATGAAATATGCGGGCTGGCCTTCCGTGACGACGTGCATGGAGTCTATGATGAGCGGGAGCTCTTCGGGCCGGACGGAACTTGCCGGCTCGTCAATCTGAATGATTTTGGCGCCCGCCTCGATCAAAGCCCGAACCTCTTTGCGGATTTCTTTCGCAAGCGCCATGCACACGGCCCGGCGGTCCGGATAATATTCGTTGAACGACCAATCCATCACCGTGTAAGGACCCGTCAGCATTCCTTTCACGGGCTTTTTCGTCAAGGACTGAGTATATTTCCACCATTCGGCCGTAATCGGTTTCTTCCAACGAATTTCGCCGACGATGATGGGCTTGTGGTAGTAGCGGTTGCCGTAAGAGCGTACCAGGCCTCCCTCTTCGAACCCCTCCATATGTTCGGCAAAGTACGCGACCATATCCCCGCGGTACATCTCTCCATCCACGAGCACATCCAAGCCGAGTTCGTCCTGCGTATTGATCCAGAATTCCGTGGCGCGCCTCTCGGCCGCGTCCAAGGCTTCGCGGCTGATGGACTTCTTCGCATAGTCGGCGCGCGCCTTCACCAAATAGTCCGGCTTCGGGAAACTGCCCACGGAGGTCGTCGGAAACAGGGGCAAATCAACGCCCAAGTGGCGGAGTTTCTCCCGGCTCATCGCGTGCTCCTTGTCAGAGTGTCTTTGATGCGTTCGAGCAATTTCAGTTTCATTACCGCCCGGTCGCGGGGAAGGTATTCGAGGCCGCTCGAAGTCGTCAGGTGAAGGCGCTCGGCGCCCGTCCCTCGCGCGATCCGTTCGACCTGCCGGGCGACGGTCTCCGGTGCTTCAAGCTTGGTGTTGCGGCCATCCACGAGGCCCAAGGCCAGAATTTTGTCACTGGGACTCGCGGCAACGCGCTCCACGAGCCCAGGACTGTAGGTGAAGTCGAGCACCAGCATGTCCACTGGGAGGGCCTGGAGCCGGTCTAAGATCGGTCCAGGATCGCCGAAATAAACGGCAAGGGCCAGTTGCGCGGCGCCCTTCCGCGCCGAAAATGCTTCCAGGCATCGGCGGGCAAGCGGCAAGTCTTCAGGATGCCGGAGCAGCACTGGTTCTTCAATTTGAATGAATGGCGCGCCGGCGGTGGCAAGCGCCGCCACCTCCTCGGCCAAGGCCTCCATGTATTCTTCGACAAGCTTCTGGTTGACGGCCCCACCCGCTGATGCGCCGTTTGTGACAATCGAGTGTCGTGCAAGCGTCAGAGGCCCTGTGAGCACGGCCTTTACCGGGCGCGAGGATTTCCGGCGCGCAAACTCAAACTCCTCGACCACCATCGGCCCGGTTCGCTCGATCCGGGCTTCCACGACGGGCTGTCGAAAATAGCAGTTGGTATCGAAGAAACGCAGCAAACCGTTGATGCGCGCCCCGGAGAGCTTCGCCGCCAGGTGCGAGACGCTGTCGTACCAGCGAATCTGACCGTCGGTCACGACGTCGAGGCCTGCCTGGATTTGCTCTCCGAGAGCCAGCTCGGTCATCCGGTCTTCCGCCGCGCGGAGGTCGGCTTGGTTCTTCTGGCCTTTTTCAAATTGTCCGATCGTCTTGCGAAGCACCTGCAGGTCGGCGTGGTCGCCGATGCGCGGGAAGCTGCTGTGATTCGAGAGTATCAATTCCATGGGACGTCTTCTTGCTCCTTGGGATGGAGGTTCATGCCAGTCCGTCGGCTAACGGAGCGGCAGGATTATTCCGCGAATTCAGCCTGGACGTGGTGCGGAATCAATCCTTTTTCATATCCCCGGTCAAGCAAGGCTTGAACAGCTCGCCGCCCGTCCTCGCCATAGTCGAGTGTGCGCTCGTTCACGTACATGGTCACGAAGCGGTCCACCGTCGGGGTATCCAGGCCACGGCTGAACTCGAGAGCATACCTCAGGGCTTCTTCGCGGTGCTCGAGGCCATATTGGATGCTGGCGCGGAGCAAATCGGCTGTTTCTCGAATGGTCGGTGCCCCGAGTGAGCGCCGAACGGCATTGCCCCCCAACGGCAAGGG
>QHZO01000187.1 GCA_003224695.1 Acidobacteriota bacterium
CCTCGCTCGCCCACCATCGTCTCGTAGCCTTCCGGCATCTCTTCGATAAACCCGTGCGCGTTGGCGAGTCGCGCGGCGGCTTCAACTTCGGCTGCGTCAACGTCAGGAGCGCCGTAAGCGATGTTGTCGCGAATACTTGCCGCAAAAAGTAGCGTCTCCTGGAGCAGCACGCTGATCTGCGACCGTAACGACGCCAGCGTGAATTCGCGAACATCGCGCCCGTCAATTAACACTCGGCCGCCCGTGACATCGTAGAGGCGCGGAATGAGGCCAACCAACGTCGATTTCCCCACCCCAGAGGCGCCCACAATCGCCACGTGTCGTCCGGCCGGGACCTCAAACTCAACGTGCTCGAAGACAATTAGCTCCGAATCGTAGGCGAAGCTGACATCTTCGAAACGTACGGTGCCGCGGAAAGGAGGCGCAACGATGGCATTGGGCGGGTCCTGAATTTCAGGTTCGCGCTCGAGCAGATCTACCACGCGCTCGCCGGCCGCCGCCCCTTTGGCCAGCCGCAGAAACACAATCAGGTCTCCCGGCGTCATGCTTCTGCTCATGACGAGCCGTGCTCCCTGCCAGACCACCAAAGCCGTCGCAATCGCGATCAAGACATCAACGCGTCGTTCCAAAGCGGCCGACAGCCGGCTTCCCTGAACGCCTTCCATCAGGCTTGTCTTGTTCTGTTTTGAGAATGATTGGCTGAACACCTTCTCCAGGGACAACGTTTGCACAACCTTGATTCCGCCGATCGATTCGGCCGCCGTTGCCGCCATCACGCCTTCGCGTTTTCGCTGATCCCGCGCCACTTTGTGGATCCGGAGACTTGCTCGCAACGTAAAGAGAAAGCTGAGCGGCAAAATGGCGAGACCAAGCAACGCCAGCCGCCAGTTGAGCCAGAGCATTAATCCGAGCATTCCGGCGAGCACGAGAACATTGGCCAGCAACGGAAGAATGGCCGTGACGACCATTTCCTTAAGCATGTTGACGTCTCCGATCACCCGCACGAGGAGATCGCCGCCGCGCGCCTGGCTGTGGAACGAGAGCGACAAACACTGCAAATGCTGATAGGACTTGCTCCGAATTTCAGTAAGGACACGATTACCGATCAGAGCGAAACCAATGCTGTTCCAGTAATCGGCGAGGGCGCGCAGGAGGGCGATCAAAACGATGGAGATTGCTGCGGCCGCGAGCAGCGTGACTGCATCGAGCCGGTCTATCAGAGGCAGCCCTGTAAACCGCGGTTTCGCGCGGAAGAGACGGTCAAAAACATATTTGAGAGGCCACGGCTCGAGCAGGCGAAACAAGACACCGCCGAACAGTGCGATCATTGAGCCGATTACCAGCCGGCGATGCGCGGCCAGATGCGGCATGAAATGGCGGCTGACACGGCCGATGGCGGGAAGCGCTTCGAAAAATGAAAGTGGCCGCGCCATGGCTCAGAGCGTTCCCTTCATGCTAGGCTGCAAAGCAGCCAGAGCAAGGATGTGTTCGACCACTCCATCCCAGGTGTGACGGGCGAGAACCGTCGCTCTTGCGTTTGACCCGAGCTTCGCGCGCAAGCGCGGATCGCTTCTCAACCTTATCAAAGCATGTGAGAGATCGGACGCATCTCCTGGAGCGCAAAGGAGTCCGTTGCGGCCGTGTTCGATCACCTGCTCGATCTGCCCAAGGCGGCTTGCCACTACCGGAAGTCCTGCCGCCATGTATTCATAAATCTTCAGAGGCGAAAAATAGAAGCGCTCCAACTTCGGATAGGGCGCCACGCCGACGTCCATCGAAGCGAGCAACCCTGGTATGCTCTCCGTCGAAACTGCGCCCGTCAATTCCACCGATTTTCTCCAACTTTTGGTCGCGACATTGGCAGTCAGTTTTTCGAGCTCATCTCCCCCACCGACAATGAG
>QHZO01000188.1:0-10692 GCA_003224695.1 Acidobacteriota bacterium
ACACTGCTCACATCCCGCAAATCGCCGTGGCGCCTGAATTTCAAGGTCAAGGCCTTGGAACCGAGATGATGGCGAGGGGGTTTGACGAATGCTTGCGCCAGGGTTTTCGAGAGATTTCGCTGACCGTCACCGACTCGAACTCCGGGGCGGTCCGGCTTTACGAGGGGCTGGGGTTCCAAACTTTCCGGATATTCGGGGCCTTTGTCTGGAACCAGACATGGTGAAGCCGGCGCGGCCGACCTGCGCCAACCTCCCTTACTTGGACTTCGATTTCAAAAGGTCTTTCAGTTCGTCCATGAATTCACGCACATCTTTGAAGTCGAGGTAAACAGACGCAAAGCGGACGTAAGCAACCTTGTCGAGTTTCTTCAAGTGGTTCATGACCAGTTCGCCCACTTCCCGGCTTGATCGCTCGCGGTCCTTCGATTCCGCCACCAGGCTTTCCGCCTCGTTGACAATCTGTTCCAATTTTGTCACGGCCACGGGGCGCTTCTCGCAGGCTTTGAGCAGCCCGGCCAGAAGCTTCTGGCGGTCGAATTTCTCGCGGCGGCCGTCCTTCTTGACGACCATATAGGGGATCTCATCAATGCGCTCGTAAGTGGTGAAGCGGCGCTCGCATTGAGCACACTCCCGCCGACGCCGGATGGTATCGCCGACCTTCGCCTCCCGCGAGTCAACCACTTTGTCTTGGACGTGCCCGCAAAAAGGGCATTTCATAATTTGACGCGCTGCGCCGGCCGATCCTTGGCTCGACGCCCGAGAGCCGCAGGCGCTATCCATTCTTGGTCAGGCCTGCCCGTTCCTTTTCCGCCAGCGCCTTCACTTTCCCAAGTGTAAGTCCCTCGTGAGCCAAAAACACCAACCCGAGCGACATGCAGGGGAATGAATTGACGATCCACGCCACGAGCGATGCGCCGGTGGCCTCTTCGACCGAAACATTAAAGAATCCCGTTAGAACCACGATCGCGAGCACCTGGAATCCTCCGCCAATGCCCGGGATTTGGACCAGCATCCCGAGCGCTGCCATGAACAGCACCAACGCGGAGGCCAGCCAGCTCAAGCCTCGAAGATTCCCCCCCAGGGCGTGAAAGACCAACCAAAATACAGAGACATTGACGAACCAAAGCGCGGCGGTTGAAACGGCGCTGGCCTGGAAGTCCGACCAACTGCGCAGCACGCCGAGGCCTACGGCAAAGGAGCGCAAGAGCTGTTCGAAATGCTGGCGCGGCCTCTCTGGAATAAAGCGGACCGCGCGGACCGTGTCCGTCAGTTGACGAATCCAAGCCTCGGAGCGCATTCGAAAAGCCAGAAGCAACCCAACCAAGACAAGCGTCAGCAGCAAAACTACCCCGCCGGCCCAGTGCATGCGAACCAGAGCCGCGCGAGCCTGAGGAGTAGAGGGCCGGAGCGGGCCCAAGAACAAGGCAACTGCCGCCACGAGGGTGACGAACACGGAGTCGTAAATTCGCTCCAGTAGCCACACCGCCGCCATGGCCGTCAAGGGAACTTCTTCCTTTCGGGCGATGTAGGCGGGGCGCACAAATTCGCCAATCCGCCCCAGGAAGAAGACCGAACCAAAGCCCACCACTTGGCCGACAAACTCGATCCAAAGCGAGCCGCGCTTGATGGGGTGAAGGAAAGAGCGCCAGCGAAAAGCGCGAATCAGTAAGCTTGTGAAAACCAGAGCCACGGCGGCTGCCAGGTAGCCGACGTTGGCCTCGACGAGCGTCCCCCAGAGCCGGTCCCAGCGGAAATTTCGCCACTCCGCCCCGCGGCTGAAATTGAGAACAATCAACCCCAGCGCGATGGCGGCCAGGCCCACTCCAATCGCGCGCCTGAAGCTCTTCTTCATCTCGAAATGATTCTGTCACACTCCGTATTGCCAAATTATCCGAAGCGCCTGGCGGAAGTCAAGGATTTGAACTACTGCCGTCTGTCGTTGGTCCTTCGTCCGTGGTCCGTCGTCTCCGTTTAGCCGTCCAGGGAATCAGATTCCATCAGCAGTCGCGCTATAATCGCAGCGCGAAACGGAGGGGCAGCGGCCTTTACTGAGGACGACGGAAGGTTGCTTGAGGCCGTCGCCAACTTCATCGCCTCGAAGATTTGAAAGGCAAGAGAATTCAGAATGATGAATGGTTAATAGTGAATTCTAAGTGCCGAGTTGCGGCCTGACAGCTCGAACTTCTGACTTCTGACTTCTGATTTCAAATTTCTGATTTGAAATGCGACGGACGAAGGACAAAGGACCTAGGACGACTTCAGACAAACCCATCCTGGTTGCCGCCGGCATCATAAATAACGGCGACCGAATTTTGATTTGCCAGCGGCACCGCGCGGACCGTTACGGCTTGCAGTGGGAATTCCCCGGCGGAAAAGTCCGGGACGGCGAGGATTTGAAAGCGGCGCTAAATCGCGAGCTTGCTGAAGAACTGGCCATTGAGGCCGAGGTGGGCGACGAAGTCCATCGCCTGCGGCACCGCTACCCTGACCGCTATGTTGAAGTCGTGTTCTTCGCCGTGCGGTCGTTCAAGGGCGATTTGATCAATCGCGTGTTCGAGGCGGTCGAGTGGGCGCCGCGCGAGCGCCTGGCAAACTACGACTTCCTCGAAGCCGACCGGGAGCTCGTGGCGCGCCTGGCGCGAGGTGAAATTCTCAAATGATTCCCCATCGGCCCAAGGCGCAGGTTGAGACGGTCGAGACCGAGCCGAGTTACCACTGGGTCTCTTTCGGCCACGCCGAAGGCCATCTGGCGCTGCGTGACTCGCCCGCCGGGGCATTTTCGCCGGACAGCTCCGAGCTCGCGGTGGCGAACGGAGACAAGGTCTTCCTTCTGAGCCTCGGCGCGTCCGGCGGCGCTCGGGTATTGCACGTGCGAAGCGAAGGTGTCACGGACTTCGACATTCGCTCGGCAAACTTTCTTTCCCCAACTCGGCTGCTGATTCTTGGCGGTGGTCTGATCAAAACACAAAAAGGCTTTCCGCCCCGAACGCCGGCGCTCGCCTTTCAATGGGACACGACGAGCGACAGCCTTTCGGGCAAGGTCGAGAGTCTTGGGGCCGAAGGTGGAACGGGCCCGCCGCACTACTTCCCCGGCCTCCGCCACATCGGAATTGAAAAGGGCAACACATTTGAACTTTGGGGTCCGCTCAACGGCCGAGGCGCGCGCATCACCGTGCCCCCTCTTACGCAGCCCGCGAACCTTTACAGCTTTTCCCCCGACGGTCACTGGCTTCTGCTCGCCCAGATTGCCACCAGCTCCCAGCCGAACCCCGTGGTGGTGCGGCTAAGCGAGCACCAGTTTGTGGACTCGCTCGCGGGGCACGGGGCCTCCGTCCTCAGCATGGCCTTCTCGCGCGACAGCAAGCAAGTGGTGACGGCGTGCGAGGATGGGAAGGTGCGCGTCTTTTCCGTGCCGGATTGGAAACTGGTCCGAACGCTCGAAGGCCATACCGGCCCCGTCCACTGGGCGGAATTTTCGGCGGACGCAAATTGGATTGTCTCCGGCGGCGAAGATGGAACGGTCCGGGTGTGGTCGACCGCGGACGGTAAGCTGCTTGAGACGCTCGAAGAAGCTCGCGCCCCGGTCTTGAGTGTCGCCTTCTCCCCCGACAGCCGCTTCGTCGCCGCCTCAACGGAATCTACGGTCCTGATCTGGCGTCGCCAGCCGTAAGCGCATGCTGAAAAACGATTTTCGAACGCTGTCATTCCGAGCGAAGCGAGGAATCTCGCTCTGTGAATAAAGGCCTTCCGAGATCCTTCGTCGCCTGCGGCTCCTCGGAATGACAGTCCGCAGGGGTTTTTCAACATTCTGCTAAACGTTGACGCACTTTGATACCCGTCGTTAAAATAGTGTTCAAGGTGCGATTCATGAAGGCAGACGAGAGGAAATATCTGGTTGACACGAATGGGAACCGCATCGGAGTGGTTCTGAACATCGCAGACTACGAACAACTCCTCGAGAATACCGAGGAGCTCGAGTCTATCCGGGCTTTCGACCGCGCCAAGTCTTCCGGTGAAAAACCGATCCCGTTCGAGCAGGCGGTGTCTGACATTGACCGTCGACGGGGGTGACGTATGGGAGACAAATCTATCCGGGTCGTGACCTGGAACGTAAATCGCCGAGGAGCCTACGCGTTAGACGCGCTCAAGGGTCTCGCTCAGCCTGACGTTCTTACCTTACAGGAGGTAACGTTCAACCAGCGCAAGGACTTCGAGGAGCGCCTTCGAGTCATGGGCTTCAAGTGCTGCCCCGACAGCCAGCACCATAGGGGCGGCAAGCGCTACGGCAACCTTATCGCTGTCGCCAGCCGTTGGACAATCGACCTAGTCGAGCCGCGATACTCCAAAGCTAAGCCGCCGTGGTGTGAGTTACTGGTTCAAGCTTCGGTATACGTTGACGGTCGCTCGTTTCTTGTAATCAATGTGCATATCCCAAATGGCTCAAACTACGGGTGGAAGAAGATCGACACCTTCAACGCGCTCAGGGACGTGGTATCCAAGGCGAAGGGCAAACCCTGCATCGTGGCAGGCGACTTTAATGAGCCGCAGCTTATCCCCCTGCAAGACGGCGGGCGGCTAGTGACGTGGGGACAAGAGTGGAACGCGCGCTAAGGGCGATTTGCCTGCTGGGAACGCTGGAGGGACAAAGACGGACAGTCCGGCACTGGTGAAAAGTGGGACGCCGCGGTGCGTTGGATATTCGAGAAACATGACGAACACAATTTGCGGCATGCCTGCTGGGAGGCGCACGGACACGGCGTGATGCCTGTCTCTCACGTTACGCGCGGAAAAGCCAGGTGGTTCGACCACATGTTTGTCTCCCCGGATTTCCGTGTAGAACAATGCGAGTATCTTCACAAGGTGCGTCTTGAAGCCCGCAGCGACCATAGCGCACTGAGTGCAAGGCTAGTCCTAGACGGACGACAGCGACGACGAAGAACCGGAGATTGCCAAGCCAGCAGCACAGATTTAGCCTCTACTTCGCGCCCGGCAGGGTCTCAGTTTGATTACTCTCTAGCGAGGTTAATAACACTGCTGGATGAAGATACAAGCGGCGAGCTCGGTCTCGCCGCCATTCCCATCGTCAACTCGGCGAGTCCGTCGGCTGACGGATCGCCGCTACAGCAAACAGAGACACGACCTGGCGCCGTGTTAACAGCAGACAGGCTTCGAAAACATGGTAAAATATCCCCTTTCGTTACGCGAACGAGGGGGGGGCCTCGTTTCGACCCTGCCTGCGGCAGGCAGGCTCGAAACTTTGCCCCTGTGACTCGAGAAGAAAGTCCACGATGCCAAAAGTCGGAATGGTCAGTCTCGGCTGTCCGAAGAATCTGGTGGACAGCGAACTGATGCTCGGCACGCTCGCGCAGGCGGGCTGGGAGATTGTCCCGCGGGCCGAGGACGCCGACGTCCTGGTGGTGAACACTTGCAGCTTCATCGAGCCCGCCAAGCGCGAATCCATCGAAACCATTCTCGAGATGGCCGAGCACAAGAAGAGCGGCCGGCTGAGGCGGTTGGTGGTGGCCGGATGTTTGGTGGAGCGCTACCGCGACCGGATTCTCGAAGAAATCCCCGAAGTGGACTGCGTCATTGGGACGAACGAGCTCGAGCGTGTTCTCGAAGCTTGCGCCTTCGAAATGGCAGGGCCGAAGTCTTTCGGACCGGCCGAACCTTATCTTTACCACGAGCTGACGCCGCGGATTCTCACCACGCCGCATTACTCCGCTTACGTCAAAATCGCCGAAGGCTGCGACCACCCGTGCGCGTTCTGCGTGATTCCCCAGATGCGCGGCCGATTCCGCTCGCGGCGGTTTGAATCCGTTCGCAAGGAAGTTGAAAACCTGGCGCGGCAGGGCGTTCGGGAAATCACTCTGATCGGCCAGGACACGACGAGCTACGGCGAGGACATGGCGCTTCCGGACGGGCTCGCGGCGCTGGTCCGCGAGCTCGGCCGAATTCCAGAACTCGTCTGGCTGCGCTTCCTTTACTGTTACCCGAACCGTTTGAGCGACGGCCTGATTGCGGCCGTGGCCGAGACGCCCAAGGCAGCGAAGTACTTCGATATCCCCTTGCAGCACGCCAGCCGCAACGTCTTGAAGCTGATGCGCCGGGGCTCGGACGGCGAGCACTTCCTGAAGCTCCTCGAAAAGATCCGGCGGGCGATGCCCACCGCCGCCTTGCGCACTTCTTTTATCGTGGGATTCCCGGGCGAAACGGAAGCCGATTTCCAATCGCTTCTCGATTTCGCGGCCGCCGCCCAGTTCGACCACCTCGGCGTCTTCCTTTACTCGAACGAAGAGACCAGCGCCTCGTACAACCTTCCGCTTCAAGTTCCGGCCTCTGTCGCCCGTCGCCGCCAGCGCGCGCTTCTGGCGATGCAGCGCAAGATCTCGCGCCGGAAGCTTCGCTCGAAGATCGGCGCGCGGCTGCCCGCGCTCATCGAAGGACGGTCCGAGGAGTCCGACCTTCTTTTCACGGCGCGGACCGAGGGCCAGGCGCCGGAGATTGATGGCCGCGTATTCATCAACGATTTCGAGGGAGCCGAGCCTAAGGCGGGCGACTTCCGCTGGGCGCAAGTGACCGAGACTTCCGACTACGACCTGGTGGCGAAACTCGAAGGGAATTTCTTTGCCGAACCCATCACGGCCGCGGTCCATCGCCTCGCGGAGGCGCAAGCTCTGGTCGAGCTTCGTCCGTCAGCCGACGGACGCCTGCGGGAGGGTGGAGATGCGATGCCCTCTTTGTAAGAAGCCAGCGCCCAGGGACGGCAACCCCGACTGGCCGTTTTGCAGCGAGCGTTGCCGCCTTCTAGACCTCGACAACTGGTTGACCGGCCGGTATCGCGTCGAGTCGGCCCTGGATCCGTCTGGGTCCACTGACGGATCGGGCGCTCGCGAAATCCGTCAACTGGCGGATGAGCTGACCCCTCCGTCAGTTGACGGCGAGTTCAAAGGCGAACGTGACTGAAGGGCGGAGGGGAGCGGCCGTCTGGCTTGCCACGGGCCTTGGAGCAGGTTATTTCCCGGTCGCCCCGGGAACGGTGGGGTCACTCGAAGGGGTGGGGGTAGTTCTCCTAATGAACTATCTTCCCTTCGGACGGCTCGGCCACTCGCTTGCGGTCGGCGCGATTGCCGGGGCCATATTCGCAGTGGGCGTTTGGTCGGCGGGGCGGGCGGAGGTCCATTTCGGGAGAAAAGACCCCGAGCGAGTGGTGATTGACGAAGTAGTAGGTCAGATGCTGACGTTTGTGGCGCGGCCCGAATTCCGATGGCCGTGGCTTGTGGCGGGCTTTGCGATGTTCCGATTGCTGGATATACTGAAACCTTTCCCGGCAGACTGCGCGGAAAAACTTCCCCGCGGCTGGGGGATTATGACGGACGATGTCGTCGCGGGTATCTACAGCTTTCTGGCATTAAGCCTTTGGCAATGGATTTGCGCGTAGGATTTTTCATATCCAAACGTTTCCGGGAATGAGCAAAGAAGGAACTTCTAAAATCCCGCCTCACATCGAACTGGTGGAGCCAAAGGCCGCCATCACGGGTGGAGAAATTGCCATCCACGGGCGGGGGCTCGCGGAAAATGGCCGGCGCCCACTGGTGCGCTTCGGGGAGCAGCCGGCGAGCCTGCTTCTAAGCTCGCCCAGCCGTCTGATGGTGCGGGTGCCGGAAGGCGCCATCAGCGGCGAGCTGACGGTGGATACGGGCGAGGCTGTGAGTCCGGCGGTTTCGGTGGCGCTGGGAATACCCATCGCCGAAAACCTCCACCCCGTGGGCAATCCCGCCATAGACGCCAAAGGTAACATCTACACGACGTTCAGCGGGAGCCTTAACCAGAAGGTCCCAGTCTCCGTTTACAAGGTGGACTCCGAGCACGTCCTCCGCCCCTTTGTTTCTGACCTGATGAATCCCACCGGCTTGGCCGTGGACCGCGGCGGCGACTTGTATGTCTCCAGCCGCCTGGAAGGCACCATCTATCGCGTGACTCCGGATGGCCACCGCACGCTCTACGCAGAGGGCATGGGACAGCGGGACGATTTTCAAAATCAACCGCAATCAACAAATTTTCGTCTTCGCGACGATGGAACCAAGCGTGGCGGCGTACCATTTTGCTTTCAGCGCCGCTGGCGAGCTCTTCGCCACCGGGCCGACCACCTCGAGCTATGACCATGTCTATCGCATCTCGCCGACGGGGGAAGTTCGGTCATTTTATCGCGGGCTCGGCCGCCCCCAGGGATTGGCCTTCGACGCCAAGGGGAACTTGTACGTCGCGGCATCGCTCGGCGGGCGGCGCGGCGTGATTCGCTTGAACCCGCAGGCTGCGCCGGAGCTGGTGGTTTCGGGCAACGGAATCGTCGGCCTGGCGTTCTCCCGCCACCGCTCGATGATCCTGACCACCACAAATTCCTTGATCGAACTGTTTGTAGAAATCGAAGGCAAGCCCTTGCTTCAGTGACCAGTGGTTAGTGGCAAGTGGAAAGTTCCCAGCCAGCCGAAATGCGCGAAGCCCTCCGAATGTTTCGAAATTTGTCAAGCTGGATGCTTTTCGCTTGCCACTAGCCACTCACCACTTGCCACTCTTCTTCAATGGATGCTGAGATCATCGCCGTCGGCTCGGAGCTTCTGACGCCAGACCACACGGACAGCAATTCCCTGTTCCTCACCCGGAGGTTGAATGAAAACGGGATCGAGGTGCGGCTGAAGACCATCGTCGGCGACGACCGGGAGCGGCTGGCCGCGGTATTTCGGGCGGCGCTCAAGCGTTCCGAGCTCATCATTTTGACCGGGGGGCTCGGCCCCACGGAAGACGACATCAACCGCGACGTAGTGGCCGAAGTGCTTCGCCGGCCTTTGCGCGAAATCGCAGAAATCCGGCAGCGGCTGGAGAGCCTCTTCCAGCGCCTCGGCCGCAAGATGAGCGAAAACAACCTTCGCCAGGCGATGGTCCCCGAAGGCGCCGCGTGGCTCGAGAACAAAAATGGCACCGCGCCCGGAATCTGGATCGAGCACAAAGGCCGAACCATCGTGCTGCTGCCGGGCCCGCCGCGGGAGCTCGAGGCCATGTTTGATGCCGCCTGCCTGCCTCGCTTGACTCGGCTCGCGGCCGGCAACCGCATCCGCGCGCGCGTCTTGAAGGTCGTCGGCCTGCCGGAGTCGGAAGTGGACCAGCGAATCGCGCCCATCTACAAAACCTACGCGAATCCCACCACAACAATCCTGGCTATTTCAGGCGCGATTGAAGTCCACCTCCGCGCCCACGCCCCGAGCGCCGAGGCCGCCGACGCGCGGCTTGGCGAGCTCGCCGAAAAGATTGAAGCCATCCTCGGCGATCACGTTTTCGCGACCCACGGCGAGACGCTCGAAGAAGTGGTGGGGATGTACCTGGTGATGAACCAGAAGACCGTGGCCGTGGCGGAGAGTTCGACGGGAGGCTTGCTCGCCGAGCGGTTGACGCGCACGCCCGGCAGCTCCAAATATTTCTTGGGCGGCGCAGTTTGCTACAGCAACACCCTGAAGGTGCGCCTGGCGAGCGTGCCGGAAAACCTTCTCGAAAAACACGGCGCCGTGTCGAAACCCGTGGCCCGTGCGATGGCCGAGGGCATTCGGAGAAACACCGGCGCGGACATCGGCGTCGGGATCACCGGTATTGCAGGGCCGGGCGGCGGCACGGCGGAGAAGCCCGTCGGACTCGTGTTTATTTCCATGGCCGATGAGCGCGGCACCGAAGTGCGCGAGTTCCGCTTCCCGGGAGACCGCGCGCGCGTCCGCCTTTGGGCCACGCAAGCGGCGCTCGAACTCATCCGGCGCCGCATCCGCTCTTAGATTCGGAATCTGGAATTTGGAACCTGCAATTCTGAATCTGGAATCTGGAATTTCAGACGTTAACCGGAACTTGTAAGGCGATTGCCCCGTTGAAAAATATTATCGCGGGAGCGCAAGATCACTTCCGCGGCAGCCAGTGCGGGGCTGCCTGTCGGCAGCCTAATCTGAGGGGGCTGGTCAGCCTCTACTTGTAATATCGCCTCGTCCGACCGGAAGTTGCAAGCGGATCACTCGCGTGCGCGCCTTCATCGCCATAGATTTGCCGGAAACACTGCGTTCCTCACTCGGGCAGTGCCAGGCGTTCTTTCGCCCTTCGGCGCCTGGGGCGCGATGGGTCCGGCCTGAAGGCATCCACTTGACGCTCAAGTTTCTGGGCGAAGTCGAGCCGGGAACACTCGAGAAAATCAAGGAGAGTCTCAAAACCGCCGGGCGATTTGAGCCCTTTCGGGTGGAGATCATAGGTTTCGGATTTTTCCCGGACGCAAGGCGGCCGAAGGTGTTTTGGGCCGGGGTGGAAGCGGGGCCGGGCCTCGCCGAGTTGGCGGGGCACGTCGAAGGGGCGATGGCGAGCCTCGGCTTTCCCCCTGAAGAGCGGCCCTTCCGCCCGCACCTGACGCTTGCTCGTTTTAGGGAGCCGCGCCCGCAGCCGGCGCTCGCAAAGGTCCTGGAGCAGCAAACAGAATTAACCCTGGGCGCTTTTGACGCCTGTGAATTTTTTCTATTTGAGAGCCGGCTTTCGCCCGGCGGCGCCGAATACGTCAAGATCGCGCGATTCCCCTAAGCCCATTTAGTACCTTCAGAATAGGATTATGAGCATCGGTGGGAGAATATTTTCTTCGCTTCGATTCCGGCTTGTATTTACGCGGCTCCTAGC
>QHZO01000188.1:10723-18017 GCA_003224695.1 Acidobacteriota bacterium
CCTTTTTGGTTCCGGCTAGACCGGGTTAGGGACGGGGCGATTCCGTTGCGGAGCGGGCGCCGGCCGGCGCCGCGAAGCGATCGAAAGCTGCGGTCAAGTCTTGGGCAATTTGCTCAGGCAGCCGCCCCTCGATTTGATGGCGATGGAGCATGTATACCGGTTTGCCGTCTACGAGCAGGCAAACCGAAGGCGAGGACGGCGGAAACTCGGAAAAGTATCTGCGCGCCGCGGCCGTGGCCTCCACGTCCTGGCCGGCGAAGACTGTCACGAGTGTTTCCGGGCGGACCGCGTGGCTGAGCGCCAAAGCGATGCCCGGACGCGCCTTCCCCGCTGCGCAGCCACAGATTGAATTGACAACCACCAGCACCGAGCCGCGCTTCGAGTCCAGAACCTCATCCACCTCCGCCGGAGTGCGCAGCTCTCGGAAGCCGATCCGCGTCAACTCTTCGCGCATCGGCCTCAGCATTTCATCGGGATACATCATGGCGTGTCCCCCCCTAAGCCGCGAGGCCTCTGCCCTCTCGCAGTCTCTTCAACGAACCGATATTACCACAGAGGCGAACCTCTGCCACAGCCCGGAAATTCCGGTGCGCGGTTGATTTCCAGGCTTAGTACGCGTAAGATAAGCTTAAGGCAGCATGGACAAACATCCGGTATGGCGACTGAGGATTCTTTACGTCTTCCTGCTGATCCTTATCGTGATCAGCGTGGTTCCCCTATCCTTTTACGGCATCAAGATGGTCGAATCGAACCAGGACACCCTGAAGACTCAGGAAGAAGAGCTCCAGACAATCACCTCGAAGTCTTTGGCGCAGGAAATCGGCCTCTACATGGAGAACACCAACGAGCGGCTGAAGGGATTCTTCGAAGCGACCCAGACGACGGTGGCCAAAATCCCGGCCTCGCAATACGAGTCCGATCCACAATTGCGAGCCGCCCTCGAGAAGTTTGTCACCGATCAGCCCCAGGTGATCTTCGTCACGGTCGTGAATACAGATGCGAAGGGCCCGCTGGCGGGCAGTTATAACGCCGCCGCCGACGTCTTCCTGGCGAAGCTCTTGGAAAGAGCGTTCATCGCCGTTCGCCAGAAGAATAATTTTGAAAGCAACGCGACGACCATCACGCGCCAAGGCAAAAACGAATCGGCCATCGTCATCGCGCGGCCGCTCACGGTGAACGGCAAGTTCGCGGGCATGGTCGCCGCCGTCGTCACGCTCCAGCACTTGCAGGAACGCCTGGAGGATACCTGGCGGACGGCCAGCCGGCTGGAAGCCTACGTCGTAGATAATTCCGCTCACCTGATTGCCTCCTACGACCCGAACAAATATCCCGCCAACAGCGACATGGCGAACGTTCCCGTGGTCCAGAAATTCCTGGCTTGGCGCGGCGGAGCCCTGGCTTCCGAAACCTTGCCGTTCACCTTGCAGGTGGGCAACCAATCCGTTGCCATGCTTGGAACGTATTCCTCTGTTCAGTCGCTCGGTTGGGGCGTCATCGTGCAGAAGAAATTAAGCGATGCCTATTTTTCTGTCCACCAGATGATCCGGGAGACGATGTGGTGGGGCGTGCTGGCCATTATTTTGAGCCTGGTCGTCGGCCTCGTCGCCACCAAATCCATCACCCGCCCCATTGAACAGCTCAGGCGCACCGCCCGCTCCATTGCCAACCGCGACTTCACGCAGCGGGCCGACGTAAGGAGCCGCACGGAAATTGGCGAGCTGGCCGCGACCTTCAACACCATGGCGGAGGACATTCAGCATTACATCGGCGAGCTGGAAGCCGCCTCCGAGCAGAACCGCCAGCTCTTTATGAATTCCATCGAAGCGCTGGCTTCCGCCGTGGACGCCAAGGACCCTTACACCAAAGGCCATTCCAGCCGCGTCGCGCAATACTCGGTCATCCTGGCCAAGGAAATCGGCTTGGAAGAGGAAGACGTCACGAAGATCCGCATCTCCGCCACCCTGCACGACGTGGGCAAAATCGGCGTGGATGACCGCGTCCTTGCTGACGAACGAAGAGTTCGAAATCATGAAGCGGCACACGGTGATGGGTTACGAAATCGTCCGGCAGGTCAAGGCGCTCGAAGAGATGCTGCCCGGCATCCGCTGGCACCACGAACAGTTGAACGGCAAGGGGTACCCGGACGGGATCGGCGGGGATGAGATTCCGCTGAACGTGCGAATTATTTCCGTCGCCGACACTTTCGACGCCATAACCACCGACCGTCCCTACCAGGCGGGGCGGGATTTCCCGCAGGCGCTCGAAATCCTCAACAAGCACGCGGGCGTGAAATACGATCCCATTTTGGTGGATGCCATGCACTCCGCCTACGCCAAAGGCGACTTGCGGAAGACGGAGGTCCGCCGCGGCGCGGTCGTCCCCGTCAGCCAGCCCGCCGCGCCCTGACAGGATGCTGAACAACGATTCCACACGCTGTCATTCCGAGCCCCTCTCACTGTCATTCGGAGCCCCTCGCTGTCATTCTGAGCGAAGCGAAGAATCTCGCTCTGATCGCTCAGGGTAAACCTGCTCGCCGTCAGGCAGGCTGCGCGAGGAATCTGGCTCTGACAATAAAGCCCTTCCGACCTGCCTGCGCAGGCAGGGATTCCTTGTCGTCTCCGTCAGCCGACGGACTCCTCGGAATGACAGGCCAGTCGAGTCATTCGGTAACCGGCTAGGCTCCCGTTCCGGCGGGTTGCGCCCGGCTGCCGGTGAACTTTTTGGTGACCAACATGATGAGGGATCCGACTAGCCAGAGGACCAGCGGTACAATGACCATCGCCAAAACGTGGCCACCCACGTGAACCCAGGTTTTGCCATCCACTCCGCCCGAATACTCGGGCGCGCTGAAGATGTTGTCTTTGCCGGTCAGAATCGCGAGGATGATCCCGGCGACGACGATGCAACTGCCGACGATCACCGGCAGGGCCAGCACGGGAAGGAGTTGCTTGTAGCTCCCGAAGCCGCTGGTCGCGACTCGCACCGAATAGTAGAGCATCCCCAGAAGGTAGAGGACTGTCAAACTGAGGAATTTCGCCGTCGAGTTGGGCACGCCCAGCAAAGATAGCGCCAGTCTGGCCAGCCCCACCACCAGAACCAGAATCAGGAATCCCTTTTCGTAGCTCACGTAATCCGACAAGCTCTTACCGAAGATCCTCATTCCCCCCTCCTTTACTCAGGATTGAACACGGCACCCGACCGGTGCCGACGATACTGCCGCCCCTGCGCTGAGTCAAGGCTCAAGGCGCAGGCGAAATTTTGGGCGCGTCGCTCGCAAGGCATTTCTAGGCGTGAGCACGCGCGCGTTTCCGAGACGATTTGCGGGGTGGAGCGTCCTCGGACAGCTCAGACAGCACCACCGGCGCGCGATCGGGAAATTCCGCAACAATACGCACGTCGCCGCCCATGGCCTTCACCGTTTTTCGCAGCGTAGAAAGCAACAGATCGCTGCGTTTTTCGAGGCGTGAGACACTGTCCTGAGCGATTCCGAGAGTCTTGGCAACGCGGGACTGCGTGAGCTTGCGGGCCTTTCGGAGATCGCGCAAGCTCATTTCCTCAGATACTAGCGCAGCCGCCCGGGCCTCGACCTTCTTGCGCTGGGCTGGGCTCAGTTTCCGCACGATTTCATTCACTTTCACGGGCATGGGTATTCTTTTATGGCAGCAAATCCATATGATGTCAAGTCCATCTTTATAGGCGAGTGTTGCAGAGAGGAGGAAGCATCTAGACTTAGGGCTAGTGTGGCATTACCGGAATAAGTCACACATGGGGGTGCGCTGGCGCGGCGCCCAAGGAGCGCCGGTTTTGGACTGCGCGGGTTGCCGCCGGTTTCCAAAGCGGGAGCAATCTCCCGCACTCCGTACTCCGCACGCTGGTCCCCTGCCCCGCCGGGGCAAACTCCGTTCGGCGCGACAGCGGATGGTGTCATGTTTCACCGTTTAGCGTTACTCGGCATTCGCGCGGGCGGTCGGGGCCGATGGAAACTATTTTCCACTCGCCTCCAGGCCGGGATAGAATTAGCGAGGAGAGATCAAAGGTGTTTGGCACGAGCGAAAAGAAGCCCGGGTTTTTCGACCGCCTCAAGCAGGCGGTGGCTTCGACCAAAGCCCAGTTGGTCGAGCGGCTGGAGACGATCACCGAAGGCAAGACTGAGATTGACCAGGCCGTGCTCGACGCCCTGGAGGCCACGCTGATTACCGCCGACCTGGGCGTCGGGACGACCACCGAAATACTTACGCGTCTGAAGGCCCAGGTCAAACAAGAGAAGCTCGCGGATCCGAAACAATTGCGCGCCGCGGTCGAGCAGGAAGTGCTCGCGCTGCTCGAAAACCCGGCAGCCGACCAAGAGGGCGCAAGGCCTTGCGCCCCCACGGCTGGCCGCGGGGGCGCTGGCGGCGTGGGCGTAAGGCCCCGATTTTCTGCGTCCCGTGAAGCGGGACCTTACGCCCTGGTAGGGGCGCAAGGCCTTGCGCCCCGACGTTCGGGCGAGGGAGGGAAGCCCGAAGTAATTTTCGTCGTCGGCGTCAACGGTGTGGGGAAGACCATTTGCTCGCCGCCGGCGACACGTTTCGCGCCGCGGCGAACGAGCAGCTCGAAATCTGGGCCGGCCGCCTCGGCATCCCGATCGTCAAGCAGAAGCCCGGCGCCGACCCCGCGGCAGTTTTATTCGACGCCCTGGCCGGCGCCAAGAAACACGGCCACGATCCCGTGATTGTGGACACCGCCGGCCGTCTCCACACGAAGGACAATTTGATGGCGGAGCTCGAAAAGATGTGCCGCATCGCCGGGCGCGAAGTGGCGGGAGCGCCGCATCAAGTTTTATTGGTGATTGACGCGACCACCGGCCAAAACGGCCTTCAACAGGCGCGCGAGTTCAGGGAGCACGCCGGCACCACGGGCATTATTCTGACCAAACTCGACGGGACGGCGAAAGGCGGCGTGGTGGTCGCCATCGCGCGCGAATTGGGCCTGCCCATCCAGTTCGTGGGTGTCGGCGAACAAGTCGAAGACCTGCTGCCGTTCAGCCCCAAAGAATTCGTGGCTTCGATTTTCGAAGCCTAGCCGGCTCCGTGCTTTTCGCAGCGAGCCTAATTATTTTCCGGGCCCGTGCGCTTTTTTCTGGTCTTCGTTCAGTACATCGCGGATCTTCTTATTGCTCGCTTCGAAAATCTCGCGCATCTTCGCCCTGCGGTCTTCCTGAGACAGCGATTCGTCTGAAAAGAGTTTCTGCATCTTCTCATGCCGCTCTTCGAGGATCGGTTTGAGCTGGCCCATCTGATCGTCGGTAAGGTCCAAGTCCTTCGCCAGCCGCTTCAACTGGTCTTCGGGACTCATCATTGGGCGGCCTCGCGGCCCGCCTTGCGCCTTCCCTTCCTGTCCGCCGGCTTCCTGTGCCCGCGCCGGCGCGCCCGCCAAGGCAAAGCCCAGAACCAACGCCACTCCCGCCATCCAAATCAGATTACGTTTGAGCATAGTTACCTCCATGCGTCCGATAGACGAAGCTCGCTGCGAGCGGGTTACACGCAGTGAACCGCCGCCGCAAGCGACGGCCTCGAACGGGTGTCCCTCAACGCGGCAATTTCAGGCGCGGTGAGCGGGCGCACTTGCCCGACTTCAAGACCTTGGAGGGTTACGAGGCCGATCCGTGTGCGGACGAGCTTCAAGACTTTGAACCCGACCGACTCGAGCATGCGCCGCACCTCGCGGTTCTTGCCCTCGGTGAGCACGACTTCGAGCCAGGTGTATTTTCCCCGATCCTCGACGCGCCGGACACTTTGCGGGCGCGCCCAATCCCCCCGCTTCATTTCGACGCCCGCGCTTAGGCGCTCGATCGCTTCCGGCGGCGCCAACGCGTTGAGTTTAACCAGATAAGTTTTCGGGATTCGGGATTCGGGACTTGTAATGAAATCCGCGAACGCCGTATCGTTGGTGAGCAGGAGCAGCCCCGAGGTGTCTTTGTCCAGGCGGCCCACCGGCGCCACCCAGCGCGCGTTTTCCCCCAGGCAGTCATAAACGGTCTTGCGGCCTTGCGGATCACCGTGGCTCGTCACCACGCCCTTGGGCTTGTAGAAGACCAGATAAATTCGCCGTGCCGGCTTCAAGCGCGAGCCGTCAAGCTGAATCGTGTCCTTCTCCGGCCGCACCCAGAGCTCCGGGTCGCGGACCACGCGGCCGTTGATTTTAAGGCGGCCGGAGCGAATCGCTTGGCGCGCTTCGGTCCGCGAGGCGAGGCCAAACCGCGAAAGCACGCGGTCAAGCGTCATCGTGGGTTTGCATTTCATCTTCGGAGTCAATCGTCAAAGGTCGAAGGTTGAAAGTTACCGGCCTCACCCGATAGTAAGCTGACGCGTCAGAACACACGCCAACACGTCACCAGCAACTTTTGACCTTTGACCTTCGACTTTCGACTTTATTCTTCTGGGCATCACCCTCTCGCCTGGATGGAAAGTTCGTCCAGGCGGACGAAATCCTGAATCATCGGTTCGGGCGAGTTCGAAAGCTCCCCCACGGGTCCGAAGAAAGCCACGCGCCCGTCGAGCAGGAACACCACGCGATCGGCCAGCTTGCGCGCGAGCTTCATATCGTGCGTCACCACGACGGAGGTGAGGCCGATCTCGCGCTTGAGCTTCAGAATCAAATCCCCGACGGCTTCCGCCATGAGCGGGTCCACCATGGTGGTGGGCTCGTCGTAAAGAATGGCCTCGGGATTCGCGGCTAGCGCGCGCGCAATGGCCACCGCGCGCTTCATGCCCGTGCTCAAAGCGGAAGGCATCAAGTCGCGAGCTTCGGTGAGCTCCACGCGGCCCAAAAGCTCCGTGACGCGGGTCTGGATCGCGTCCTCATCGAGCGGCTCGCCCCGCAGCCGGCGCTCGCGCAGCGGGAAGGCGACGTTTTCGCCGACGGTGAGCGAATCAAAGAGCGCGCCGGATTGAAACACCATGGTAACCTTGCGGCGGACTTGTTGAAGGCACGCCTCATCCATCCCCGATACATCGTAACCTGCGACAAAAACCCGGCCCTGGTCCGGCTGCAAGAAGCCCAGAATATGCTTGAGCGTCACACTCTTCCCCACGCCGCTCCGCCCCAGCACCGCCACCATTTCGCCTTTGCGAACCTCAAAACTCACGTCCACCAGAACGGGCTCGTCGCCAAATGTCTTGTAGACATGCTCGAACTCGATGTATGGGCGAACATCACGCGTCGCTTCATTTTTTTCAGTCATCGTTTGCCCTGATCGCGATGATAGACCCGGCACTACCAAGGTTGAAGGGTAAAGTTAAAAGGGTAAAGGGTA
>QHZO01000010.1:0-499 GCA_003224695.1 Acidobacteriota bacterium
CTAGGCCTTAGGCGTCCTGGTTTACGAGTTTTCTCCTTCGAGGAAGAGGAATCGGACGAGAGGATCCAAAGACGCTTGAAGAGGAAGAAGCTGGGGCAATTTTGATCCTGATCGCATCAAACTTCTTCGGCTTCTCAAAGACGAGCTCCAAGAAGAAATTGGCAGATTCGACGAAGTCGAGCTATTACAGCGGGCCCGCAGACAGAAAACAGGGGCTTCGGAAGTACGTAGAGGTGAGTGACTTCGACGTTCCAAGACTGACGGCCGACATGAGCGCGCGCTATCCCGGTGTTCGCAAGAAGGAGATCGAATGGTTCGTGCCGTTTTCGGTTTGTCTACCATGTGCTATAGCGGTCTGCCGAACAAGGCTCTTCAGGGGACGTGCGCACGAAGGAAGCTGCAACAGCGCTCCGGCGCAGAACTACCTTATGCCGGGGATGGAAAGCTCGGCTCGATAAATGTAACCTGTCACACGCTCCATGTCGGAACTTGTCAGGTA
>QHZO01000010.1:544-1766 GCA_003224695.1 Acidobacteriota bacterium
CCGGACACAAGCCTTCAATGTCCTCGCGTCGCGCGTGATAGTAGCGCCCATGAGCCGAGTTGTGCCCCGCGTCGCGGAGCAACGGTAGAGCCTTCTTGCAGTTTCGTGACAACGTCCAGCTGCTTTCGTTGAGGGCGCGGGTGATGAGATCGGACAGATGGAAGTAGTCACCTGCCGCGTCCTTGATCGTCGCGGCGATGCCCTTGGCCTCGAAGGCCTCAATCAGAGCGATTTCGAGGAGTCTCCGCATCATGACTGCACTAGCGTCGTACCATCCTTGCGAGAAGCAGCCGTTCATCTGTCGCCCGACGGTGACGAGGTAGCCGCGTCTGGCCTGGCTCAAGATGCTCAAGGGGAACAGACCGTCGTCTTCCCGCGGAGCCGGGTTAGCCGATCGCCAGGTCGTCCGAAGAGAGAAGAGCAGGTCACGCGCGGCATCTGCTCGGTCTGCTGCCGTTGTCGTCGCGGCGAAAACGCGCTCTATCATCTCGCCCAACGCTGATGAATCACCTGGCGTGAGTGGGGCAAGCTCTCGGTAGATGTTGGTGGCGTCAGCCCGAAGTTCGACGAGCTTGTTGACGTAGTAGTTGGAGCCCGATAGGTTCATGCGGTTTCGACGTGCGGTCTTGGCGAGGTCAACGACTCGCGTGACCAGTACCGCAAGCTTGTCCGTCGGGCCTCTGGGCGGCGAAGCCCTTCTCTTACCTACCATTCTGAGTAGTTGAAGGTGACCTTCTTGGCTTTGTCGCCCGACTTCGCCTTGTCTCGGCGGAGAACGCGCTCCTGGCAGAGCATCTGCAGTGGGCCGCTCAGGCTAGTCAGGGCAATGTGGTGACCACGATTCGCAAGTTCGGCTTTCACCTCCGCGATCGTCTTCGGCTTCTTGAAGAAGCCATCATCGATCAGTTCACGAACATAGCCCTTCGGACCGCTGCTCTTCCTGGGTTTTGCAGCCGTGCGCGTGGAACGCTCGACCGGCTTCGCGGCGTGGGCGTCACCCTGCGTCGCGGTACCGCCTCCGGAAAGGAGATCATCGAGAACACGCTCAAAGGCGACGCGTCGGAGCTCGGGGTCCTTGATGGCCCTCGTGGCCTCCTCCGCTTGGGTGACAAGTTCAGCGTACGGCTTCGGCTTTTTCATTCTCGTCGTTGCCTCCGATCAGGAGACGAAAATATAGAAATCTCGTGCCCGGGCCCGCCCTCTCTCGGCATAACGCCCCGCA
>QHZO01000189.1:0-8218 GCA_003224695.1 Acidobacteriota bacterium
CGAAGCTGCCAAGAATTTACGCCTCTTCATCCCATGATCCTCCGCACTAAATGTCTTATGCCTTCATCCCGCACTTCGATGCCCCGCGGCTGTAGCGGCGCGCTGCGTCTCGCCGTTCTGACCGAGCGGATCGCGGCGAGACGCAGCTCGCCGCCTCCGGCCCTTCTCTTGCCGCGCAATTGCGCCAGCCATCGTATAATGTTTGTCTCATTTTCGTCGAGAAAAGGTGAAGCCATGCAACGGCACATTAAAGCACACCAAGACGGCAACTATCAGGAAATTGTTCCGCCCGGCACCATGCGCTTTCTGGATTTTTCTCGCTTGCTGCTCCCGCGCCATCAGAAACACACGGGCGAGACGGACGCGCGGGAATACGTGCTCGACATTTTTGGCGGCCAAGCGCAAGTGACGGTTGAGACCGGGGCCCGGCGCCAGGTTTTCGACCGGGTTGGCGCGCGCGCCGACGTATTCTCCGGCCCGCCGGCGATGTTGTATATCCCCCCGGCATCCACTTACACCATCAACGCAACTTCGGACGGATTCGACGCGGGCTTGTTCTCCGCCCCGTCGAAAGCCGCGACCGATGCGAAACTTCTCGACGGCTCCGCAGTCTCAGCCAAACAAGCGGGCCGCGACAACTGGCAGCGCACGGTCTATTCGGCGCTTGACGAAAACGTTCCCGCCGAGCGCTTGCTGGCCGGCGAGACGGTGAACCCGCCCGGCAACTGGTCAAGCTATCCCCCGCACAAGCACGACCGCAAGAATCCGCCGGACGAGGCGGTCCTCGAAGAGATCTATTTCTTTCGAGTGAAACCCGCGCAAGGTTACGGCTTCATTTGGACCTACACCGCTCCCGGCGATCCGGAAGGGTTCTCAACCGTGTTCGTCGTTGAAGACGGGGACACGGTCCTGCTGCCGAAAGGCTACCATCCCGTCGTTGCCGCGCCTGGCTACCAGCTCCATTACACCTGGGTGCTTGCCGGCGAGGAGCGCCGCTACGGCGCTTGGGCCGACGACCCGCGCCACGCATGGGTGAAGAATCAGTGATTAGTGACAAGTGGCGAGTGGCAAGTGACAAGGGAAGAGCCGGAGGCATCCCTTCGAGGCACCTGACTCCAAACGTGACTCCAAACGTGATAGACACGTCTAACCGCGGAGCGTAAAATCCTTCGGACAGTCGCATCATGCAGATTTCCCTTTCCTATCCCGAAGTTCATCCGCTCGACGTGCCGGACGCGAACCTGCTGGCCAACCTCGCGCCAAAGACCGCAGCCGCTGCGAAGCCCATCCGTGAGCTTGTCGAAAAGGCTCTCGACTTGCCCGCCAGCTCTGGGCGAATAGAGGAAATGGTTTCCCCCTCGGCGCGCGTGCTGATACTCGTGGACGACATCACTCGCCAGACGCCCGCGGCCGAAATCCTCCCGCCGCTTCTTCGGCGGCTCGAATCGCGCGGCGTTGGGAAGAAAAACATCCAATTCCTCATTGCGGCAGGAACGCACGCCCGCATGACCGCGCCGGAAATCGAGAAGAAACTCGGCGCAACGGTTCCCCGTGAATACGCGGTCACATTGCATCACTGGAAGGAGGAGGGGACTCTTCAAAGAATTGGCGCAACCGCCGACGGCACGCCGGTGCGCATCAATGCGCTTGTCGGCCGGGCGGATTTCGTTATTGGAGTTGGCCAGATTGTGCCCCACCGCGTCATGGGATTCACGGGCGGCGCGACGATTATCCAGCCGGGCGTTTCCGGCCCCGAGGTCACCGGCTACACGCACTGGCAAAGCGCGCTGTATGCGGGACGGGAAATTCTGGGCATTGCTGAAAACCCCGTGCGCCGCGAAGTCGAGCAGATTGCGCGGCTGGCGGGCCTCCGCTTCATCATCAACGTCGTCATGGACGGCCGCCACGCGGTAACAGAGGTTGTGGCCGGGGACCCGGTGGCCGCACACCGGAAGGGCGCGGCGTTCTCGCGTGAGATTTATGGCGTGACGCAGTCCGTGTACGCGGATATTGTTGTTGCTGAATCCTACCCCGCTGACTACGACCTGTGGCAGGCGGCGAAGGGGATTTATTCATCGGAGCTCGCGGTGCGCGAAGGCGGCATCGTAGTGCTCGTGACCCCATGCCCGCACGGCGTTTCGGATGAACACCCGGAGGTCGAGCAGCTCGGCTATCTCGGATTCGAAGAAGTTAAGGCTCAGGTCGAAAAAAAACTTATCCGCGACTTGGTGGCGGCCGCGCACCTGGTGCACGTCGGGCGGGTTATCCGCGACCGCGCGCGCGGCATCATGGTTTCGCCCGGAATCAAGGCCGAGACCCAACGCCACCTGGGCTTGGAGCCCGCGCGCACGCCGCAAGAAGCGCTCGACAAGGCTCTGGCCATTGTCGGCCGCGACGCCAAGGTTGCGGTTCTCCACCACGGCGGCGATGTGCTGCCGATAGTGCAGGAGTCAGAAGTCAGGAGTCAGGAGTCGGGAGGTGGGAATAGGACGGTTAGCTCTCAGGCGTGAGGGTCATGATGAGTTGCCACTTCGGGCTCCTTGCTTCTGCCGACTGCCTTCTGCCCACTGCTTACTGCCTACTGACTCCTGAATCCTAAATCCTGAATCCTCCTCTCATGCCCACCTCACCTCAGGCCGACAGTCCGTCTCCCAGGCATTTCACATTGCCTCATCTGCGCTGGTGGATTTGCGGGCTGCTATTTGTCGGCTCGACCGTCAACTACATTGACCGGGGCACGATTGCGATCCTCGCCCCGCACCTGGGAAAACTGTTCAACTGGTCCGAAAGCGATTACGGCTGGATTGTCTTCGCCTTCCAAATTTCCTACGCCATCATGATGCCGCTTTCGGGGAGCATTATTGATTGGCTCGGGACGCGAACGGGATACGCGCTGGCGATGGCTTTGTGGTCCGTAGCCGCAGCCGCGCATGCGCTGGCTCGCGGCGTGCTTTGGTTTAGCGTGGCGCGCTTTCTGCTGGGGACGGGGGAGGCCGGGAATTTCCCCGCCTCCATCAAGGCGGTGGCGGAATGGTTCCCGCGAAAAGAGCGCGCCCTGGCTACGGGGATTTTTAATTCGGGCACGAACATCGGGGCCGTCATCGCTTATCCCCTGGTGGGTTGGCTGCTCGCGGCGTTCGGCTGGCAAATGGCTTTCATCGCCACGGGCGGCCTTGGCCTGGTGGCGGTGGTTCTCTGGTATGCCCTCTATGGCGCGCCTCACACGCATCCCTGGATAACCCCCTCCGAGCTGGCTGACGTCGAAGACCCCGGCCCGAGCGAGTCGCCGGGCCCGAAAGAACGAATCTCGTGGCTGCGGATCTTTTCATACCGGCAGGCCTGGGGATTCGCGGCCGGTAAATTTATGACCGACGCCGTTTGGTGGTTCTATCTTTTCTGGCTGCCGAAATATTTGACGCAGGCGCGCGGAATGTCCATGACCACGATGGAGGCTGCGGGCTCCGTGCCGTTCATTACCGCCATGGTCGGAAGCGTGGCGGGAGGATGGCTTTCCGGCGCCCTGGTTGCCCGCGGGTGGAATCTGAGCCGGGCGCGGAAGACCGCCATGGCCGCGTGCGCCTTCTGCATGCCGGCCGGGATCGTCGCCGTCTACGCGCACAGCCCGTGGACGGCCCTGGCCTTGATCTCGCTCGCGACCTCCGCCCATCAAGGCTGGTCGGCCAACCTATTCACGCTTGTGTCGGATATTTTTCCCAAGCAATATGTCGGTTCCGTCGTGGGCATAGGCGGTGCAGCGGGTGCGCTCGGAGGCGCCATCTTTGCCAGGGTCGCGGGCCATACACTTCAATTTCTGCACGGCTATGCGCCGCTTTTCATCATCGCCGGAATTCTCCACCCGCTCGCCCTGGCCGTTATTCACTTATTGATCCCGCGCATCGAGCCTTTGGAATCGTAGCCGCCCGCACCTTCCTGGGGAGGGGACCGCTTGAATATACGTTCTGGGCCACTGAAAGTTTTCTTCGACCTGTACTAATAGAGGGGAAAATGCTAGCGCCTCGCGCAAATTTTCCCGACGGCGTTTGGGCGCGATTGGCCAGCGCTGTGTCCTGTGTGGCTAAAAAAGAATAAACACGGAGAACACTGAGGCACTCCGCGCGCTCCGTGTTAAAGTCTGGGCGCGGAGGACACAGAGAAATTAGTTTTGATCGCGGCTCTGCCGCGCTGTGCCACCTGGGTTACATCTGGTTGAACCCCGTCGCGTAACGAAACGCTTCGACGAAGTGCCCGTCTTTCTTCGGCTGCAAAGCGCGCATTTCGGATTTCGTGCGAGCCAGCTCTTGCGGGTCCCAGTCCGGGCGATACTTGTGGACGGCGGGCTCGAACTGGCTGACGTGTTTCGACCCCGCCTCCAATTTCAGGTCCATCACGCCGTCAATGTTGACCCACGTGTTTGTTTCCTGCTGGGTGGGATAAAAGAAATACATCTCGGGGACCCGGAAAGGTTGGAGTTGTTGCTCGAGCAACTGATTCGGGAAGTAAAGCCAAAACTCGGCCGCGCGGACGGCATCGATTGTATTGAACGCCGCCATGCGATGGTCCGTCTTGTGCCAGCGCTCGTAAAGCTCGCCCGGGTCAATACTCAACAACACGTCCGGCCGGACGCGGCGGACGATGGCCGTGGCCTCTTCCACCAGCTTCGGTTGCGGGGCGTATTCAAGCATGCCGTCGTCGTAGCCCATCCACTCGATGTTCTCTTTCGGCGTTCCCAGCGCCGCTTCGGCGGCTTCTTCTTCGCTCTTGCGGATGCGCGCCAGCCGCTCGGAGGTCATTTCAAGGTCGTAGGAGCCCTTGTTGTCGTTCGTGTAAATCACGATGAGGACCCGGTTGTGATGCCGGTTGAGCAGCGCAATCGTTCCACCCGCGCCGAAAAGCTCGTCGTCCGGGTGAGGCGTGAAAACTAGAATGGTTTTGCCTTCGAGCTTATCAATCGCAACTTTCGGCTGCTCCGCCCGGACGGCGCCCGCAACACTGAGGATGATTCCTAGAAGCACAAATTGTTTCATCGGTTTTTCCTCCGAGGAGTATCTCGACATCCCCCTGCGCCGGGCAAGTTTACTTTAAAATCGCGCGGTCGGCGCCCAAACCCAAATAGCCCACCGCGTCTTTGACCGCGCCGCGCTTCGCGCTATTCTGCCGTGGCACCGAATCTGCCGAGTGAACCCCGTGGCCGATTCCTCCCAATCCGCTTCCAGCGGCGCGACGAGCGCGCCTCTGCCCACGAGTCACGCGCATCGCTGGTCAATTGTCATCCTGTTGTTCTTCGCATCGCTCATCAACTATTTTGACCGTGCCACTATCTCGATCGCGCTGCCGATGATCTCGAAGGAGCTGGCGCTCGGCCCGGCGGCCGAAGGCCTCCTGCTTTCGGCATTCTTCTGGTCGTACGCGTTGATGCAGGTGCCCATCGGCTGGTGCGCCGACCGCCTGAACCTGCGCTGGGTTTATGCCGCCGCTTTCCTCCTGTGGTCGGTCGCGCAGGGCCTGACGGGCCTGGCAGGGGGCCTCAGCGCCCTCATCGTTTTCAGGATTATCCTGGGCATCGGGGAATCCGTTTATCTGCCCGGCGGCTCGAAAATCGTCAGCCTGCTCTTCCCGATTGAAGATCGCGGCTTGCCGTCGGGCTTTTTCGACTTCGGAACCAGAACCGGATTGCTTCTGGAGGGCTTGTTGATTCCGTCGATGCTCATGCGCTACGGTTGGCGGAAAACTTTTATGGCGGTGGGATTCCTGGCCCTGGTCTGGCTGACTCCCTGGCCGTGAACTCGCCCGACTGCTCGGGCTTTTGCGCAACCGCGACTTGTTGGGAATTTGTCTCGGCTTTTTCTGCTTTGACTACTATTGGTACTTGTTGGTCTTATGGCTTCCCAACTATCTCGTCACGGTGCGACACTTTTCGATTCTCAAAGCGGGCGTTTTCTACGCGCTGCCTTTCCTTGTTTTCGGCCTCTGCCAGCCGCTCGGAGGTTGGATTGCCGATGAGCTGGTCCGCCTCGGCGCGGATGAAACGCGGACGCGCAAAGGCATCGTGACTTTCGCATTTTTAACCGGTCTGCTGCTGATTCCGGCGGCTCGCGTCGAAAATGCGAACGCCGCGGTGGCGCTGATTATCGGCGCGTGCCTGGTAGGCCTTTCGACAGGGAACCTGCTGGTCATCCTGCATGGCTGCGCACCGCCGTCGGAGATCGGCGTGTGGACGGGCTATGAGAATTTCTTCGGCAACATCGCCGGCGCCTTGGCGCCGCTCATCACCGGATTTTCTGTCGCCCGAACCGGCTCTTACGCGCCTGCCTTCGCAATTTCAGCGATTGTGCTTGTCGCAGGCCTGATTGCCTATTGGTTTATCGTCGGAAGTCTGCGCAGAAAAAAGTTTTAATCTCGCGAAAGCCTAGCGTGCCGGGACTACTTGCCGGCCCTTGTGCCGCTCGCGCACGTCGCCCGGCGGATTTCGAGTTGAACGATGCCCTTGACCTGCTCTGTGATATATTGCGCCGCGCCACAAAGCAGAATCACTTGGAGCCTGCCCATGAACACGCCAGAAACAGCAATGCTGAAGAGTTTTAAAAGCGGCGCCTCGCGATGGGTTTCCGTGATGGTCGGCTTGCTCATTCTGGTCGCACCCCAGGTCTTCGGCCAAAGCGCCACTCGTCGCGAGTTGCCGAATCATATTCCCCCGCGGAGAACATCGGAAATTCAGGATGGTTTTGGGATCAACTCCGACCTCCCGCGCAATCCGTACCTTCCCTGGGACCGCTGGTGGTGGACGAGGATGTTCGACGCGGGCGTGAAATGGATCCGCATCGGCCAGTATGAGAACAGCTCCGATTGGACAAGCTGGGACTGGATCGAGCAGAAGCGCGGGGTCATGGTGGTGGCGCCGGAGCTCGACGACTATGTGGACTCACTCGTGGATAACGGCGTTAAGATTCAAGTGCAATTGCTCTACGGCAATCCCCTGTACACCGCGCCAGCGGGAAAGGTTCCGGACTCCATCCTTCCCGAGCCCGGCTCCTTCCACAACGATGACCGCAGCCTCTACTCGATCTTCTGGGCGCCGAAAACGCCGGAACAAATCGAAGCCTTCATCCGTTACGTCAAGTTCATGGTGGCGCACTTCCGCGGCCGCATAAGTTATTGGGCGCTCTGGAATGAGGAAGATATCGGCTACTGGAATCCCTGGGGCAATCCCGAAGATTATGGGCGCTTGCTCAAAGCCTTTGTTCCCGCCGTGCACGAAGCCGATCCCGACGCCAAAGTAATTTATGGCGCGCAGGCGGACCCGAGCCGCGACTTCACGCGGCGCGCGTTCGACGTCTGCCAGTGCGCTTCCGGCCTCGACGTGTACGCCTACCACACCTATCCCGGCTACGGCGGGAACAAGAATCCCGAGACCATGGACACGGGCGCTTACGGGAAGGAATCTCCGAAGAAGCTTCGAGAATTAGTTCGGGGCTATCAGGGGGTCCGCAAGGATATTGATTTCTGGGACGATGAATTTAACTCCGTCGGCGCGTGGCGGGACATGGACGACACAGTACAGGCGAAATACGTCCCGCGCGGCCTGATCTATAACCTCGCTGCCGGGGTCAAGACGTTCGTTTGGCTGCTCGCGTCAGGGACCGACGGCAACGAGGACGACGACTTCGGGCTCATTCACGGACTCAAGTTTCTGCCGCAGGACTTCACGCCTCGGCCGGTGTGGGCCGCGTACTCGAATACCTTAGCGCTTTTCTCGGACACAAAACTGGACCCCGCCATCAAAGTTTCCGTTGCAAATCCTGTGGCGCTCGAACGCGCTGCAAAATCCGCTTTTCTCGGCTACGGGTTCCGATCGCCGTCAGGCAAGGCGATCGTTGCCTACTGGATTGCGGCGCACAGCGAACCAGGAAACAATTTCCCGCAGCTCAAAGCCACGCTTGTCCTCAGGGGCACCGGCATCAAGCGCCCCGTGCTCGCGGACGTTTTGACCGGCGAAATGCGGCCGCTCGAATGGAAAAAGGGGACGACGGACACGCTTGGGGCGCTGCCTGTCCGCGACAGCATTATGGCTATCGCCGACGAGAGCTATTTCGACTGGCCTGTTCTGCCCGAGGCGCCGAGCGGGCTGAAGGGGGAAGTCTCACCAAACCAGGTCAAGCTTTCCTGGGAATTGCACGGCACGGGAATTACCAAGGCGATCCTGGAACGCCGCTCGGGCGAC
>QHZO01000189.1:8333-8817 GCA_003224695.1 Acidobacteriota bacterium
ATCGTCGCCGTGCGGCGTTGAGCTCCAAACCCTTCGGGCGCCGGAGAAACCTAGCGGATTAGGCTATCCTGTGAAGGGGGAATTTGACATGAGCCTCGTCCGAAGAAGCTCCAATGTCGCTTGCGGGGATTTGCTCATGGAAAAGCGCCCAGACATTTTGGCCATCGCGGCCAAGTACGGGGCGAACAATTTGCGCGTCTTTGGCTCGGTCGCCCACGGCAACGCTGACGAGCTGAGCGACATAGATTTTCTGGTTGTGATGGAGCCCGGAAGGTCGCTGCTCGATCTTGGCGGTTTGCAGGCCGAGCTCGAAGCGTTGCTTAGATGCCGCGTGGACGTGGTGACGGAGAAGGGGCTAAAAACGCGCATGCGGAAGCGGGTGCTGGGTGAGGCGGTTCCGATATGAGGGACCCCGCGGAGCGCCTGCGGGACATCCTGGAAGCGATAGCGGCCATCACGCGCTACGCAGCACGCGACAAGAAAG
>QHZO01000190.1 GCA_003224695.1 Acidobacteriota bacterium
GGTTACTATTTCGTGTTCCTGCTTAATCTGATCGCTTCGCAGCGGAACGGAATCGAATATGCCATCATGGGAGGGGCCACGCCCGCGTCTGGTGCGTTGCCGAAAACCGGACCGAGCACCACTGCTACTTCAGTTTCATTCCTTACCTTCGAAGATATGCGGGGAGCGATTACCTCGCCCACGACCAATGCTGCGCTCCAAGTGTGTTCGCCCAGTAGTACCGTAGGGTTGGTAAATCCCGGTACAACGACGGAAAAGGCGGCATGCGACACATTCGGAACCGCACCACAAGGCTTTTCGTGGCCAACCCCGCATACCGACCCAGAGTTGAATAGTACCAGCACTGCTCCGGCCTTCATCCTGAATCGGATGGATGCAGCCTACCAGTTCCGGCCGCTGATTCCTGGAACCATCTTTAATGCCGCTCTGCTGCTCGTTCCGAGTTGCACAACTTCCGGCGGCGGCGTGACCTGTTACTTCCACCAGTCTGCTGAAATGCGGGCTATGCAGTGAACTGAAATCTATGAGCACTGGAAACCATCGACGATTACCGTTCCGGAAGCGCGACAGCGGTCAGGCGGCCGTGGAATTTGGCCTGATGGTAGTGTTTCTCATGCTGCTGCTGGTTGGATTCATCGAGCCAGTCATGTTGATCTATTCCTATAATGTACTGGCAGATTCGGCCAAAGAGGGTGTGCGTTACGCCATTGTACACGGTATTGGGAGTACCAATTGCAGTGGTCCCGGGGACAACACTACTACCCCGGCGACCACTTGCCCCGACGCACCGGGGGCGAATGTGCAAAGTAAGGTGACTAGGTACGCGTTGTATTCGCTGCACAGCACGGCAGGTATGGGGGTGAACGTAACGTACCCAGACACCAGCAGTCGTCCACCGAGCAGAGTTCGAGTGGTCGTAAGTTACCAGTACCGGCCATTTTTTGGCCTTGGCTGGCCGAGTGTAATCGTGAGAGCCGCCGCCGAGGGGCGGATCATGTTCTAAGAAGGGGACGAGGAGGGAATATGCAGAGCACGAGGAACGATACTTACAAGACAGGTATTTGCAAGAGGCTAGGCAGGTCGCGAGAATGCGGTCAGGCGCTTTTATTTCTTGTGCTTGCGTTGGGACTGTTTCTTCTAGCGGCGGTCTCTTTTTCAGTCGACTTGGGCAATCTGTGGTGGCACCGGCAAAGAGCGCAAAATGCGGCCGACGCTGCCTGCACGGCCACCGCTATGGACCTGTTGGTGGACGCGCAGAGCGCAGCCACTGGCCATCAAGGGTTCGTTCTTGGCCAAGCACACAATTGCAGCCTAGGCGATGCAGCTGTTCCCTGCAAGTACGCCAGCTACAACGGCTACAACAGCAACACGACCAACAATCTGGTCTCGGTCAGCTGGCCAACTTCGGTGCCGAGTGTTGCCGCGAGCGCCATCCCTGCTGCCGCCGTAGTCCCGAATCCGTTTGTCCGCATTGATGTGCTCGACCATGTTCCAACCTACTTCATCGGCCTGTTCAGCGGCAGGCGCACTCAAGATGTGCGCAACATTGCTGTCTGCGGCGCACTCAACGTGTCCGCCCCGATCCCTCTCCTTATTCTCCATCCCTCCAAGAGCGGCGCGCTAACCATAAATGGAGGGGGAGGCGCGGTGATCAACATCGGAATTGTGGGAGGGCCCTCCAAAAGCATTCAGGTGAACTCGACGAGTACTACGGCTGTTAACATACCGGGCGGGAGTTCGAATGTAGACCTCAGCAAAGGAGGGCCGAACAATACCGGAAGCGATTTTGGAACTTGGGGCGGGCCAGTTAGTGCGCCTGGCGCCGTTAATTTCGGGACGACCGGCAAGTGGACGTATCAAGCAGCCCCCATCATGGACCCATTCACCAATTTGGCTGCTCCTGCCCAACCGGCCGCCGCCCCAACACCGGTGTACGGGGTGAGAGGGGTTGCAACCTGGGGCTGCCCCAACACGACCAATGGCTGCGACCATTACTTTCCCGGATATTATAGCGGCGGGATAACCATCAAGAAAGGCAAGGAATCCCGGCCTCTATTACATAGCCGGCCCCGACGGTTTCTCAGCGAACTCGGGCTCTTGCCTGCGGCCCAGCACGGTGCCGGGCATTGGGGGTACTGTCTTCTACCTGTCGGGCACCGGGACGGTGAATATAGGAGCTAACTCGGGAAAAAGCGGATCTGGGGAACCATGCTCTACCGCGACCCCCTTCAGCACTACCAGCGGTGGCGCCACCG
>QHZO01000191.1 GCA_003224695.1 Acidobacteriota bacterium
AAACCCAGCGCGTGTTTCTCCTTGTACCGCTCATGGAGAAGCACCGGCATAAACAGGCCGCCGAGCGCTAGGATGGTGACGCCCGAGGCGCCTGTGAAAGTCGTAAAGAAGGCGCACACCAGCACCGTGACCAAAATCGAGCCGCCGCGAAGGCGGGTAAAGATGGCGTGAAACACCCTGACCAGACGCTGGGGCGCGCGGCTCTCAGCAAGAAAATAGCCCGCCAGTGTGAACAGAGGGATGGTGGGCAGCGAGGGGCTGGTGACCAGCGAATAGTGGTCAATGGTGATCGAGCCGATGGGTTGGCCGATTCCCCAGAAGAGAATCAGCGCGATGCCGCCGAGCGTCACAAACACCGGAATTCCAAGAAGGGTTGCGACGAGCAACGCGAACAAGAACGGCCACACGAGTCGCCCAGGCGAAATGGGCGAACGAGCGGCAAACAAGATCACGACCCCCGCGAGCGCAGATGCCGCCAGACGCCCGCGCCAATTCTCGCCGGCGTGCCAAACGAGATAGGCCGTAATCAGCCCGAAGCCGACGGGCAGGCACATCTCAACCACCCAAATCGGCATGCCGTAGGCAAGAACCGCGCCCGCGCCCTTTTCTTCCACCACAAATTGGGTTGCCGCAATGGCCAGCGAGGCGGTGACGGCCGCGGCCACCGCCATCGCCACAATCCGGCCAGCCACCTGGAAACGTCCCTGGAGGCGCCCGCCGATATTCGAAAGAGAGAGCAAACGGTTGTCGCGCGCGGCGATGGCCCCGCCGAGCATACCGACGATAAGCGTTAAGTGCTCGACGATCGGGGTCGCGCCCTGGATGCCGGTGTGGAGTGTGCGGCGGAGGATGATTTCGGCGAGGGGAATGACCATCATCGCGCCCAGCGCCAGCGACACCAGAAGGTTTTCGCCCGCAGGGATGAACCGGCGCCAAAGGCCCGGTCTCGGCACCGGCAATTCGAGTTGAAAGGTTGCAACCGCAGCCTCGTTGCTCATTGCCCTCGCCCTCCTTTCGCACGGTAATCCCGAAGGATGGTTTGGACTTGGTCGAACGTATCGGCCGGGACCAGCGTGCCGCGGAGGGTGGGGAAAGCAAGGCAGACGCCGCGGCATGCGGATGCGGCGAGTTTGTTACCGGGCATTGGACTGTTACGCGTCCCTGGTGATCCGTTGTCTCGAGGTGAATTGAGTTATCATCTAGCAGATTACGCAATACAAGGTCTGGTCGCGTTGCAAAATGGAGTTGAAGTAGCGGAGGAACCGGTGAGTGATCAGAAGGAGAAACTTATAGCAAGCATCTGCGAGGAACTCAATTCGGCGAAAGGAAGCCGGATTTTCACTGACTACCGAAACGCGCTCCGACATATTTCACAGTCGGTTTTCACCCGTAGTTCCGGGTTCATTTTGGAATTCATCCAGAATGCCGAGGACGCTGGATTAGAACTCGGTTACCCCGGCCTTTTCCAGATCATGCTCAACCGCCAGCGATTAAAAATTGTTCACAATGCGAAGCCCTTTGACGAGGCCGACATTAAGGCAGTCTGCGGAATACAATCATCGAAGAGGCCTGAACGCGGCACGCTCGGTTACTTGGGCATTGGTTTTAAGTCTGTCTTCAAGGTCACCACATGCCCCTCTATCTTTTCGGGAGGCTACGGGTTCAAGTTCGACAAGGCGCACTGGCCTGACCCCGCCGAGTCTTTGTGGTGGGTCCTCCCGATCTGGGTGGATAAGCCTCCCGAGCCCATCGATCCTGACAATACGACTTTCATCGTTCCGCTTCGCGATGAGGCTTCGCACCGGCATTTGTTGGATGACATCAAGAAGTTAGGGACGGAACTGTACCTATTTCTTCGTTGGCTAAAGAGGATCGAAATCTGTGATGAAGAGAGCGGCGATAAGTGGACGCTGGAAAACCTTGGCGACGATGGCGAAGGAATTACAACATTGCGCCGCGACAGCACTACCCAAAGGTTTAAATTCTTTCGAAGAATGGTTAGCGTGCCGGAGGACATTCGGAGTGATGAATTGACAAGAGAATACAGAGCGAATGTCCAACAAAGGGAAATCGCCATCGCGTTCACATTGGACGGGAATGGTAATCTCGCTCCGCTAGAGGCTCGCGCCATGTACGGAGGTGTGTACTCCTTTATTCCACTCGGGGAATCTAGTAGCGGAGCCAAGTTCCCGATCCAGGCGGACTTTCTCGTCCAACCCGGAAGAGATGCCATAAATTGCGAGGCGCGGTGGAACCATTGGTTGGTAGAAGAGGTGCAAGGACTCTGCAAGGAAGCGATAGGCGCGTTCATGGGGCACGAGAGATGGAAGCTTCAGTATCTTGCCGTGTTCGCGGCAGAAGATTCGGGCGGTGAAGCGTACCGGCTCCTTTTCAAACCGAAACTCCTCGATCCATTGAAGTCGTACCTGGAGAATCAGCCATGCGTGCCGACTCGCGATGGCGGCTGGGCCAAACCATCTGATACGGTGCGCATAATGGAAGACGGCAAAGCAATTCAGGCATTGATCGATCAAGGAATCCTATCACCGGCTGAGATGGCCTCTGCGTTCGGAGGGTGTCCCGAACTGAAGGTTGTGCATCCCGAGACTGACGACGGACTTTTTCAGGCTCGTCAAGTGGATCGGCGAGACTTGCTCCGAAATAGCGACTTTCTCAAGTTGAAGGCGGAAGGAAAAGGCGGAGCAGCTTGGTTTCAAGGGATATATTTCTGGCTTAAACAGTATCCGCAATGGGAAACGTATCTGGAAGGGCGAAAAAAGGTTCAGCAGGATAGGCGCTACCATGATTTCCCAATCGTTTTGACAGCGGATTGCAAGCTTCTCCGCGGTCGCGGAGTATTTGTGATGGATATATCCGGCGTAGACTCTTTTCTGAAGGGCTTGGCTCAGGAATTATCGGCAAGCAAGAAGCTACTGCATCTCGACCTACTTCAGACCGGCGTCACCGAGGATAAAGCCAAAGAGCTTGTTGGCTTTCTCAGAGGATATACGGGGCTCCAACCACTGGACCTCAAGAAGGTCTGCGAGGAGGCGATTCTGCCGCGAATCATCACTGGTTCGACGCCGTCCTCCACCGAAGATCTCGTCAAGTACACTAGGTACTGCGAGGAAATTTTATGGTTCAGCTTGCCAGATGCTACCGAGCTCTGGGTGGTTACGAAGGACGGCAGCATTCGCGCGGCGAGAGAAACATTGTTCCCAGCAGCTTATCAACGTACCGGGTCTGAATTTCGTAAGTGATGAGTATATTCAGGGCGCGGATCCGACGCGCATCGGACGCTGGCGAACCTTCTTCAAAAAGGGAGGCGTAAAACTGGAGCCCGATAACGGTGTTGAAGAATTTGCCCTTAACTTTGCTGAAGAATACTTGCGGACAATATCCCGCACCGTAACTCGCGTGGATAACAGAAACCACGGGTACGACGTTGAAGCCGACTCTATCGCATCCGGTCTTATGCGGGTAGAGGTCAAAGGGAAAGGGAACGAAAATCCCGTCGAACTAACAGAAAACGAGAGTGCAACTGCCGCGAAGTATGGCGATGATTACTTTCTCTATGTTGTTTGCCCAATTCCCGAAAATCCGTGCTTGTACGGAATTCAGAACCCAATCCAGATAGGAAAGAGAGAGAAACTCAGCGTTTTTCCTGAAGATTGGAAAAGTTGGAAGATAATCTAGGCGCTTGCGCAACGTAGTCTAGCCGATTAGTGGGCATTGTGGAGATCGCTATTGCGCGGATGTCCCCGAATGAACTTGTGTCTGCGGCAGAGGTGGAGCACTTTGCACGACGAAGCCGGCGCCGTCAGAAGAGGCTAGTCTGCTGGGCAGGGGCGGATGCGGGACGGCCGGCTTGCCGGCGCGTGGAGATCGAGGTCCAGTTAAGTCGAAACCCTCGCCGACGCCAGCCCACGACGGTCTCCGGTCGGACAATCAGCAAGGGTCGTCGCCAGTTACTCCAGACCTTGGACAGCCAGACCCAAAACCAGCGATCCACCCCTCGCAGCCGGGGTCGCGGACACGGTCTTTTCATCACCGCCAACAGCTGGCGAGGGGCGAGGTTCTCCAGGGCGATCTCCCGGACATTCCCTGGCAGTCGGAGCATACGTACCAACCAGGAGAGAAGCGCGAACCTGGTGATGAATATCGAAGGTCGCACGCGGAAAAGTCAATTATCTTCAGGCGGATGCCATATTGGCGCAGCACAGGTCGGTCTTATGGCTCAGGAGGATTTTCCGTTTGCGCGGGGGTCTTGCGGCCCGTCACAGCCGAGCGAATATTCTGCATATTTTCGCGAGCTTTTTCCTGGGCGTTCTGGAAGGCCGCAAGTTCACGGTCGGCATCCTGCGGGCGGCCGACCCTCCGGTACGCGGTTGACAAAAGATAGTGAGGCGCCGGATTTTCGGGTTGGAGCTTGACCGCTGATTCCAGCGGAGCAATCGCCTCGGCGGGCCGCTCGGCAGAGATTAAGGCTTTACCCAGCTCCCATTTCGCGTCCACGAAATGGGGATCGTCTTTGGCGGCGTTTGAAAAACGGCCGATCGCCCCGTTCCAATCCTGCGACCGAAGCGCCAGTTCGCCGAGCACGTATTCCGCTCCGGCATTGCGAGGATCCACTTCCAATTCCGCCTTGAATTCTTTCGCCGCATCATCGAGCGTGGTTGGCGTTTTAGGCTTACTCAGAATCAACCGCCCCAGGAGGTAATGAATCCCGGGCTGGTTGGGGTTCGAGGCCAGCACTTTCCCGTACTCTTCCGCAGCCTCATCCCACTTGCCCTGGGACTCGAGCGATTCCGCGGCGAGCTGATGGACCTGGTAGGAGTCGGGATCACTGTTGAAAAGGGTCTGGGATGCGCGCGTGGAGAGATCCGAAAAGGCGTGGACAATGACATAAAGGACTTCCAGGTCTTTGGGGAACTGCCGACGCAGCCGATGCGGCGCGAAAGCTGCGTCTCGGTCACACGCGCGCCCGCTTCCTTGAGTCCCGGTAGAGCTCGATCGCATTCGCCACTCTCCGCCAGGCTCGCGCTGAGGATATAGCGCGCCGCGGAAAGCTCCGGTTTCAGCTTCAGAGCTTCTTCGAGCGGAGCCAAAGCGTCTCTCGGTTCCCCCGCCGTCCAATGAGCCATACCGAGTTGATAACGAAACTCCGCAGAACGGGGATTCGCCACGACCAGTTTTTGGTAAGCGGAAATCGCTTTTTGTACGTCGCCTTGCTGAAGGGCGCTCGCCGCCTCGCGTTCCAGTTGGCGCGATGAGTTTCCCGCGGGATCCGTAGACTTGGTAGAGCTCTGCCACGCCGGCCTTCCGGGAGTAGCAACGGCCAACGCCAGGGTTAATAGCAATGGAGCCGCGCGTCTCCTTGTCTGAGAAGTGCGCCCCGCTTGATCGGGGCACCTGCCCGGCTGAAGCCCGGCGCTCCCGCCGAGGTTAAGAAACGTCCTGCCATCCCCACAGAAGATGGTGGTATCGTCCCGGAATTTCAGGCGCCGGAGCATGAGCATCATTCAGAACCAATTCGCCTTCAGAAGCTAAGGATAAGCATGACGCCGGTCAAACAGCAAGGAGTACTTCGCGGCTTGCCCTCTCGGGGTTGAAACTTTTCGGGGTCGTGTCCTGCTTGCTCAGGCAGGGACAGGACTTGTCCGGGCCTTGGCTGGCCCAAGGGTAGGCCCTGCGTTCAAATGCGGCGCCGGCCCCCGCTCCAGGGACTCCAGGGAAGATTTTGCGAAGCGCCAGCGCATATGTTACTTTTCCGTGAAGGCCATCATTGAGGTCCGCGCTTGGCAGCGAGAACGAGTCTCCGTCGAGGGGTAATCTTCGCGTCCCTGTCGCTCATTCTACTTGTCGCCGGCCGGCCTTCTGCTCAACAATCCGTTCCAACAGTTGAATCGTATCTCTCCCAGGCAAAGGAGCTGGACCCCCGCCACCCCGAGATTTTGAAACAACTCGGAATCCTGCATCAGACGGAACTCAAGTTTGCGGAATCCATTACGGAGTTCCGGAAGGCGCTCGAAGCCGATCCGAACTATCCGGAAATCAATTTCTACATGGGCCTTTCGTACTTCGGATTGAATCAATACGACCGGGCGCTGGAGGCCTTAAGCGCGGAATTAAAAGTCAATCCCAATTACCCGCGAGTTCACTACTATGCCGCGATGGTTCTCGAATCGCTCGGCCGAAACGACGAAGCCATCCAGCAACTCAACGCCATCGTCAAGGCCAACTCCCAGGATGCTAAAGCCTGGTACGAACTTGCGCGCCTTTACCGGTCGCTTGCCATGGATGCGTTCCAGCACGTCGCCACGCTTGCCCCCAATTCGGTTCTGCTGCTTGCCTTGAAGGCTGAGTCGTCGGCCGAGGACCAAAATTATCCCGAAGCGATCCGGGAGTACAAAGCGATCCTGAAAGAAGAACCAAACTTTCCCGGAGTCCACTTTGCTTTGGGGCAAGCTTACTTCAACAACGTCCAATATGCCGACGCTGAGCCTGAGCTTAAGTTGGCCCTCGAAGAGGATCCCAACAACCCCATGGCCAATTACGAGCTCGCAGACATCCTCCTGCGCGAGCAAAAGGCCCGGGAAGCTCTTCCGCACCTCCGGATTGCGACCGCCGGCAATCCGCAATACCTGCGATCGCAAATTGACCTGGGCAAGTGTTACATGGCTCTCGGCGATCTTGAGGCCGCGAAGCAGGCGTTCATGAAGGCGGCGGAGTCAAATCCGAGTTCCAAAGAGCCTCATTACTTGTTGGCGAAGGTGTACGACGCGCTCCACCAGCCGGAGAAACAAAAAGAAGAGTTG
>QHZO01000192.1:0-984 GCA_003224695.1 Acidobacteriota bacterium
AAAGCAGGTTCTGGGGACTAGGGACTAGGGGCTCGGCGTCGGCGGTCCAGCCCGCAGTGCGTCGTCCATGGGAGATTGCACAGTTGAAAGTCGAGGGTCGAAATTCGAAAGTGAGGACTTTCAACCTTTAACTTTCGACCTTCAACCTACCGAAAGTGTGGTTCAACTCCATCCACAAGCTCAGCGTCGCCTTCAGTCCCTAGCCCCTAGTCCCCAGCCCCTAGCCCCTAGAACCTAGTCCCGGGTTAAGTTTGCAAGAAGTTCCGCAGCACCCTCAGGCCCACCTCACCCGATTTTTCGGGGTGGAATTGGACGGCCGCCATCTTCCCGAATTCGACCGCAGCGGCGAACTGCTGCCCGTAATCCGTGATGGCCGTGGTTTCCTCGGTGGGCGGCCCATAGTACGAGTGGCAGTAATAGACGAAGCTCGCGGGCCGAATGCCCTCGAGTATTTTCGAATCGCGTTTTATTTCCACCTGACTCCATCCGACGTGCGGCACTTTGAAGATGCCCTCGAAGCGCCGCACGGTCCCGCCGAGAACCCCGAGGCCCACAGTTCCCGGCGCTTCTTCGCTGGCTTCGTAAAGCGCTTGCAGGCCGAGGCAAATGCCGAGATACGGTTTCCCTTCTCTCAACCAATTCCGGAGCGCCTCGAGCAGGCGTCGCTCGGCGAGCGCCTTCATCATGGCGGCGAAGTGGCCTTGGCCGGGCAGGATCAGGCGAGTGGCGTGCCCCAGGAATTCCGGGCAGTCAACTCGCTCGGCCGGGAAGCCCAAGTGGCGCACGGCCTTCAAAACCGAGCCCACATTGCCGGCGCCGTAATCCAACACCGCGATCACAGCAGTCCTTTCGTCGAAGGCAGTTGCCCTTTCAATCTTGGATTCTCGGAGCAGGCGTAAGCGAGCGCGCGCGCGAAGGCTTTGAAGAGCGCTTCGACCGCGTGGTGGCTCGAGCGGCCATAAAGGAGTTTCAGGTGCAAGTTCA
>QHZO01000192.1:991-6919 GCA_003224695.1 Acidobacteriota bacterium
CGGCGCGAATCGGCGCGTTCATGACCAGATAGGGCCTGCCTCCAAAATCCACGGCGGCCACGGCCAATGTTTCATCCATGGGCATCACGAAATAGCCCGCCCGATTGATGCCGCGCTTCGAACCGAGCGCTTCGAAGAACGCCTCGCCGAGCGCGATGCCCGTGTCTTCAACGGTGTGGTGCTGATCCACGTCCAGGTCGCCGCGCACGCGAAGTTCGAGGTCGAAGCCGCCATGGCGCGCCAGGAGCTCGAGCATGTGGTCGAGGAAACGGATGCCCGTCGAAACACCATACCGGCCGCGACCGTCGAGCCGGAGCGAGACGCGGATATCGGTTTCGGCTGTCTTGCGGTGAAGTGTGGCGGCGCGCCGCTTCATGCGAACCATCCCGTTTGCGAAAAGGTGACGAAATTCCGCCAGGCGCTCGAGCCGCCACGAGTGTCCATGCGATGCTCCAGGCGCGAGAGCTCTTCGATCAGCCGCCGCATCTGAGGTTTCGACCCGATGGTGAACCGGAGGTAGCCGCGCAGGTGCGGGTCGTAGCTCCAGTCGCGCACCAGAATGCCTTCCTCGCGCAGCCGCCCGGCGATTTCCGGCGCATGCTCGCCGACGCGCGTCAGGACAAAATTCGCGTGGCTCGGGACGTAGGGGATCCCGCGCGATTGAAGCCAGCTCGAGAACTCGTCGCGGCTGCGGCGGACTTCCGCCACGTACCGCCGGACAGCCGCGGGGTGGCGGATTGCCTCAACTGCCGCGGCCAGCGCGAGCGCATTCACCGCGAAGGGATTTTGCGCGCGACGCAAATTGTCCGCGAGCTCAACGCAGGCGAAGAGACACCCCATCCTCAGCGCGGCGAGACCGAAGGCTTTTGAAAACGTTCGGCTCACCACCAGGTTCGGGTATCTTTGAATCCAGGGCAAAACCGTTTCGCCGGAAAAATCGAAATAGGCCTCGTCCACCAGGATCACGGTATGGGGCGCGGCGTCGAGCACGGCGGTCAGGTCTTTTTTCGGCAGCATGGTGCCTGTGGGATTGTTGGGGTTGGCCAGCGCCACCCAGCGTCCCGCGGCGCGGGATCGGTTGATCGTCGAAAGCAGCCGCCCGATCGGCAGAGAGAAATTTTCGTCGAAGCGAACTTCCACCGTCCGCCCGCCGGCCACGCTGTGGAAGAAATTAAAGACGGGGAACGTCGGCGCGGGCACAACCAGAATGTCTCCCGGGTCCACAAAGGTGTCGCAGATGAGCTTGATGGCATCGTCGGTGCCGTTCGTGAGCAGCATCTCCTCCGGCGATACCTTGAAATACCGCGCCAAAGTCTCGCGCCCCCGCTCGTACTCCGGATAGCGTGACAAGGCCTCGGGCGTGAGCGCGCGCCCGAGCGCCCGCGCCACTTCCGGCGAGCAGCCCACAGTGTTCTCGTTGAAGTCCAGCCGGAGCTTTCCTGCGCGGCCTTCGAGCGGCGGCCGGTACTTCTTCAGCCGTTGAACCGCCTCACGCGGTTGGATCATGGTCTCGGAACCTCGTCTCAATAGAATAGGCGTGCGCCCGCAGGCCTTCGGCCCGGGCCAAAATCCGCGGCACTCAGCCCGCCGCGCAACTTGGCCAAGCCTGAAGTGGGAAGGATGTGGTTTGACCCGGAAGCGTAATCGCCCGCGGCGACCGGGCTCATGGCGCCAAGGAAGATCGAGCCCGCGGCCTCGACGCGGTCGAGGTGCCGAGCGGCGTCGTCAAGAAGCACGAGGTGCTCCGGGGCAAACGAATTCGCAAGCGCGATTGCTTCCTCGAGACTTTTCGTGACGACTATCGCGCCCCGGCGAGCCAGGGATTCTTTCGCGACGCCCATGCCGAGGTGAGCTACGGCCACTGCGGCCGCTTCGCGTACCTCGCGAGCGAGCGACGCCGACGGCGTAAAGAAAAGACAAACCGCGTCCGGGTCGTGCTCGGCCTGGGCCACAAGGTCCGACGCGATCCATGCGGCGTTGCCGCGGCTGCCGACCACGACCAGTTCTGTCGGCCCGGCCACAAAGTCAATCCCGCAATCGGGGGCAACTATTTTCTTCGCCGCGGCCACGTAGCGGTTTCCCGGCCCCACGATCTTATCCGCTCTGGGCACCGTCCCGGTGCCGTAGGCGAAGGCCGCGATGGCCTGCGCCCCTCCGAGGCGATAAATCTCTTGAACGCCCAGAAAATCCGCGGCCACGAGCACCGCTCGAGCCGGCCGCGGCGTGGTGAGAACAATTTCCTTGACGCCAGCCGTTTGGGCCGGAATCACGCTCATCAGAACGGTCGAAGGCAGAGGATAGCGCCCGCCCGGAACGTAGCAAGCCACGCGGCCGAGCGGGCGAACGATTTGGCCCACGCGCACGCCGCTCATGACCTCCACACCCCATTCTCTGATCACCTGCCGCTCCGCGACCGCGCGGATGTTATGAGCCGCGAGCTTGAGAGCCGCAAGGAACTTCGGAGGAATTTCGCGATAAGCGCGCGTGATCTCCCGGCGGCTCACGCGAACGCCCTCTTTCCGAAGATCCATTCCGTCGAAGCGTCGCGTCCAGCGGACCAGGGCCGCGTCTCCGTTCCGGCGCACGTCTTCGATGATGCGCGTCGCCGCGCGCGCGGCCTCGGCCAGGTTCGCGCCTCGTGCCGCGAGGAGCGAATCCAGGGCCTTCCGATTGCCACTTGAAATAATCCGCAGCATCATAAAACGATTTTGTTGAGCGGGTATTCGACAATTCCCTGGGCGTTGGCCGCCTTGAGCCGGGGAATAATTTCCCGCACGGTTTTTTCTTCGATGACGGTATTGACGGCCACCCAATCGGGATCGCTCAAATTGGAAACGGTCGGGCGCTTTAGCGCCGGCAAGACTCCGAGCACGGCCTCCAAATCGCCGCGCCGGACGTTCAGCATCAGGCCGACTTTTCCGGAAGCCTCGATCGCGCCTTGGAGCAGCATCACGAGGGTTTTCATTTTGACTTGCTTCCAGGGATCCTTCGAGGCGGCGCGATTGGCAATGAACTGCGTGTTCGATTCGAGGACGGTCTCGAGGATTCGCAGGCCGTTCGCGCGCAGCGACGAGCCGGTTTCGGTGACCTCGACGATGGCGTCGGCGAGGACCGGAGGCTTTACTTCCGTCGCGCCCCAGGAAAACTCCACTTTGGCCCGGACGCCGTGCGCGGCAAGGTAGCGTTCGGTGACCTTGACGAGCTCGGTGGCGATAATTTTTCCTTCCAGGTCCTTGACGCCCGCGAAAGGCGAGCGCTCCGGCACGGCCAGCACCCAGCGCACGCGGCCAAGAGTTTGCTTGGCGTAGATCAGATCGGCGAGCGCTTCAACGTCCGCCTGGTTTTCGAGCACCCAGTCCTTGCCCGTCAGGCCGCAGTCGAGGATGCCGTCTTCGACGTAGCGCGCCATCTCCTGCGCGCGGATCAGCATGCATTCCAGCTCCTCATCGTCCGCGCGGGGAAAATACGAGCGCGGGTTGGTGGTGATGTCGTAGCCCGCGCGACGAAAGAGGCCGAGCGACGCCTCCTGCAAGCTGCCTTTGGGAATTCCGAGCTTCAACTTCATGGCCGTTTCTCCTTGTAAACTTCTCCCGGGTCAAAGCGGCACGGCTCCACAATGGCCTCGCCCGCCTCGGGCGTGAGCGCGCGGAAAAAGCAGGATTCGTAGCCAAGGTGGCAACAGCCGGGGCCCGTGAGCTCGGCGCGCACCAGCACCGCGTCCCGGTCGCAGTCTACGCGAATCTCGCGCACCCGAAGCTTGTGGCCGGAGGTTTCGCCTTTCACCCAGAGCTTTTTCCGGCTGCGGCTATAAAAGGTGACGAAGCCCGAGCGCAGAGTTTCATCGAGCGCTGCCGAGTTCATGTAGCCGAGCATGAGAACCTTGCCGGTTTTTTCGTCCTGGATGACGGCGGGAATCAGTTCGTCTTGGTATTTCAATTCCATCGTTTTCTCCGTGCACATGTAGGGCCGACGCTTGCGTCGGCCTTGGCCGGGGCAAGCGCCGGACGCGCGCCGTTTTCCCACCTGTGCGCGTTGACGCTTGCGTTGGCCTTGGCCGGGGCAAGCCCCGGCCCTACATCGCGCCGCCCCGAGTTGCCGCTGTCCACCGCGTTCTCCAAAAACAAAAAAAGCCCGCTGATTTTACGTCAGCGGGCTTTGGAACTTCTTTCTTACTCGAGCTCGTTACGCCGCCCACTGACACTTTGGCCCGTGGCTAAAATGGTGGGCGTGATGTGTCTGTGTGCGCCGCATATTCCGAAGCCTTAGACTACACAGGCACGCGCCACCTGTCAATTGCCTTTTTTTGGGTGTATACAGGGATTAAGTCCGTTCGGAGGGAGCACTGATGGAAAGCCCCGATGCCGTCGTACCCACGCCTGATGATCGAACGATTGCGATGCTTGCCCATGTCTTGCAAATATTCTCTGGTTTGTGGCCGCCGTTGATCATTTATTTGGTGAAGCGGAAGTCTCAGTTCGTCGCATTCCATGCGCTACAGGCTCTGTTGTTTCAGATCGTGCTACTAGTGGGATGGACTCTGGCCATGGGGATTTTTGCGGCGATCTTTATCTTCATGATGTCGCAGGTTGGAAAATCAGGCGAATCAAACGGGCCGCCGCTTGCCCTCCTTATCTGCATACCGGTCATCTGGGGTCTCTTGTTGAGCAAATGGGTCCTGAGCGTGATCGTGGGGATCGTCTACGGGATTAGGGCCAGCAAAGGTGAATCGGCACAGTATCCGATAATTGGCGGCTGGGCGCGTCGGCTGGCGGGCTACGTGATGCGGTCTGCTCCCTCGCCAGCGCGCCCCGAGGGTTAGCAGTGCGGCGCCCCCTCTTCGCCATCCGGCCAAGTTGCAATCAGACTTCAGAAGGTTCGCGCTGGAGTCGCAGCAGCTCTTGGCGGAGCTTTTCGAACTCTTTCCCCTGCGACTGGATGGAGCGCCGCAATTCTTCCTGCCATTTGTGGCTCTGCTGGGTCAGGTTTCTTCGCAGTTCCCGATATTCTTTTGACCGCTCTTGTAGTTGCATGGGATTTAACTCCTCGGGTTCGGTCTCGCTGTTTTCCGCTACGGGACCCCGCATAGTCTCGGGCCTCTCGAAGCGCACGCTCAAGGTCTGCTCGTGGCGGTCGCGGACAACCGTCACGGATACTTGCTCCGTGTTTCCTTCAATCTTGTCGAGCGCCTCGTGGAGCTCCTCGACCGAGCCAACCGATTTATCGCCCACCTTCACGATGCAGTCGCCGGCCTGGAACCCGGCCTTCTCAGCCGGTGTGCCGGCCTTGACTTCCCGCACCAGCACGCCTTTGCCTTGCGAGACGCCGAAATACGAGGCCAGTTGCGGCGTTAGATCGTCCACGGAGACGCCTAGGCGGGCCCTGCCCGGGAAAACGAAATCAAGGTTAAAGTTCGGCCGGGCCATAGGCATCTCCATACGAGGCATGACCATGTTGAGATTGGGGAACATCTCCGCCTGGTGTGATTCGAAGGCGACTTCGACCGACTGCTTCGAGCCGCCGCGGCTGATCTCGAGGCTCACCTTGCGGCCGGGAGGAGTTTCGCGGACCATCCGCTCGAGGTCCGCCGCGCTCCAGACGCGCTCGCCGGCAAACCCGACGATCACGTCATCGGCCTTCAGGCCGGCTTTGGATGCCGGGCTGTCTCGCTCGACGTCGCTCACCCGCGCCCCATATTCCCCCGGCAGTTTCAGGACTTTCACGTCGTCCGCTGTGACGTCTTTAAGCTCGACGCCGAGCCAGGCGCCGTCGCCCGAGAGGTTCAAGATGGTCGCCTGCCTTCGCCGCCTCTCGATGTTTCGTTGCGCGTGGAGGGCAGCCACGCCCACCCCAACAGCGATCACCGCCCCCGCCAATGCCGCCAGCCATTTCCGATTCATAACCATCCTCCAAGATTCGGCGGGAACGCTA
>QHZO01000193.1 GCA_003224695.1 Acidobacteriota bacterium
CCAATCTTTTTTGGCGCGAGATTGTCCAAAGCTTCGAGCGCGTCGGCGCGCTGGCGGTTGTCACCTGAGCGGAGCTTTTCGAAGATGGGTTTCATCCGGTTGTGGCCGCACAGGATCCCGAGCAAGCGGAAAACTCTCTCTTCCATGTTCAGGCGGTCTTCTTCCAAAGCCTCGGCCAAGATTCGCTCACCATCGTTCGTGGGCGAGCGAAGGAGCGCATGCGAAATGGCCTGGCTTCGACGGTAGTTGGTCAGCTCGCCATGCGCGTAGTCGAACAAGGCGGCACGAGCGTTGTCAGGGAGCGGTCCCGTGCGGCTCAGGCGCCCGAAGGCCTTCAAGACTTTCCACCGAACTCTCCACTCGGAATCCCGGAGCAGTTTGATGAGGGTATCGAAGACGATGGGGCCCTTGAGGCGGCCCAGAACATCCGCCAATTCGCTGCGGATTTTGGGGCCCGGGGCTTCGATGGCCGATCGCGCCAGCTCTTCGGTCCCCTGCCCACCGCTGCGTTCCACGATCTTGGCGATGGCGCGGCGCGCGTCGTGTCGCAACTCACCGTCGCCCCCAAGCGCCGCGATGAGGTTCGGGATCGCGCTCGGTGTCCCGACTCGGCACAAGGCCTTGGCCGCTTCCGAACGAATGCTTAATTCAGGATCCTTGAGGAGGGGCGCGAGCAATTCCGTGGACTGCTCGACAGGCAGGCGCCCGAGAGCGTAAGTGGCGGCGGCGCGAGCCTGGTGGTGTCCGCGCGTCAAGTCCGCGATGAACGGCATGCAGTCCTCGACCGCCGAGACGCCCTGAATGGCAGAAATCGCGAGCAGCGTATTGACGCGGGCCCGCACCGACGGGTCGTTCAAAAGCGGTTTGATCTGCTCGATGAGATTTGCGCCGCCGGCTTTGCGCAGGGCCTCGACCGCATTGGCGCGCACGCGCGGGTCAGGGTCGGCAAGCAACGGCCGAAGGGCTTCGATGAACTTCTCAGGCCCCAAGCGGCCGAGCGCCGCGACCGCCGTGGCGCGCACGCGGCCGTCGGGATGGCCGAGGAGACCGGCGACCGTATCCGCGGCCTCGGTGGCCGCGGCCGATTCCAGGAGCTCAATGGCAGTCACAATCTGGCCGGGATCCTGCCCGCTCAGAGTGTGCTTGAGGATCGAGAGGCTCGAAGGGTCCTTCAGCTTCGCGAGCGCGGCGGCAGCCGAGTGCCGCAACGTGGGGCTGCTGCCCTGCAAGTTCCCGAGCAGGGCCCGAATGTAGCCGCCCTTGGCGGTTGTCGCGACGGCTAGCCAGGCGACGGCGAGCGGAACCGCCGCCCAGGCCACCTGCTGGCCAACGGGAATCTCTCGCCCCGCGATGGTGAGAGGCTTGAGAAAACGCTCGCCGACGAAGATCAGGCCCCCAGAAGCCGCAAGGGAAAGCGGCCGGATGTAACCCTCGATGAAGCCGCGAATCCGCGCCCGGCGCTCCAGCGCGATGGGGTTGTAGAGAAGCTGATAGGATGAATCGGAAAAGGTGTAGAGCATCGTCGCGTCCGCGAGCTTCGTGCTGAAGACCGAGGGGAATCCGTACGACAAGCTTATCCATGAAAGGCCCGCCACCAGCGCGGTGGGGTGAAATTCAATCGTGGTTCCAACGCCCAGCCGGGCGATGAAAGTGCGAGTCAAGAGCAGTTGAACTGTGAGACAGAGCAAGCCCTGCAGGCCGCCAAAATGGCCCAAGAATGCCGTCAGATCGTCCGTCTTCGGGTACTGGGCCTTCACCGTCTTGTTGAAGTAGAAATCCACGACGGAATAGACCGTCCACAGGAGCAGGATGTAGCCTCCCATGGAGCTGAGCAGCGGTTCCTGCTTGACCTCGCGAAAGCCGTCGCGAATTTTCTGCCATTCGGAAGGGCGGGAGGTTCGGGCAACGGATAGGCTGTCAGGCCTGAGCATCTCCGAGACCTTGCGGTAGCGGCGATAGGCGATCCCGCCGAGCGGGAGGGCGGCAAGGATTAGGGCCGCCCAGACCACCATGACGTTTTCCGTTCCGAGAGCGTGAATGATTCTCTGGCAGGTTAATCCTACGCCGATCATCCCGAAGAGCGCGCCCACGGCGAGAAATGGAAACAGGCGCTTGGCCTGACGCGTGTCGAACAGGTCTCCGGCGAAGGTCCAGAACTGCATCAAGGAGAAGTACCAGATGATTTGGCAGAAAACGTAAAGCACGGGATAAAAGCCGCGCGGATGGCCGAGCAGTATGACGCGGGAGACCACGAGGCCGGCGATGAAGATCACGGAGATGCCCGCCAAGAACCGCCCCCGATCCAATCGGTCAACCAGAGAGGAGTAAGCCGCCGAGCAGAGGACCAGGAACAGGGCGTTGAAGAAATACATGACGGGGAGATATTGAATTCCGAAGTGGGTGAAGAAGAGGGCATCACGGGCGCTTCGGCCGAAAGTGATGCCGGCATAGACCAGCAAATTAACAAGCAGGCATAAGGCCACCACGCGCCCTTCGCCGGGATACACGGGCGCGATTCGGGCCAGCCATATTCTGATTCGGGAAGACGGCACGGTGGTCACGCGTGTTGCGGCGGTGAGAGGCGGGCGAAGCCTGGGCGTTCGCCGAGGCCCGCCTATTCGCTCCGGATGGCCGCTTTGACCATGGCCAGAATGGAGGGCGGAATATTTTCCATCGGCATGCCGTGGTCTTTCTCGGCGTGGTCGGCCGCGAGCTTGAGCAATTCGTCCTCGGTTTGGGCGCGTATTTCCTTGGGACAATTAATTCCCAGATCTCGGCAGCGGAGAACTTTGGCCATGATTTCCTCCCTCGCCGCGTGCGCAGCGCGCGCATTGTAGCACCGGCGGGGCCAACCGGTGGCGGTATTTCCCGCGGAAGCGGGGGACTGATCTGCTCCCATAAATATGGGAGCATGGACACGTGAAGACCACGCTCGAAATCCCGGATGCTTTATTCCAGCGCGCCCGGGCCAAGGCCGCCGAGCATAAGATCCCCTTGCGAATGTTGGTGCCGGAGGCGATCGCCGAAAAGTTGGCGTCCCCCGCTACCGCAGCATCAAAGGCAAGATTGAAAGTAGCTCGAAAGTTGCGGCACTTGCGGCGCGAAACAGCCCGAATTAACAAATTGATCCGCGACGAGTTCGAGGAAGCGGTTTCAGTGTGAGTCCCCAGCACACGCGAGAGCAGTTACCAACTCTGCCCCATCTACCCGCTGACAGGCTGCCTCGGAGCACAGCCACTATCCCGACTGCAAGAGTCCCGATGGGCCCATGCCGCCATGGCGCTCGCGGACTACTTGCAGCCTTTCCTTTCCCACTGGTCCTTGGCTTTGGCCGCTTCAACCGTTTGCCACTGCATGTTGGAGGGCGCATCGGTTCCCCCGCAAGCAAGCGGATTGACATGGTCTATCACATATCCGGGGCAGGGGCCGCGTCCCTTTCCGGAGGACGGACAGGGGTGCCCTTGCTTAAATGCATCCTTGGCCGCTTCGCTCCGTTTTTCCCCTCCGCCATGGCAGCGGACGCCGTGTCGAGTTGCGTGAGCGTAAGCGCCTCTGAGGGAGCGACCTGGCCCTCAAACGCCTCACCGTGTGATGTCGCGTGGAATAAGAGCGCGCTCCGTACCTTCGCCCAGCTTTGGCCGGCCATGCCACCAGAAGGACAAGCATGCCAAGGAACGCAGATTTCATCTCGCGCCTTTACAAAACTTTTTACGAGGATTCGGTCGGCTGGGCACGTCCGACGTGCCAGACTCACGCCTCTGATAATATGCCCTCTATGGGCGCATGTCCACCAGCAGTCATGCAGCAGTCATGCTTCCGTAACTGGCGCCAGCAGCGCATAATGGAATGACAGGGGAACACCGGTGAACGAGACCTGCCGCCGCAAAGCCGAAGATTTGCCCGACCTTCCCGGCGTTTACATCTTCAAGGATGAAGGGGGCGCGCCGATTTACGTCGGCAAAGCCAAATCGCTGCGCGCGCGCGTGCGGTCGTATTTTCAGGAGCCGGCGACAGCTTACGACACGAAGCGCGACCGGATGCTCGAAGCGGCTCAAGACCTCGAAACCATCGTGGTCAAAAACGAGAAAGAGGCGATGGCGCTTGAGAATAACCTGATCAAACAATATCAGCCCCGCTATAACGTTTTGCTGCGTGATGACAAGACCTATCCATACATCAAGCTGACGCTCGGCGAGCGCTTCCCGCGCGTTTACGTTACGCGCCGGCTGAAGAAAGACGGGTCCATTTATTTCGGCCCTTATTTTCCCGCCAGCCTTGCGTACCGGATTGTGGACTTGATCCATCGCACTTCAACCACCCGCGCCCCTGCCTCCAATACTTCATTCACCGGTGTCTGGGCCCGTGCGTCGAGGGCCTGACCACATCCGAGCGCTACGCCGAGGCCGCCCGCCAGGCGCGCTGGCTGCTCGAAGGCCGCGTTACCGACCTCATCGCAGAGCTTCGGAAGGCCATGCTCGGCGCGTCTGAAGCCCAGCGCTTCGAGGAGGCCGCCCGTTTCCGCGACCAGGTCCGGACGCTCGATCAGATTCGCCAACGACAGGTCATGGCGGCGGCCTCCGGCGAAGATATGGATGTTTTCGGTTTCCACCAGGAAGGCTCCCAGCTCGCGATCAACCTCTTCCACTTTCGCGGGGGGCGCGCCGTGGACCGGCGGGAGCTTTTCTTCGAGGATCTTGAAACCTTCGACCCCTCGGAGTTCTTTTCCGCCTTGCTCAATCAACTCTACCTGGACCAACCGTACCTGCCGACGGAGGTTCATGTTCCCGTCGACTTCGAAGACCGCGAGACGCTCGCGGAATTGCTCTCGGATATGGCTGGCCGGCGCGTCCACATCCTCTCGCCCCAGCGAGGGCGCAAGCGGGCTCTGCTAGAGCTTGCCGCACGGAACGCCTGGCTCTCGTTCCAAAGGCGATTCCGCGTCTCGAAACCCCAAGCCCGCGACGTCTTGAAGGCCCTCGCCGAGGCCTTGGAGCTCGCGAAGCCGCCCCAGCGCATCGAGGCGTTCGACATTTCGCATATCCAAGGAAAGGACACGGTCGCCTCCATGGTGGTCTGGGAGGATGGCAAAATGAAGAAGTCCGACTACCGCAAGTTCATCGTCAAGACCGTGCCGCAGAACGATGACTTCGCCAGCATGCGCGAAGTCGTGGGCCGACGGTATCGCCGCCTGCAACAGGAAAAGAAACCCCTGCCCGACCTGATTCTGGTGGATGGCGGCGTCGGCCAGCTTCACGCCGCAGCCGAGGCCCTTGAAGCGGCCGAGATTATCAATCAGCCGCTCGCCAGCATCGCCAAGCGCGAGGAGGTGCTTTACATTTATGGACGGGAGCACGAACCCGTCGAGCTTGACCATCATTCACCCGCCCTTCATCTGGTCCAGCAGATCCGCGACGAGGCCCACCGTTTTGCCATCACCTTCCACCGAAAACGTCGCGGGGAAAAGGAATTGACCGGGGCCTTGGAAGAAATTCCGGGCGTGGGGGAGAAAACGGTTCGAAAGTTACTCGAACACTTCGGCAGCGTTCGAGCGTTGAGGTCGCTCCTGCCAGAAGAGCTCAGTCAGGTGGTGGGCCAAGCGCAAGCGCGGAGAGTTTGGGAGCACTTCAAAAGGTCGTGAGGGCATTTATTATTAATAGTTCGTCCAGACGGTCTATAACTAATTCTTTGTTTATTTTGTACTTGACTGATGAAGCCGCAATTGCTAGGTTCTTGTTTGAAAGCGAGGTGAACCATGAGCACGTCAAGAATCGCAACGAAACTCGGGTACTTCATCGCAGGCGCAACGCTTGGTGGCATCGTAGCCATCTTGTTTGCTCCGAAGTCCGGCAAAGAAACCCGCAAAATTATTGCTGACAAAGCGGGCGATGGAAAGGACTATTTGGTTGACCGGACCCGCAACATCCGCCAGCAGGCGGGAGAGGTTGTGGACCGCAGTAAAACGTACGTTGTTCGCCAGAAAGAGCGTTTGGCCGAAGCCCTGAAAACCAGCTAAGCGAAACTCGGATGCAGCTTGGCGAGGTTGGTGAATGGAGGAATTTCATGAGCGAAGATAACGGCGGTTCGAAGCTGGCATTTTTCCTGGCCGGGATGGGGATTGGAGCGGTTTTGGCGCTGCTCTATGCACCGAGGTCGGGCAAAGAGACTCGCGATTATCTTTCCCAGAAGGCCGAGGAAGGGCGAGACTACATTAAGTCCAAAGGCCAGGAACTTCGGGAGCAAGCCGACGGCTTGGTTGGCAAGGGGAAAGATCTGGTGGCGGAAGGACGGGAGCGGGTCTCCGCGGCTTACGAAGCCGGCCGGCAAGCTTGGAAGGAAGAAAAGGGAAAGGCCCGCTGACGCTGCCGTAACCGTTCGGAAACCGGGGGGAGCACCTTGATACATGACTATGTCTTGCTGGCCTTTGTGATCGTGGCGGCGGTGGCTTTTGTGGCCCAGGCCCTGGCGATGTGGCGCGCTGCGACCGCTATCCAGGAGATTCGCCAGGAGGTGCGGGAAGTCCGGGCAGAGGTTAAGCAGCGGCTTGAACCGCTGGCCCAGTCTCTCGGCGAAATCGTCTCGAACTCTCGCGAACCGGCCCGGACGATTATGGGGCACTTGGCGGACATGAGCCGCCTCGCCCGGGACCGGACCGTTCGTATGGATCAACTCGCCGAAGACCTGGCGGACAGGACGCGTGTCCAAATCGTCCGCATAGACCAACTCGTGACGAGTCTCGTAGACAAGGTTGAGACCACCACCGACCGGGTTCAACAGACTGTGCTGATCCCGGTTCAGGAGATTTCGGCCCTGGCGAAAGCGCTCCGAGCGGGCATTGGTTTTTTGCTCGCGCGCCGGCGCGCCTCAAGCGTCAGCGAGACGACCCAGGACGAACAACTTTTCATTTAGCCCTCTGTTCGCCGCCCGAGCTGAGGGCAGCAGGCGTGCTGGCGCTTGATAAGGAGCGATACCCATGAGCCCCCGAGAACGGCAATTCCCCCACTGAAGAAAACCCCAGCCACAAGCGCCTTGGCCGTCTTTGCCCGCGCGCCTGTTCCGGGGCGCGCCAAGACGCGGTTGTCACCAGTCCTAGGGGCCCGCGGCGCAGCGGCGCTCCAGTCTGCTCTCATTTCAGACACCATTCAAAAGGTTCGCGAACTTTCATGGCGGGTCGACTGCTACCTTTTTCTCGCCGGCCGCTCCGCTTTGTTTTGTCCGCCCTCCCATTGGCGACGGGCCTACCAAAAAGGCAGAAGCCTTGGTGCTCGATTGGCACGCGCCTTTGGGCGGCTCTTGGCCAATTATCAGGCCGTGGTCATTGTCGGAACGGATTCACCAGAGCTTTCGATCCGGCTGCTGCGGCAAGCTTGGCGCGAGCTCCGAACCTCAGACGCGGTG
>QHZO01000194.1:0-6545 GCA_003224695.1 Acidobacteriota bacterium
AAGAGACGCAAACGTCCACGCCTTCTTTGAGCGAGTCGGCACCGAGATATCGTCCCCACTGCCAGGCAAGCAGATAAATTTCGACAGGGTTCTTGAGTGGGCTCACGCCGACTTCGCCAAAGCCGCGGAAGATCACGGGGCGCAGGTAGCAGCTCTGAATCTTATTAACGCGCACCAGCTCGATCAAGGCCTGGGCAAGCCCCTCGGCCGAATACGCAAGCTCCATGCGATAAATCTTGCAGGAATTCACGAGGCGGTCCACGTGCTCCTTCAGGCGGAAGATGGCGGGGCCGGTGGGAGTCTCGTAGCAGCGGATGCCCTCAAAGAGGCAGGAGCCGTAGCTCACCACGTGCGACGCGACGTGCACGGTCGCCTGCTCCCAGGGGATGAATTTTCCGTTGTGCCAGACTTGAGGATAATTTTCGACCGCCATCGGTCACGCCCTCCGAAAGTTTCCGTAGAAAGTAGGGGCACGGCGTGGTTCAACTACGCTCACCGCCCTGAGTCCGTCAGCCGACGGATCGAAGGGCGCCGTACCCTACACTTTTCCAGAACGGCAGTATACCACAGCGGTTGAAGGGCCCCCCGCGTCATGGCCGGGTGGCGCGGCGGGCGAGGGCTCGGGAAGCAGCGCCGGCCCGCCTGCTTGAGGCGGGCACGAGTTCCGTCTCGGCGGCTGCGGTCGGGTCCAATCCACCCACAAGCGCCCCTTGCTCCTCTTTCATGAAGACAAGCTTTTCGCTGCGGGAATCGAAGTCCACGGTGATGAGGTCGCCGAGTTGGATTTGCCGCGTGGCGATGAGGTTCGAGAGCGGGAAGACCAGGTGGCGCTCGATGGCGCGCTTCAGGTGGCGGGCGCCGTATTTCATGTCCGTCCCTTCGCGCAGCAGGAAATTGCGCGCCTCCGCCGTGCACTTGAACACAAACTGATTGCCGCCGGTCGAGGCGATGATCCGTTCCTGCACGCGGCCGAGCTCGATGTCGAGGATCTTTTCGAGTTCGGGGCGCTGCAAGGCGCGGAAGACGATGACTTTGTCAATCCGGTTGAGGAATTCGGGGGAAAACTTCCGCCGCGCCGCCTCGGTGGCCATGCGGTACACGCGGCGCTCGAACTCCTCGTCCACTTCCGGCTCCGTGGATGAGAACCCGATGCCGCCCGTCATCAGGTTTGCCACCTCGTGCGACCCGAGGTTCGAGGTCATGAAGATCATCGTGCGCGAGAAATCCACGCGGCGGTTGTCGCCGAGCGTCAGCGTGCCTTTGTCGAGAATGCCCAGCAGAAGCTGCCAGAGGGCGTCGGAGGCTTTTTCAATTTCGTCGAAGAGCACGAGCGACAACCTCAGCTTCTCCGTCTGATGCTCGTCGAGCACGTCTTGCGTAATCAGCGGCTGGGTTTCCCGGTGCCCAAGGTAGCCGGGCGGGGAGCCAATGAGCTTGGCAATTTCGTGGCTATGCTGGAACTCCGCACAGTCAATTTTCACCACCGCGCGCGCTTGGCCGAAGAAGACCTCGGCGGCGGCCTCGACCATCCTCGTCTTGCCCGAGCCCGTGGGCCCGAGAAACAACAGGTTGACCAGCGGCCGGCTGGGCGTTGAAAGGCCGGCGAGATAGACCTGGTACACGCGAGCCATCCGCCGCACGGCGCGGTCCTGCCCCACCAGCCGCTCGAGAAGCGCATTTTCAAATTCCCGCACTTCCGGGCTGTGTTGACTTGGGTCGAGAATGGTAACGCGTCCGCCCATGGTTGTGTCCCCTCGTTAGGTTCCGAATTCGATCGGCCTTTCTTTCCGGAGTTGGTTCAGCTTAACGTCGAGCGTCGAACGAAGCAGCCTCAGACTGGAAACTACCTGAGGCAGCACTTCCCGATCGCGGCCTAGCCCCAGGGCGGGCATCGGCAAATCCACGATGTCCATGTGCAGGCTTCGGATCGAGGCAAGCAGGCTCTTCAGATAGGCGGAATCGTGCTGAAAGGGTTGGAGGAGATCGCGCGAGGCTTTCTGCCGCAGGTGGTCCCAGTCCACGTCGAGGAAGGGGTGCTTGGAGCGGACGCCCGCGATCACCTCGTCGGAGATGCGCGGCCGCTCGCCGAGTGACGCCAAGTGAACCTGCCGGACTTGGCCATTCTCACGGACGTTGTGCACCAAGTAATAGGACTCGCCGCGTTTGCGGATAAAAGCCATACGCCAGCCCCCTTGGGACCGTAGTGGATATTGTTCCACTACACTCGATTGGATGCAAGTAAAAAATTCTGGTTGCGGCAATAGAAATAATTTCTGGCCGCCCGAGGCAGTACGAAAGTACTAAATTGAGTTCCCTAGCGTCGCGTGCCCCGAATAGGTGCCACATGCCAAGCGTGCGCTGTCATGCTGAGTTCATCGGCTGACGGATGGCAACATCCGTCAGCCGGCGGACTCAGGGTGACAGGCCATCGGCCGTGCCACCTTCTTCGGTTTCACGACGCTCGTTCGATCCGTCGTCGGGCGCGAAAGCCTGATTAGAAACAGAAAAATTCTGCCCATCCCCGGGAATGAGTTAACATCGGCCCTCAGTCATCTTGATCGTGAGCGAGGATAAGATGCGTATTCACAGGTTTCTTGCGGGCTGCTCACACGTGCCAGGCATTAGGACTTTCTCAGTTATTCTCGGGGTTCTGGCAGGCCTTGGTTCCGGGTGGAGTCAGACGAGCCCGGGATCGGCGCGGGCAATCCTCGCGCGCCCTATCCAGCCTACGGCCGTGACCGCGGACGAGCTCCAGCGGCACATGATGACGCGCATCCCGAAGCTGCCGCCCCGCGCGGGCTGGGAGAGGGAATCGCAAAATCTGCGCCGACACCTTCTCGACGACATCGCCTTTCACGGCTGGCCGGCCGATTGGGTCAAGTCGCCTTTGGTAATTCGCGAGGCCGGTGAGATTGAGACGGGGAACAACTATCGCCTCAAGAAACTGCAGATTGAAATTCTGCCGGATTTTTGGACGACCGCAATCTTGTACGAGCCTCTGGGCGGGGCAGGCAAGCGGCCGGCCGTGTTGAACGTGAACGGGCACGACCCGCTTGGCAAGGCCGCCGAAAACAAGCAGAAGCGCTGCATCAATTATGTCAAGCGCGGGATCATCGCCCTGAACCTCGAGTGGGTGGGCTTCGGCGACCTGCATCTGGACGAGGACGCGCATGATTTCGGCGCGCACCTGGACCTGGTGGGGGCAAATGCCCTGGGCCTTTTTTATCTGGCCACGCGCAAGGGGCTCGACTACTTGGCGAGCCTGCCGGAAGTGGACACGGCGCGGCTTGGCATCACGGGGGAGTCAGGCGGGGGCTGGCAGACGATCGTGCTCGGGGCGCTTGACGAACGCGTGCTCGCGGCGGCCGAAGATGCCGGCTTCGGCTCACTGGAATCGAATATCACTCACCCCATAGACGCCGACGAGGTCGAAGAAACTCCCACCGATTTTCTTGCCGGCCAGGACTATACACACCTGGTGGCGATGCGCGCTCCGCGCCCGACGCTGCTCATTCACAACGCCGAGGACACCTGCTGCTTCCGCGCCGCGCTCGTCAAGCCCTACATCTACGACCAGATGAAGCCCATCTTCGCGTGGTTCGGCGCGGAAAGCGCTCTTGGATGGCACGAGAACCTGGACCCCGGCACCCACAACTACGGCCTCGACAATCGCCAGACTGCGTATGCATTTTTCCTGGGAGCTTTCGGCATGGACAATCCCAGCTATGAAATTCCCAGCGGCCAGGAAATGAAGACGTTCGACGAGCTGGCGGTGGGCCTGCCGAAAGACAATCTAACGATTCTCGGTGTGGCGAGGAAGCTGGCGAGCCGAATCGAGCGTGCTCCCGTGCCCGAATCCGCCGAGGCGCGCAAAGGCTGGGCGGAAGCCGAGCGCGCGCAACTGCAAGAGGTGGTTCGCTACAAGCCGGTCTTCATCAAGAGTGCCTGGCGGCTCTGGAACACCAAAGCCAAGGGCCTCGAGACGCTAACATACCGGTTCGATTTCTCGAACGCTCTCTCTGCCGCGGGAGTTTGGTTGAGAGGCACGGCGGCGCCCGGTGATGCGCCCGCCACGATTGTTCTCGACGACCGCGGAAAAAAGGAGGCAGGCGAAATCGTCTCCGACCGGGTCAACCGCGACGAACAGGTCTTGGCTTTGGACTTGCTCTTCAACGGTGAGATGCTGCCCCAGACGCCCGACTCAACGGATTACGAGCTCATCGTCGCCTCGCTGGGCGAGCGGCCTTTGGGTATCGAAGTGGGCCAATTGATCGCCGCGGCGCGGTGGCTGGCCGAAACGTCGGGCAACAAAAAGGTGCGCCTGGAAACGAATGGCATCCGCAGCCAAGTCGTGGCCCTGACGGCGGCAGCTCTCGATCCGACCATCTTTTCGGAGGTCGCCGTCCATCGCGGCATGAAATCGCTGGCCATTTTTCTGGACAAGCCCGTCCCGTTTCGATCCGCGCCGGAGCTTTTTTGCCTGGACTTCTACAAGTACTTCGACCTCGACCGGCTGGCACTGATGGCTAAACCGGCGGTGGTAACTGAGGTTCGCTCAGTCTCGCCTGAGGCGGAGTAACGGGGATCGGAATTCGGAGTCAGCCAAGCGAAGGAACCAAGAATCCGATCCGGCTGGCCATCAGCCCAATCCCCACCGCCGTCAGAATCTTGCCGCTGTGTCGGGCTCTTCTCTCTTTAATTTTAACCCGGCGTCATTAGTCGAGGTATTTCTGTGAATGCATCCAAATTCTACGAACTGTTTGAAATTATTACTTCCTTGTGAAGGCAAAATCCTGCCGCCAGAGCGCACGGGAGGTTGTAGAAAGCACGTCATTTGGCCGAATTTGGCTGAAATGGAAGGCAACCTGCCTTTGATCGAGGCGTGCTCTTGCTTCGGCGAAAGTGGCCGAGGGGAGATCTAGCCACGAAGAGTGTGTCAGCGCGCCAGGCAATCGCAAGACGCCTGAGGTCATTTCTGTGGTCGAGGTCGGCGCCATGTGCTTCCACGGGTGCTCCACTCTCCGATCACGATGGCTTGGCGCATAGCGCTCCAAAAGGGCAAATCCGCTAAGAGGAGGCACGAAATGAGACGGTTTACTTTCGTAATTTTGCTCCTTACGTTCTGTGCTCCGGCTTCTGCAGACGAGACTCAAATCCAAAAGGCGACAAACGTCGTCAACGAGATTATGAGCACTCCGGACAAGGGGATTCCGCGAGACCTGCTGAATAAGGCGGTGTGTGTGGGCATTATCCCTTCGGAGCTTAAGGGCGCGTTCCTGATCGGCGGGACTTACGGACGCGGCGTGTTGGTCTGCCGGGATCGTGGAAATGGGCAGTGGGGCGCCCCGTCCATGTTCACACTTGGGGCGGGGAGCGTGGGATTCCAGATCGGCGGGAAGTCCACCGATGTGGTTTTCATCGTCATGGTTCCCGAAGGGGCGCGAAAGCTCGTCAAAGACAGCGTGAAACTCGGTGCCGAACTATCCGTCGCCGCCGGGCCCGTGGGCCGGTCGGCGGAGGGTGCGACGGACGCGCAAATGCACGCCGAGATTCTTAGTTATTCGCGCTCGCGAGGCTTGTTCGCGGGAGCCTCGCTCGACGGGGCGATAGTCAAGCAAGACTGGGACGATAACCAAAAGCTGTATGGGCATAAGGTCAGCGCCAAAGATATTCTTTTTAGCGGCGAGGTACAAATTCCACAGAATGCTCGTCAGCTCGACGATGTGTTGGCCAAGTACTCTCCGAAGGGCGGGCAAGAGTTTAGCCGCCTGTCGGCGGCCCCCTGACCAGGCAGACGTTGGGAAGTGAGCGAAATTAAGGCGGAAGCCCGCGAGCTAGGAAAGAGGTCCTGGCCCGCGGGCACGGACGTTTCCGCTATGACTTCATGTGGCCTTCTGCTTTGTGGGAAAATGCATCAGTGCGACCTGCCCGAGTTTTCTGTCCCAATCATAATGCGAGTTCGTTAGGTGTCCTTTCTCCCGGCGCCCGCGAATTCCTGCGGAGTCCGATTCCCCAGTGAAGTATGGGGCCGACCCTCGTTATAGTCCCTCCTCCAAGCTTCGACTACCCGCCGAGCTTCCGCCAGATTCATGAACCAGTGCTCGTTCAAACACTCGTCCCGCATCTTGTCGTTGAAGCTCCCGATGAAAGCATTCTAGACCCGTCAGTTGACGTGCTCGATGAAGGGCAGCTTCACGCCTCGTGGGTAGGCCCACACATCCAAGACTTGGCCTGCAAACTCGGGCCCATTATCTATCACCAGGACTTGGGGTAACCCTCGCAGCTCGCGCAAGCGCTCCAGTTCGTCAGCTGACGGACACCACTCGCGCGCCGGTCAGCGAGGTGTCCACTTCCGCCACCGAGCACTCGCGATTGCGATTCACGGCCCAGTCCCATCCAAGGTGAGCGTTCAGACGATTCTCGAAAGTGGGAATCAATGAACGGCGGGAGTAGGTGAGAACACTGTATTCAAGTCTCGGGTTCAAATCGCCGATACCTCTCGACGAGGTTGAAGCATGCGGCGACCCAAGCTTGAAGTAGTGGCA
>QHZO01000194.1:6788-10900 GCA_003224695.1 Acidobacteriota bacterium
CTCGCACGCGATCCTACAGGCGCTGGATGCCCAATCAACGCTTCGGGCACTCCCTTCCGGGTCGGTCCGTGAAGGGAATCCGCTCCTCCGTCCCTTTACGGCGCAGCCCGCCGCGCTGGTCGGATTCAAACTGGGAGTAACCGCCGGAACGATCTACGGAATCGATCGGTTGTACAAGTCCCATCCCCGGCTGGCGATAATCAGCTTGGCGGCGATCAACGGCGGCTATGTCTTTCTTGTTCGACGAAACTATCAGAGCTTTCCGGCCCGCTGACCCGGGGTTATGCCCTTAGGCGGAGGAGCGATTTCAAGGACACCTTAAGGATCCTGAAGCCAGAGCGAGTGCAAGTAATTTCCTGAATCTAGAAACACTTTGCAGCTTAATCTGCAAGTCTATTGCGCAATCCTCTCCAGCTTGTGCGCTCAAAATTTTATCTATCTGAACCTCAACCAGATATAGGTTTTGAATTCTATTGCAGATCATGACGTTTGGAAGTCTGCCTGCCCTTAGCTATCCCGGAGTCAATTTACATAAGATGTGCAATCAGTTAACACCTCTCCAAGTCTTTTGTGGCGACTGGGGCGTTGTGCTGGAAATCGCACAATCTCGAAAAGGAATGGCCCATGCCGCGAAAGACGAACCTATCGTTTCCGCTACAGTTTCTTGTTACAACTTGCTTGGGCGTTTTGTCTGCGTCCGCCGTATCTGGTCAAAGCAGTGTACAAGGGATCGGCGAGATGAATCACCGTCAATCGGCTAGCCTGGGCGATTTATCGGCCCATTCGGCTCAAGATGGGTCCGAGCCGCAACGGATGCCCTTTCATATGCTCCCGCATCTGCTTGGCCGAGGTCAGACACACGTGGTGGTTCAATCATTGACTGGACGAATTGTTCCGACCACTTCGTCGTCTATCGTTGTGGGGATTCCTGTGGCCTCATTAAGTGGGGGGGAGGATCAGGGGAATGCCTCCACTCCCGCTGAAGTGCCAGCGGTCGGCGAGGCCAAACCCACTCCCAGCACTCTGCCCTCGGGAGATTATTCATTTCGAAGCCTGGCAAACGGACCGGCCGCCTCTGCCCCAGCGGTCGCCGTCATCAGAAATCAGCCGCCAGAGTCCAAACCCAACGCGGCCCGGCGTTCGCCGTTGCTGATAGGGCTCTATGTCTCGCACGCGATCCTACAGGCGCTGGATGCCCAATCAACGCTTCGGGCACTCCCTTCCGGGTCGGTCCGTGAAGGGAATCCGCTCCTCCGTCCCTTTACGGCGCAGCCCGCCGCGCTGGTCGGATTCAAACTGGGAGTAACCGCCGGAACGATCTACGGAATCGATCGGTTGTACAAGTCCCATCCCCGGCTGGCGATAATCAGCTTGGCGGCGATCAACGGCGGCTATGTCTTTCTTGTTCGACGAAACTATCAGAGCTTTCCTGCCCGCTGACCCGAGGGCCTATCTGCCGTGCGATTAGCCGGCGAGGGCCGAACCACACAAATGGCTTCAGAGCCGAGGAAGTGAACCGCGCGGTGGTGTCTCAGTTTGCTGTAGCGGCGGTCTATGACCGCCGACCTTTCCTATTAATCATTTCGGCGCTCGTAGAGCGCCGCCACAGCAAACTGAGACACTACTAACTGTGCTGCGCAGTTCCGTTTCCCGGCAGCTTGTAGTAAAATGAGCGCCTTTTGGTACTTTTTGGACGGCGGAAGGTCGGAAGTATTTCATGTTCAGGCATTCAGAGCTGGGCTCGAAAATGTGCCCTGACGGGTCCCTTGGCGGGAAAGAGTAGTCGGGCTGACGGGGTTCGCTCCGACTACCGCGCTTGCTGTGATGATTGATCCTGTGGGCGCATACTTCCGCGCCAAAAGGAAGCTAGTGTCCACCTGTCACGCCTCAATTCGCCATGAAGGCTTCCGATCCGCCGGGAGGTAGCGCAATGCCGGAAACCTCGAACCGCCAAGAGCCGAAGGTAGGCGTCCTGGGCCTGGGCCACGTTGGACTGCCCACGGCCCTCGGCTTCGCGGAACTTGGCAGAGAGGTCGTGGGGACGGACAGCGACGCGGCGAAGGTCGAAATGGTTCGCAGAGGCAAGGCCCCTTTCTTCGAGCCGCAATTGCACGAACTGCTACAAAAGCACTTGAGGTCCGGGCGTTTTCGTGCACTGACAGACATTGGGGAGGCCGTGCGCAGTGCTGAGATCCTTTTTATCTGTGTGGGGACGCCACACCACGCCGACGGGTCGGCCGACCTCTCGCAACTTGAATGCGCAGCGCGAGTCGTGGCTCAGAACCTTAACGGCTACAAGCTGATCGTCGAAAAGAGTACCGCGCCCGTTCGCACCGCTCCATGGATCGAAAGCATTATTAAGCTTTATGGAAATGGGAGACACCAATTCGAGGTCGCCTGCAATCCGGAATTCCTTCGGGAGGGGACGGCATTAAATGACATCCTGCGTCCGGATCGAGTGGTGATTGGGGTCAAGAGCCAGCGCGCTGAAGCTTGGCTCCGCGAACTCTACGAGCCGCTGGGCCGACCGATTCTGGTCACGGACCCTAACACTGCAGAAACCATCAAGCACGCCTCGAATGCCTTCCTCGCTTTGAAGATCTCTTATATCAACTTGGTGGCCGACCTCTGCGAAGTGGTGGGCGCAGACGTCCGGGATGTGGCCACGGGCCTGGGCTTGGACCCCCGGATTGGCTCCAGTTTCCTCAAGGCGGGGATCGGGTACGGCGGATTCTGCTTGCCTAAGGACGTTAGGGCCTTCATTCGCGTGGGGGAAGAGTTCGGGGTGAACTTTGCACTGCTTCGGGAGGTAGAGCGCCTCAACCAGAGTCGGATTGACCGCTTCCTGCGCAAGGTTAAGCAAGCCCTCTCTTCGCTAAAGGACAAACGACTTGCCGTGGTCAGCCGATTGCGGCAGGCCGGCGCGGCTCTGCGCCTCTACGACCCCCAAGCCATCGGGGCCTTTCGTCAACTCTATCCCGAAGAAACGGATCAACTGGTGTATTGTCCGTCCGCAATGGAAGCCGCCGAGGGAGCGGACGCCGTACTGGTCTTGACCGAGTGGCGGGAGTTTCAGGAAACGAATTGGCGCAAGCTCCGTCAGGTCATGGCCGTGCCCGTGGTCGTGGATGGGCGTAATTGCCTGGACGAGCGGGCACTCTCGGCCGACGGCTTCGTCTATTATGGGTTCGGCCTGCCCACCGAAGCGCGCCGTGAGGTCGCCGCCTGATGCGAGCTCTGGTAACCGGCGGCGCGGGTTTCCTGGGCTCTCACCTCTGCGACCGCTTTCTGGCGGAAGGCCACTCCGTGGTCTGCGTGGACAGCTTAAGGACGGGGCGGAAAGAGAACCTCGCACACCTGCTTTCGCATCCCATGTTTCAGTTCATCCCGAAAGATATCACCGAACCATTTTTCATCGAGGGTGACATCGAGTTACCTTCAACATCCGATTCACACCTTGAAGGTCGGAGGACTCTGCACCTATCACGCACTGGGACTTGCCAATGCCAGGAAGGCTACGTTCCTCCTCGCGTCGACCTCGGAGGTCTATGGCGATCCGGAAGTGAACCCGCAACCCGAGAGCTATTGGGGGCACGTGAATCCCATCGGTCCGCGCAGTGTCTACGACGAAGCCAAGCGCTACGCCGAAGCCCTGACCATGGCCTACCACCGCGCGCACGGGGTGCGGATTCGGATCCCGCGCATCTTCAATACCTATGGACCTCGCATGCGCATTAACGACGGAAGGGCCTTGCCCAACATGATGGCCCAGGCCCTCCGGGGCGAGCCCCTAACGGTTTATGGCAAAGGATCGCAAACCCGCAGCTTCTGTTATGTCAGCGATCTGGTCGAGGGAATCTATCGGCTCACTTTGGCGCCGAGCCCCGAGCCGCTGATCGTCAACTTGGGCAATCCCGACGAAATTACGATGCTCCAGTTGGCTGAGGAAATTTTGGAAATCACGGGTAGCAAGTTTGGGATCACCTTTCTTCCTCTCCCCGAAGACGACCCCAAGGTGAGGAGGCCGGATATCCATAGAGCCCGTGAGGTTCTGGGCTGGGAGCCTCGAGTTTCAAGACGGGAAGGCCTTGTGAAAACACTTCCGTACTTCC
>QHZO01000195.1:0-5991 GCA_003224695.1 Acidobacteriota bacterium
CATCGTGAATTCGGGTCATGTAGTAGTAGCGCAAGCCGACGTTCACGGTGAGGTGGGAATTCACCTTCCAATCGTCCTGAATATAAGGCTCAAAGTCCTTCATATGCCAGTGGCCTTTGGGGTAACCGCCCACCGGAATGCCGTTCGCTGTCTGCGTCCCCTCGTCGTAGTGCTGGAGGTTGCCGAGGAACATGTCGGCCAGGCCGTTCCCGGAAGTGTTGGCGCCCCAGTTGTCGAAGTAGATGAACCCCTGTGTATTACCGCCGAACTGCTCGTTCTTCCGATAATCCTCAACGAATATGCCGAACCTCAGCGTATGGTTGCTGTGAGTCCAAGCCAAGTTGTCCTTCCAGGTGACGATGGGGTTGGAGTTGAACCAGGGGTGATTCGAGGCGTCCTCGGCGAAGCACGGGCCGCCGCCGCAAACCTCGATGCTCGGCAGGAGAGGGTTTCCGGCGTTCGCCGGGAAGAAGTGGCTCATCGCGAAGTTTGACGACCGATTGATCTGGCAGGGCCCGTTGACGCAGTCGGTTCCCGCTTGGTTTCCAAGAAGGATGTGGTCCACAGTGTAGCCCATAACGAACTCGTTCATGAGGTTCGGCTTGAAACTATGCGTGATGTGGACCACCCCGCTCTTACCGGGGCCGCCGAAGGGCGTCTTGATTGTGTCCAAGCTCGACCACGACCACAGCGCCGGAACCGCTAACGTATCCCAGGCATCGTTCGTCCAGCGCACGAATACTGTGGTCTTGTCGCTGACGTTCTGGTCCACGCGGATTTGTTCCTGCCGCCAGTTCGTGGCGGTTGAGGAAGCTAGAATCCAGCCACCGAGCCCGCTGTTCGGCAGCGGCACCAAGCCGTTGATGAGCTCCTGCCCGTTGGCGAAGGCCACCGGAGAATTCACAGGATCCCAACCTGCCATAGTTGGACTGATCATGTAGCCGTTGTTCACAATCGCCGAAGGCAATGAACTCGCGTCGCAGGAAACCGCGGAATTATGGTTCGGCCCGGGACCGTAGGCCACGCCGGTATCGGAAGTTATCCCGCCCGGGCACTCGGTGAAGTCCCCTGTGCGCTGTCTCAGGGACGGCACACTGCTGCCGATGGATTGCCCTTCACGGTATTTCCGCCAGTCCTGGGACCAGTAGAAGAAAGTCTTGGATTTGTCAGTGTTGTAATGTCCGGGGATATAAAAAGGTCCGCCGACCGTGTAGCCGTAGTCGTTCCACTTTAGCGGAGTTTTCGGCGCGTTGCCGGGAACGCCCGGGTTGCCACGGTTAATCTCCCAGGGGTTCGAGTCGAGCTTGTCGTTGCGAACGTATTCAAAGACATCGCCGTGGAACTGGCGCGTGCCGGACTTGGTCGCTACTTCGATGGTTGCGCCGGCATGCTTGCCCATGTCCGCGCCGTAGTTCGAAGTCGAGATGCGGAACTCGGCGATGGTGTCAAGGTTTGGATAGGTGTTGAACGTCCCCGCCGAACCCTCGTCGGTGTTATTGCCGCCGTCAATTTCCCAGTTGTTGTACTGAGTGCGGCTGCCGTTGAAAGAAATGCTGTTATTGCCATAAACGCCCACGTGGGAGGTGTCGAGGCCGTTGTCAGGCGAAGCGCCAGGAACCATCAGTGCCAAGGTCACAAAATTCCTGCCGTTCAGCTCGAGGTTGGCAATCTGGGCGCCAGTAACCACGTCGGAGATGGCCGCGGTCTCGGTCTCAACCTGCGGAACGTTCCCTGTGACCGTCACTTCTTGCGTGACTTGCCCGACCGTCATCTGCAAGTCCACACGCTGGATCTGCCCCACCGAAAGCGTGATGCCGGAACGCACCAGCTTTTGGAAGCCCGGCGCCTCGGCGGTCACGACATAGGATCCAATCGGAACCCTCGAGACTGTATAAATGCCAGCGGTGTCCGAAACTGTGTCGCGCGTGTAACCCTTATCGGGGTTCGATACGGTGATTTTCGCATTGGGGATGACCGCGCCCGTCGAGTCAGTAACCGTTCCGGTGATGTTCGCCGTGTCCTGCGCCCAAGTTACAGTCGAAAAGCACAGAACCATCATCGCCAGCAACAACAGACATTTCCTCATCGCATTCCTCCGCACTGGGTTAGAGATCCCCTTACTTGAACTTGCAGGCCGGTTCTCGCGAATCAAGCTGATTGCTTTCAGCAAATTACAAAATCTCATCACGAAACTAAACCTCGACGTGCAACAACCCGAATCGTACCAGTGCAACCGCGATGCCACGCCTGCAACCTTTTCAGGGCTGCAAACTACTGAAATAAAAGCAAAAACATAATCAGTTCTGATTACTTCTTATCGGATTCCTGAATTTAATATCCCAGAAATGGAATAAGAAACTTTCAATATGGAAGTGTCTCGTTATTCGCGGCTTATCCAGTGAGCGCCTCAATTGCCATATTTCCCATGGTGTCGTAGGAGGCGTAATACGATTCGATAGTCAAATTTGGAAGCTCATTTGCCACGGCAACTTGGACTCTTTTCATGTCCTGCTCTTGCCGCTTACGCGGCTCAGTCGAGTTATGCAGGTGCATGGGCAATTCCTTATACCAACCGCAATCCTGATGCGCGATCAGGATCAACCGCTTAAGGTCGTGGGCATCCACAAGGAACCGGGTCCATCGCCAGCCCGCCCATGAAAACTTGGGGAGGTATTCGACGAGCGTCAGGCATTGCGGCCCGCCTGGGATGACGAGCAAGTCGCAGTCCTCGCTGATTCGCAAACCTTGGCTGAGAAACTCCTGGATGCCCGCCTGGAATCGGTGGTCGCTGCAAAAGACCACGAGAGAGCTGGCCGGTTGTTCGTGCAATTTTGCGCGTGGCTGGAACGTGGGCATGAAAGGCATCGCAATCCATCCGCGTCCGACTCAGCGCGCTGGGCCAAGGCGCGTTCCCCTGGCAGAATCATCGAAAACCATGCGCCGTCTGGCAGAGCGCGCGAGAGGAAGCATTCAGCGCAAATTTCCGCTTCAGGATTCTTGGGCCCCCTTTTCCGATTCGATTTTTTTGCCTCCGCTGCCAGCAGCCTGCGCAAGCCCTGGTTTGTCGCCAGGCAGGTTTTTGGGCGCAGCCTCGCGCTTGCCGCCGTTCCCGCCGAGTTGGGAAACGATAGATGGAATGTCCAATCCCAGAGCCTGCAACTGCTGCAAGAGGCCGAAGACCAGAGTGGGGCCGGCTTGTGCAATGCGGCCAATCCCGCCCCCTCCCATGCCGCCGCCGTTGCCTTGTTCAATGACCACGACTTTATCAATATTTCCGAGTGGCGCGGCCACGGCCCCGAAAATCCCAGCCGAGGACTGCAACACACTCGGGAGCTTTTCAAGGATAGTCTGAAGCTTGGCGGCGTCGTTAAACTCCTTCCAGGCTTCGGCCTTTTTCAAGATGGCCTGAGCCTCCGCGACGCCTTGGGCTTCGATGGCTCGCGCCTGGGCGAGGCCCATCGCCTCGATCTTGGTAGCTGCCGCGTGGCCTTCGGCTTCTACGGCGGAGGCGCGACCCATGCCTTCTAGTTTCAGCTTCTCCTGCTCGGCCTCGGCCAAGGCGATTTGCGCGGACTTTTGCCCCTCGGCTTCGAGAATGGCCGCTTGCTTCTTGGCCTCGGCGCGCAGGATGGCCGCTTGCCGGTCCGCTTCCGCCGCCTTGATGACCGTGGCCTCTAACTCCTTCTGCTTGCGCGACACCTCTTGCTCCTGCACCGAAATCTGTTCCTGTGTGCGGACTTTATCCACCCGCACCTCTTCAATGACCACAGCCTGTTTGGCCTTCGCCTCCGAAAGCGGCCCGGCTTGCCCGGCGGTGGCTTTCTGAGTTTCGATTTCCGCCTGGTACTGGGCCTGCTTCACTTGGAAATCGCGCTGCGCGGCGGCGATATTGGCGTCCGCTTCAAATTTCGCTTTCTCGCCCTCCTGCATGGCCAGCGCAGACCTGATCTTTGCGTCCCGGGTGGCTTCAGCTTCACCGATCATTCCGTCGCGTTTGACTTCCGCCGTGCGCTTCTTACCCAGGGCATCGAGGTAGCCTTCGTCGTCGGTGATTTCCTGCACGGTTAGCACGTCCACGCCGATACCCATGCGTTCAAGGTCCACGGCGGCTTCCGACGTGAGCTTCTGGGCGAAGCTCGACCGGTCGCTGTTGACTTCCTCGACCGTCAGTGTGCCCAGGATGGCGCGCAAGTGGCCTTCCAGCGTCTGAAAGATCACACGTTGAATTTGTTCATCTGGCATGCCGAGGAAGCGTTCGGAGGCGGCGTAAAGCGGAGTGAGCTCGCCCTTGATTTTAACGTTGTCGACAGCCTTCACGGAGATGGGCACGCCCTTGAGCGTGTAAGCGCGTTTGATCTCGAGCGGAATCGTGAACACATTGAGACGAAGGTAATCAATCCGCTCGAGCAGGGGCCAGCGGAAGGCCGCTCCGCCCTGAACGATGCGGAAGCCCTTGATCGTGCCGTCCGGCGCCTTGTGTTTTTTTCCGCTCAGGATGGCGACAGCGTTTGGCGGCACCTTGATGTAATTCTTGCTGAAGCGGTAGATGGCGATCAGCAGAGACAGCGCGGCAACCACCGCAATGACGATGACTCCAATCCCGCTCAACATGGTCTTCCTCCTTCGCGGCCGGGCATCGAAAGACGCCGCCTGCTCCTTTGCGCATTATTCTGCCCGGCGCACCAAAACAGTTTCTCCGACGATGTCTTCCACTTTGACCAGCGTGTTTTCCGCAATGCCGCCGCCGTCCACGGAACGGGCGATCTTCTCGATGGCCGTGTCGCCCAGCGTGCATCGCACCTGCCCCACTCCGCCTTTTGGGATGGCGACGCTCACTTGTCCGGTTCGCCCTTTCAAATCGCCGGTTCGGAAAACGCTCGATGCCTGCTGGCTGTAAAGAAACCAGGCAAAGAAATAGATCACCGCGGCAAAAATCACACCTCCTCCAAAGCCCATCACCAGGCTCAGGCCGAGCCCGTAGTCGAGGTGGCTGCCGATGGCGCCGAAGCTGCCGAAGGCGGTAACAAAGACGCTCAGAACGCGGCTCGACAAAATGCTAGGTCCGCCGTGGCCTTCGCCGTCGTGGCCATCCATGTCGTGGCCGATATCGCCGTGTTCGAAAATGTCGCCGAAAACCGCGCTCGCGATGATGAACACAAATCCGAAAACCGCGATGGCCAGAAACGTCCAAAAAGCTGAAGCACTCTCAAGAAGGATTGTGGACAAAATTTCCACCGGCCTCGCCCTTCCCCACACCAGAACTAGTGCCGGGCTTCAGCCCGGCATGTGCCGCTTTAAGGACGCTGCTGCTTAAATCATTCTTTGCTCAGGTGAGCACTAAATCTAATTCGGGCAGGAACGCCACGCTCAGGACGCGGCATCGTGGGCTGTCAAAGCTCTGGCGAATTGGGCGGGGGCGTTTTTCAAAAGCCAGAATCAGTGAGTCTCCACCTTCTTCAAGATGGCACTCATGTTTTCGTCCACTGAAATTTGGTGGTAAAAACTCTTCAAGTCCGCCAGGCGCTCTTTGGGGACAAGAACATCTTTAATCTCATACATCCGCGTGTAGCGCAGCGTATCTCCGTTCATCTCAACCTTGCTTTTGTAATCGGCCACTCCGACGTCAATCGCCGTGGGCCTCGGCAGTCCGTCGGGCACATATCCGCTCGGCAGGCGAATCTCCACCATATCGCTTTGCAGGGTGAGGGCTCGGAACGCGATGGGGTATTGGCGGTCTTTCTTGCCGAAGGACATCTCATCCTTCGTGCCGAGCACCCTCGGCCGGAGGAGCAAGAGGTCCCCGGCCTGCTCAGCATAACCATTCGCGGCAAACCGGTAACTTAGCACGGGATTTCTGTCGAGGTCCTCCAGGTTCTCCAGCTTGTAACCCAACAATTGAGACCCGCCGAGGAAACTCGAGAGAAACTCTTCCGTGGCCCTCCGACGGTCCGCGTCGGGCAGGCTCAGGAGGCGGGCGCGAAGCTCTTCGGC
>QHZO01000195.1:6037-7152 GCA_003224695.1 Acidobacteriota bacterium
AGCAGCGGAAGCTTGATGAGTTGGCCCCCATAGTCGGTCACCATAAGGCCGTAATTGGCCTGGAGCGACGAGGGCAATTGGCCTAGGGGCACGTAGGGATCCGTGGCGTCGAACATGAGCAGCCGACCCAGATTCGGATCGTCAGTGACTGCATAAAGATCGCCGGAGTCGGTATGGGCAGGAAGCTCGATGGCCAGGATGGCGTGGTCAAACTCTGTCGCCGTCGGAAAATCCGGCGCCACCACCCCCCGGTTCACATTAATCAGGACGTAATAGGACCGAATCCCGGCCTGCGACAGCATGGTGCTGAGAAGCGTGGCCTTGTCTTTGCAGTCGCCGTAACGGTTGGAGAAGATATCCTGGGCCGGGTGCGGCCGAAATCCTCCGACGCCAATCTCAATGGCCACGTAACGCACGTCGTGCTGCACGAACTTCGAGAGAGCGCGGACTTTATCCACAGGCGTCGTGGCGTGAGCCGTGAGCTCCTCCACCTTCTGGTTGATCTCAGGCGAGGACTGGCGACTCGGTGCGGCGAGCCGAGCGTACCAACGCCCAATGTCCTGCCAACTGCCCGCTTTCCGAGAACTCGCGGCACCGTCCGGCGCATAGTACGTAACACCCAACCGACCGGCCACGGCCTGCCAGACGGGCATATTCGGTTCGTCCTGAATCGCGGGCAAGTCATCCACCTCCCATGCCCATTCACCCCTTCCGAGCTCGGAGGGCTTTTGCGAAGGATGGTTCAGCCAAAAAGAATCAAATTCCCAGCCCTCCGGCAAGTGGAGCTCGAAGCGCGCTTGCCGCACCGGAAGCTCTTCCTGAAAATCCCAGTCGTCCTGAAGGATGTAGGGTCGGCGCTTGCGCTCATACTCGTAGCCGATCACGTTGGGCGGTTCGGAAGCGGGAATTTTGATGACTTTGGTCTTCGTGTCATCGTACAGGTTCTCGGAGGTGAAGCCCGTCTCCACCGCTTCTTTTTCTTTCACTTCGTAATCTTTGCCAGATTCCGGTAGGCACCATGCCTTGAGATATGTCAGGCGCGTGTCCTTGTCGAAGGGAACAGCCACGTAGCCGAGTTTCCTGCCCTCCGGCCTGAGAATCTTGATCGCCTTGCG
>QHZO01000195.1:7165-15252 GCA_003224695.1 Acidobacteriota bacterium
TAGAGCACCACCGCCTTCGTGTCGTCGGGATACTTGGACAAACGTGCCTGAGCCGCGCTGCGCAGCCAGTCCGGCGTGGCAGCCGGGGCAGGCACGGCACTCAGGGCCACCAATGCAATCAGCGTGGCCCTCGACCACCGCAGGCAACGCGCCCATCCGAGCGTGAGCAAGCAATTGTCCCGCCAGTTGCGGCTAGCGATCTCCTCCGACATGTGCGGAAGAATCGGATCGAAAGACCAATCGGGTTTCATCAGCTTGCCTCACCGTGGCCAAGAAACCGCGCAGTTGTGGATAATACTGGGCTGGAACCAGCCCCTCTTGCATTGTAAAGTGGCGCAGGATGTGCACCGACGTGCCGTGGTTCTCGATACTCAGCGAATAATCCCCGAAACCAGTTTGATTGTTTTTCGCGCTCGGCACGCTTTCCACACGCATGGACTTGGGAAGGGCCAGGGTGAGGTCATCCAGCTCCTCGTACGGATAGGTGATGTACACCGGCAGGGAACGGCTGGCACTTTGAAAGAAATACTTGACCTCGCCCGGAAAGGGGACTGCCGGGAAGAGCAGCCTGTTAACGCCGAGCTGCATGGTCCCCTCGGTCTCCACTGTATACCGGACCTTTAGCGGCTCGTCGGGCTTGTCCCATCCCGTCATGTCGCCGACTTCGACGGTCGTGCCCGATGGGGACGACTGCTTCAATTCATCTTCCAGCGCCTTGCGGCGGCCGGCTTCGTCCCTGTCGCGATTGGCGCGGCGGCGCTCAAGAGCGTCTTGTCCTGTGAAGGACAGCTCGAACGAGCCTTTCGCCCCTCCCTCTTCATTGAGTTCCACGGTGCCCTTGCGCGAGATCACGGTGTCGGAGCTCGCTCCGGGGGGCACCTTGACTTCCGCCGCTCCATCCTTATCCAGGCGGAACCCCGTCGTGGTGTCCTCTTCCCACGGGATCAGGCCGTAGGGGCAGAACTTCGAAGCCGGGTCAAAGTAGCGGTCCTTGCCGTTTAAATGGACCACCACGATTTCGGCGGACAATTGCGACCAATCCAGCAGACTGGGATTGAAGAATCGGGCGTTTCGCGGCGCCACATAGACCATGGCAGCATCGAAACCCGCCGCCCTCGCCATGCCGACGAATACTTCGTTGATTTCGTTACCCCATCCGAAGCCGTGCTTTACAACCTCAGACGCGCTGTTGTTCTCGGCAATCTTTTGGCGTTTTTCTTCTTTCTCGGTCTTTTCAGGTTCATAGCTGAGATTGCGGATCTGTTGCACCCGCGTGTAAATCCTGCGAAGCTTCACCTCCGGCGAATCTGAGTCTTCGCCCACAAAGTCGACGGCCTTGGTAAAGCTCTTGTCCTTTCCGATGAACTGTTCCACGTCTTTGGCGCGCTTGTCCGCCAAGTCCTGCCAATACCACTTCGTGTCTTTGGCGTTTTTCGGTGCCTCTTTGAAAATGTAGTAGAACTCGACTCGTCCCTTCAGAGACTCTTCCGGCGGGATATAGTCCTCGGCCTTGAATCCCGGCACGTTGGTGGCGTCGTATTCCACGAGCCCTTTGTGGCTCGCGGGTTGCCCTTGTCCCTGGAGGTTCGCCCACGTCCAGCCGAGTGCGAATGGAAGGGGTTTAAACGAGAAGTGGGCGCGCTTGGTGAACAAGTCATCCTGAACCATCCATCGCTCGGCAAACATCGGGCTAAACTGAGAGAAAATGAACGCGGCGTCGGGGCTCCTAAAAACCCAGTCTTCGATCTTATCCCAGCGCTCCGTGTAGCTGTATTCGATGATGCTTCCGGTCTGTACGTCGGGAAGAGTGAAGGTCTTCGCCAGATACTTCACCCCGCGCGCTTTCACCACTTCCCTTTCGTAAACTGTCCCGTCAAAGTCGGTCGTCTGACCGTTCGGATGAAGAGTCCGTGCCCGAATGTCCTGGATGCGGCTCGAGCCTTTGTAGAACGGGATCTCCACATCCGCGTATTTCTTGCCCTCGTCCTTGAGAACCTTGATGCGATAAAAAGTATTGGTGAACGCGTTTTTGTCATCGGTGTCGACTTCACGATAAAGGATAATGGCCGACGCGCCGGGGTTCGCCGGGTCGTCAGTGAGCTCCCAATCGGCCTTGGTGACCTCGGGCCAGTTCTGCGCCGTCGCGCGATTGACGTTGGCGATCGAAAACACCACCGCGAGAACCAGCGTTGTCAGCAAGCTGTTTCGCAGCATCGTGCTCTCCTTTCACGAACCGTCAAGCGCCAAGCCGCACTTCTTGGCCCGCGCGCTCGAACGACGCATGAATGCAACCGAAATCGACTTTTTGGGTGTTCCCCCCGTTAATAGCATACACCCTCTTACAGGGAAGAGCATATTTTTTTTCTTAGGGCCTCATGGGCCCGAAACCGTCCTTCCAGTGAGCCTTTCTAGCTTCCAGGAGCGATAGTGGGCCCCGCAAACACGCGGCGCGAGTGGTGCTGTGACTGTTTCGGAACTGTCACATTCAGATCAAACTGAGATCACCACTCGATGTAAACGTATCCAAATATCCCGTTGATAGTTTCCGTCTCATTGGGGTTGCCGTTATTGAAGCCTCGGCCGCCCCAATCGGTGTCTGTAGCAAAGTCGGGGAGAAGATAGCCGCAACGAGTTGGCCCCCCGCCGCAGGAGCCGCCACCCGGCCCGGAATGCAGAAGACTCCCCGCAGGTCCGACTCCCGTCGCGCCCCCAGTTCCGGGCGTCGCGCCGCAGGTGCCGCACGCGCCGCCACTGCCGCCGCCTGCCGAAAGCAGGACAGTGCCAGTCGCGTCCTGGTTCCTCCGCTTCCTCCGGAATTTGTGGTGTTGACGGCTCCCCCCGCACCCCCGGCGCCAACCACAATGGTTAGGCTCGCGCCTGGCGCAACAGTGAGAACGGCCTCTCCAAAGGCCCCGGAGCCGCCATTGCCGCCAATGCTGCAACTCGGGCAGGTGCCTTCGGAGGCGCCGGAGACGAAGCCCGTGCCGTTGACGGTCAACGTAAAGTCAGGCCCGCCCGGCGCAACCGCCGAGGGGACCAGCGGCTGATTGACGAACGGGACGGGATTGCTCTGGCCAAGGGCAGGAATTGCAGTGAACGACAGTGAAAGGCAGAGGAGCGCGGCGAAGGACAGAAAACGGGATAGTGCGACCTGCCAAAGCCGCAAGGCCAGCCCGGTCGTAACGCAGTTGTGATGGCGCACCAAATAACCAGTTATGAGATTCTAAACTGAGGCTTCGCGCAATTCAACCCGGATATGAATGGTGTCTTGGGTCGGGTATTCAATGAACGAACAAGAACCAGTTTCACGCAGAGGCGCAAAGATCGCAAGATGAACGAACAAGAGCCGGTTTCACGCAAAGCCGCAGAGAGCGCAAAGAACGCAAAAGGCTTCAAGGGAGTGCCTTCCGCCGGGTGCCGGGCGGTCGTCAGCAGCACTCTTTGAGGCGCGCGGGAAAACCCGAGCTTGGCTGCGCGTCCACGCGGGATACTCTCGTCGAAGAGTGCGAAACACTTCTCTCAACCGACGGGACTCGTCCGCCAAATCGCCGAAGCACGCCCGAAGCCAGCCACGACTCCTACCCGGCGGAGGGCACGACGCCGCAACGAATTTATGATCGCGGGCTCACAAGCACGCGCCCTTGGCGGCCAATTCCGCCGAGGATGGTACAATCCCGCTTGCGCCCGCCTGCTGCGGGCAGGGCGGGCAGGGCAGGCAGGGGCGAGGCTTGAGCAGTCAGGTGGAAATTCGCGAAAACCTCGAGCGCGTTCGCGAGCGCGTGGCGCGCGCCACGGAACGCTCGGGAAGGCGGCCACAGGATGTGAAGCTGATCGCGATTTCCAAGACCTTTCCTCCCGAGCGCATTCGGGAGGCCTACGACGCCGGCCAGCGAGATTTCGGCGAGAACCGTGTCCAGGAAGCGCAGGCGAAGAGGCCCGCGCTCGCCGGCCTCGATTGCGCCTGGCACCTGGTCGGACATCTCCAGACCAACAAGGCCAAGCCCGCACACGAGCTTTTCCAATGGCTCCATTCGCTCGACTCCGCGCGCTTGGCCGACAAGCTCCATCAGGCGGCGCCGGCCGCGGACAAACCGCGCCTCAAGGTCTTGATCGAAGTCAACCTGGGTGATGAAGCGGCCAAGTCCGGCGTGAAAGAAGCGGAGATCGCGGCGCTCGCCGAAGAAGTCCGCCGCCTTGCGAGCCTTGAGCTCGTGGGCCTCATGACCGTTCCGCCGTTTCTCGATGACCCCGACCAGGTTCGCCCGTACTTCCGCCGCCTACGTGAACTTGCCGAACGGCTGCGCGCCGTCGGATTCCCAGAGCTCACGGAGCTTTCGATGGGCATGAGCCACGATTTCGAGGTGGCCATCGAAGAAGGCGCGACGATGGTACGGATCGGGACGGCAATTTTCGGGGCGAGGGGATGAGGTGAGGAGTCAGGAGTTAGGATTTAGGATTTAGGAGTCAGGATTTAGGAGTCAGGAGTCAGGAGAGAGAACCGGCGGCCTGGGACAATTCAAAGGCGGAGCCAAGACTCGAAAAGTGAAAAGCAAGCCGATTTTCGAATTTTGAATTCCGAGCTTCGAGTTTCGGCCTTTGACGACGGACGACGGACCATAAACAACCGACACCAGGAACCCGAAACTCGCCGCCGCGAGGCGCCGATCCTAAGGGCGGCCTGGCGCCTGCCATTCCCATGACCGATTTCCGCATCGAAGGCAAGAACCTGACCTTCTGGGTGACCGTGAAACCCAAATCGAGTCGAGAGCGATTGAGCACTTCGTCGTCCGGAGAGTTGTGCCTGGCCGTCCACGCTCCACCGGTCGAGGGCCTTGCCAACCAAGCGTGTGTCCGCCTGCTTGCGGAGTCGCTCGGTCTGCCGAAAAACTCGATCGCCATTGTCGCCGGGCGCCGGTCGAGACGGAAGCTCATTCGCATCAGCGGCAATGCCTGTGCCGGAGCGCTCTCAAAACTCAAAGCCCTGGCAGGCGAAGGAAGGAGCAACAGGTGAGTTTTCGTCTGCGGCTGCGCGAGGTCCTGGCCGGATTCGAACGCGCCTTCTGGGTGGCGAACCTCACCGAGCTCTTCGAGCGTCTGGCCTATTATGGTGCGAGCGCGGTGCTGGCGATTTACCTGAACGAAGAACTCCATTTCACGAAAGAGCTGACGGGGTGGGTGATCGGTATCTTCGGCTTCGTTGTCTGGTTCCTGCCGGTGCTCGGCGGCACACTCGCTGACCGCTTCGGATTCCGTCGGGCGCTGATGTTTGCCTACCTGGTCATGACGGTCGGATATTTTCTCCTCGGTTCTCTTTCCGCGCCGTGGATGCAAGCGGCGCGCCAGGCTCTGGGAGACAAATGGCTGGTCCTCGGCATCCTTATGATCCCAGCTCTTGGGCCGGCCGTCGTCAAACCGTGCGTCGCGGGGACAACCGCACGCGCCTCCACAGAAGCGGTCCGCTCCATCGGCTATTCCATCTATTACACGCTGGTGAATGTCGGCGGAACGCTCGGCCCGGTCGTGGCATGGCTCGTCAGGAAACCTTTGGGGCTGGGCATGGAAAACGTTTTTCGCGTTTCGGCTTTGAGCGTCTTCCTGATGTTCATCGTGACCTTCTTGTTCTTCCGTGACCCGGTCAAGCCGGGCGAGGCCGGGGTCCGAAGTGTGGCTGCGGCGATCCACAACATGTTTGTAGTTCTGGCGAATTTCCGCTTCGTTCTGTTCCTTTTGATTTTTTCGAGTTTTTATGTGGTGTTCTGGCAGGAGTTCGTATCGGCGCCGCTCTATTTGCGAGGCTTCGTGAATCCCAACGCCAATGCCGACCTGCTGCTCTCGGTGGATGCGCTCACCGTCATCTGCTTTCAGATTCTTGTGAGTTACTTGACCCGCAAGATCCGCCCATTTAGCGCGATGACGCTGGGCCTGCTAATTTCGAGCCTCTCCTGGCAGATTGTTGCCTTCCACCCTTCCACGTTGACATTCATCATGAGTCTCGTCGTCTTGGCCCTCGGCGAGATCACGCAATCGGCGCGTTATTACGAGTACGTATCGCGCCTCGCGCCCTCTGGCCAGCAAGGACTCTATATGGGCTACGCGTTTCTGCCCATTGCCATTGGATATTTTATTGCCGGGCCGCTGGGAGGTTATTCGCTCCATTACTTCGGAGGCATTCTGCACCAGCCGTCTCGGATGTGGTGGGTTGTGACCGGCGTGGGACTTGCCGGCGTGGTCTTGATGCTCGCCTACGACAAGGTATTTCGCCCAGGCGAAGCCGCCGCAACGGAGAAAGCACGCGCGGCAGGCTAGAGGAATCGCGACTAGAATCCAAGCCTCACGCTGAGGCACCAAGGCGCGAAGACATCCCGCCCTGAATTCGCCCGGCTTTGCGGCCTTTGCACCTTGGCGCTTTTGCGTGAAACGCTTCTTGGTTCTTGTCTTTTCTTCGCAGTCAGGAAGGGACGGGAGCAATTCAGGAGGTCTCAGTGGATTTATCCGCCATTCAAGCCGCGCTCCGCAAGCAGAAGCTCGACGGCTGGCTTTTTTACGACCACCACCGCCGCGACCCGATCGCCTACCGCGTGCTCGGGATTTCGCCGCCCATGTGCACGCGCCGCTGGTATTATCTGATTCCCGCCACGGGCGAGCCCGCCAAGCTCGTGCATCGCATCGAGTCGGGAAACCTCGAAGGCCTCGCAGGCAAGCCGCGCCTCTATTCCACCTGGCAGGAGCAGCGCGAGGGGCTCAAGCAAATGCTCGAAGGCAAGCGCCGCATCGCTATGCAGTACTCTGCCCTGAACGATATTCCTTACGTGGGCCTGGTGGACGCGGGGACGATTGAGCTCGTGCGCAGCTTCGGTGTGGAGGTTGTCTCCTCCGCCGACCTCGTGCAGTTGTTCGAGGCGCGCTGGTCGCCCGAGGCGCTGGCGCTTCACTTGGAAGCCGGCCAGGTGGTCCACGAAGCCGTGCGACTCGGGTTTAGCGTGATTCGCGAGGCCGTCAAAGCGGGTAAAAAGATTGGTGAATATGACGTGCAGCAGGAAATCGCGCGGCTCTTCGACACGCGCGGGCTCACCGCCGATGACGAGACACAGCTCGTGGCGGTGAACGAAAATTGTTCGAACCCTCATTACTCACCGACCGCAAAGTCCTCGCGCCCCATCCGCGCCGGCGACTTCGTCTTGCTCGACCTCTTCGCAAAACGAAAGGCCCCAGGCGCGGTCTATTTCGATATTACCTGGACGGGCTTCGTGGGCGAGACCGTGCCGAAGAAATTCACCGACATTTTCGAGATTGTCCGCGAAGCGCGCGACGCCGGCATCCGCCGCGTACGTCAAGCGCGCCAAACCGGCGAAGACCTGCGCGGCTTCCAGGTGGACGACGCCGCCCGCGAAGTCATACGACGGCACGGCTTCGGCGAATACTTCGTCCATCGCACGGGCCACTCGATCGGCGAGGAAGTCCACGGCAACGGCGCCAACATGGACAACTTCGAGACCCACGACGAACGGAAAATCATTCCCGGCACTTGCTTCTCGATCGAGCCAGGCATTTATTTGCCCGAATTCGGCGTGCGCAGTGAGGTGAACGTGTACGTCGAGGAGCGCGACGCGCGCGTTACCGGAGAAATCCAGCAAAGCGTGGTACCGATTCTTGCCGCTGCGATTGGACGTATGTTAACTTGAGAGCCTGAAGCCGCTGGAACTTTAGCTTCAGATTAAGGGCGCGGCGGGCCCAAGCTTCATGAACAGAAAGGCAACAAGCGAGGTGGCGGCCGAGACGCGCGAGGCGGAACTGCCCCGCGCGACCACCGGCAGATTGGTCCAAGTCTGTGTAGCCGCCTGGCTGGTGCCTGGGCTCGGACATTTTCTGCTTGGAAAGAAGCGGCGGGCGCCGATTTTGTTTGCGGCCATCGTGGTGATGTTTATGTTCGGTCTCGCCATGAAGGGCGAGTTCTTCGCGCTCGGCACGGGGTCCTATCTGGAAACGCTCGGCTATTTCGGCGTTTGGGGGATGGGCTTGGCGCGCTGGCTCGCGGCATTTTTCGGCTACGCGGGCGGCGACCCGTTCTTCCCGAGCGCCGACTATGG
>QHZO01000196.1 GCA_003224695.1 Acidobacteriota bacterium
GGGGATGCTGTTCTCTTTAAACACGGCGTCGTGGAAGGCGCGGTTGGTCATTTTCCCGGAATCCACGAGCTCGTGATGAAGCGCGCGAAGCTCGAGCCCGCCGAGCATGTATGCGCACTGGTAGAGCGGTGCGTAGTTGTCCTCAAAGGATCTCCGGACCTCGGCCGCAGCATTATCACGCTCATGCCCCACGCGGTTGACGAGGAAATCAACGCACTCCTCTGGCGTCATTTTTTCCAGATGAAAGCTCAGCGAGAAAATGATCCGGGCCGCACGGTGCATTCGCCAGAACAGCATGCCTATCCGTTCCTCCGGCGTCCGCGGGAAATTCAAATCCCAAAAGAGCATTTCCCAATAGAAGGCATAGCCTTCGACCCAGAATGGAGTGTCAAAAATCCGGCGATAGGGACGATAGCGAGCTTCCATAAAGCCCTGCAAGTGATGGCCCGGAATCATTTCATGAAAGACCGTGGCGCGTGAGAACGGGATGTTGTTTCCGCGCATGCTCATCAACTTCTGCTCTTGGGACATGGACGGTGTAGGGTAGGAGATGGTGAGGGCTTCGCCGCCGGTGAAAAACGGATTGATCAGTTGCCTCTCCGGCGACATCATTTGCAAGCGAAGGGTCTCGACGGCGAGCGGGGGAACAGTCACGAGGTCGTGCTGGTGAACGAAGGCGATGGCCTCGACCATCAGTTTCCGGACCATTTCCGGCTGCTGGCCCGGCTCGACGTACATATTCTTGACGCGCCCCAGCGCTTGGTGCCAGTCGTCCCCATAACCCAGCTCCCGCGAGGCGCGTTTCATCTCGATCTCCGACCAGGCAAATTCCCGGTTGGCGATGGCGATCAATTCTTCGGGGGTGTAGGGGATCATTTCATGATTCAGCTCGCTCAGCAGGGCCTCCCGCCCGACCGGATCCCCAATGATTGTGGTCTCGTCCCCAGGCTGGGTTCCGACCACTTTCTCGCGCAAGAAAGTTCCGTAGGCCTCGAGCGCATGATCCACGGCCTTGTAGGGTTCGGCCATCCACCAAGTAAAGGCGGGGTCGTAACCGTTGTAAAAGTCAAACCAGACTTTTAGGGCCTTTCTCAAATCGCCAATGGTGAGAGCGGCGCGGTTGGCGACGGTCTTTTTCACGATGATGGCGCCAGGCCTTGGCTGCGGTCCTAGGCCCGCTTCAACGCTCTTGCGGGCCGTTTCGATCTCCTTGTGAACACCATCCAGTATGGCGGCGTCCTTGGAGGGATTGACGGGATCCATCCGCCGGCGGGCTTCTTCAAGGCTGACAATCGCCCGGGCAAAGGGCAGGAGCGCCGCTTCTCCCTCCATCGTCTTTTCTTGAAGATCGAGTTGTTTCAACTCATGGAGGAGATGGTTTTTGAAAAGCAGGAAGTCGATACGGCCCTCCTGGCTCATCGCGTCGAATTGAACGTCGTCAAGCCGCGCCACCCAACTCCCATAAAACTCCCGCATGCGCGCTCGGGCGTTGGGAGATAGCTCGATGAGATTCACCGGCCTCGCGGCCCGGCTTTCGCTCTGCGAGCCAGACGACGCCGAACTGAACATTCGCACCAGGCTGCTGCGATCGGCGCCATACCGTTCGATCATGCCTCGCATTTCGGAGGAATCCGGCGCCGCGGATTCTGCCCTCGGGTCGGCTGACCTCTCCGAGGACTCGAACCCCTCCGAATGGCCGGCCTGTGTGATGCCTTGCGATGCTAAGCCAGGCAAGGCGAGGAAAAGGCTCAAAGCGACTGGAGCTGACGAGCGCAGGATAGATCTCGAACCTGAGGCGATAAACGTCAGGTCCCTGCTTCGTGGAGCCCGTATATCGGTCATGCGAGAGTTTCGTCCGGAATCAGTGTCGCCCGTCGTGGCCGTAGGCAAGCCTCTCCGACGCGAATCCAAATTAAGCCTACGCATGAAGCGCGAAACCGAGCGGCGGACAAACCGGTAGTGCGTGCCTCGCTCAGCCAACTGCTTTCTGAGCACTTTAGGAAAAACCCCCGCATGATCCCCAAGGCGAGTCTCCCAAATCTATTGGACACCTTACTTCATCCGCCTGCCGAAAGCAGTCATTTACTTTGGCTTCGAGATTCCTTTGGCTGGATTGGTTACGACGGGTTCCCAGGGCTAACTCCGGGTCCCGGCCAGCTTGAGTTGATTAGCCCACAAAGGAGTCAGGCCTGGTTAAGTCTTCCACACGATTTCTCGTCTGCGGGTTGTGCTTGGCACCCGTCGGTCGAGTGCAGCATGGCTACCAACTTCCGCGCTCACCCAACGTCGCGATCACGCGAGAGAGCCGCTCTGCACCTTTCAGCCAATTTGTCTGCATAGCACGCTCGGCTCCCTCGGGATCGCCGGCGGCGATGCTTTGAATGATCACGTCGTGCTCGCTCACAGAAAGTCCGAGTTGGTCAAGAATCGAGCTCGCGTACAGCCGCCAATAGCGCTCCGTTTGAGGCTTGACCGCGGCATGCAGCGCCCGCAAGCGCGGTCCCGCGGCAGCATCCACAACCGCTTGGTGGAAATTGATGTCGAACTCGAAGATTACATTGGGGTCGCCCCGCTCTGCAGCAGCCAGACCTCTGAGCTTTTCGTTCAAATCTCGAAGACCAGCAATCAGCCTGTCGCGCACCAGGCCGTCCAGTTGCGCAGCCGATCCGGCAGCCAGCCCTTCGAGATGTCCCACAATACTGTATAACTCCTTGGAGTCCTCTTGCGTCAGCGGAGCTACGGCCAGTTTGGCTTTGCTGCCGCTGTCATCGCTTACATGGATGTAGCCTTCTTGTTGCAGGCGGTGAATGGCCGATCGTACCGGCGTGCGGCTTACTCCCAGGCGCCCGGCGAGCTCGGATTCCACCACGCGGCTCCCGGGAGCAAGCTTTCCGCGAACGATCAACTCACGAACTTGTTTAAATGCCCCTTCGCTGATGTTTCGCGCTGCGGTCGAGCTCAATCGCGCGCCCCCAAGCGATGGTCCGATCGGCGCTGGTCCAATTGACATCGTGATCCTCGCACTTTAATAAGCTGGGAATTGATTCTTTATCATCATCGATCCCTCCATAAAGAAGCGGGTGGTCGTCACATCTGTAGGCTGTATACAATATAGCATACCCGTCTGACGCCAGGCCCGCCTGTCAGAAAGCCCCGGCAAAAAGACAAGGCATGCCCACCGACCTTGCGTAGCCCCAGATCACCCCATCGCCGTATGCGTTGCTGTGTCTCGACGCATTGGATTCGGCATCCCGTTTTTGTGACCCAGGGTATGGCCACGAAGCAAAACACGGTTTGGCCGTTATACATTCAAGTGGGTAGTTTCCGTGTACCCACTCGGGCGGAACAGTAACGGGCGTCGCTAACGCCGTACGGCGACAGCGGATTTTACGCATTAGCCGATTTACCGGCCAGGGCAAGAGGGGGTATTGCGCTCTGACTTCCCACAACCGGGCCTCGGGGGCATGTTGCGGATTTCACTTCTACGTGAAGCGCGTTGTACAGACGAGCGGCACTGGCTTGGCTCGAAATGATCGGAGCCGCGGGGCAAGTGATTTCGAGTGCTATGCGGGATGTTTACTGATAGGTGGTTGGGACAGCCGTTGTCACTTCGGCGCTCCAACTACATCAATTTCCGACGCATGTGGCCGGGACGTTCAGAACGTGGTCGGCCGCGCACACATCGACATCACAGGAAGTGACAAGGGTGTGATAAACCGGATGCCGAAATTCCAGGCGCATCCCTTGCCCGATGTACCGCGTCTTCAGCATTGAACCGCCCTAGGTCGACCCGGCAATCCGCACCGGCACGGGATCGGGACAGTATTTCGGGTGGCCGCAGATCAGGGCCTGGCTGCCGCCGCGATTGACGAGAGTGTACTCATGATGTAGGGTTTCAACTTCCAGGGCCACACCATCAACCAGGTCGCCCAACTGCGCGCCCCCTTCAATCTCCGCCTGCACAATTTTCCGGTTTATCTGATCTTTCAAATTGCGATGAGGGATGAATGAATGAATCTGGTACGGGCATCGGAGCTTGGGCGTCTGCTTGCATTGACATCAATTGGCAAGAATTCGAATCAACTTTTCCCGGTGATTCCTCGCCGTGCTTGCCAATTGTCTTTCAACGCTGCTCTTAAGGCGCGTGCCAGTCGAGGGCGACGATCTCTCGTGTCCCCGTATCCCTGAGCAGCAGCGGCGAATCGTCTGGCGCAAGGCCGAACCAAAAGCCGAAGTAACCCGTCATCTGAAATCCTTTCAACCTGACGACCGGCTCGACCTTGCGATCGCGGATTCCTACTCGCATTGTTCCCGCGTCCTGCTGCTTACGCAGGAAGTAAACATACTGGCCATTTTGTGACCAGCAAGGATAGTCTGCTGTCGTAGTGGCGGCTAAGACAGACCACTTCTGGGTTTTGAAATCGTAGAGCATTAAGCGCTGCGAACCGGAATTGGCCGTCATGGCGACAATGTACCGCCCGTCGGGCGACCAGCGCGAAGAGAACAGCCCATCGGAACCCGGGAGCGTTGAGACCTGGTGCGCCTTCATGTCAAGAATGTGTATGGCGGTCGCCGGGCTGCTGGGGTCAGCCGAGAAGGCAATCGAGTTGCCGTCTGGCGACCAGACGGGGTCGTACTGGGGCCGAGCGTCGTTGGGGACGAGCTCTTGAGCTGTGCCGCCATCGGCTGAAACCAGATAAATTCGCTCCGGCTTGCCGGACTGGAAGGCGAAAAAGACAAGCTGCTTTCCATCCGGCGACCAGCGAGGCAGAAAGGCGTAGAGCGGCGGAAAGCTGAGCTGGAGCCGGTCGCTCCCATCCATTCTGCTTTTCCAGAGTGTTTCTTCTGGAAAGGAAACGTAAGCGACCCACTGCCCGTCTTTCGAGAAGGCCACGTCTTGCGCCGAAATTCCGGAGAGGTAGGGGGCGAAGTTTTGGGACTTAGCATCGTAGCGCTCGAGTTCTCCGCGCCCTACCCCCGCAACCGCAAAGAGCTTTTTACCGTCCTTGCTCGGCAGCGGGTTGGAATACGCGGTCGCTCCAGAGGTCAACTGCACGGGCACACGACTGACTTTGCGGAGGAAGCTCCCCACCTCGCGCACGGCCCAAACTTGACCCGCCGAGGCGAGGAAGCCGGCCGGGAAGCAGTTCATGAAGATTGGCGCCGTCCGCCGAGACTTGCCAGATAAAACTATCCTCCGTCTTGGGATCGCTGACCGTGAAGCGAATCAGGCTTTCATCGGGGGACCATGCAGGCCAGGACGCGCGGCCTGGCAAGGAAACGAGCTTGCGGGATTCCGTCCCGTCACCGTTGGCAAGGTAGAGTTCATCGCCTTTGGTGTAAACCAGCATCTTTTCGTCCGGAGACCATGCCCCGTCAATGCTCACGGTATCCCCTAACCGGCGCGGTGAGCCTCCGAGGATCGGCAAGGCCCAGATGGGCCCTTCAAGGGATCTGACGGGCTCGTCTGCCACGAGCAGGCTCGAACCGTCCGGCGAGACATTAAGAAGTTGCATGCTGGGTGAAGGAGCGGGGATGGGCGCAACATCTCCTCCGGCGACTGATACCTGAGCCAGGGGTATGCTAGACCCTGGACCTTCCTCTTGTAAGTAGAGCCGCGAGCCATCCGTCCCCACCAAAACCTTCGGGCGCGCGTCGTGGGTGAGTTGGACATATCCAGAGACTGAAGGCGGAGGCAGCGGTGGCGCCAGCCAGTAAGCGAGCGCCACAATCACCATAAGCACGCCCGCCAGCCCGCCGAGTAAGACTTTCTTGTGCCGTTTGGCAAGACTGGCGACTAAAGCTCGATCGCTCGAAGTGATGTCGAGCTGAGCGGCTTTCGTCGTTTGTGGGGGCGATTCATGAAACGTCCCTACGCCCTCCTCGTCAAAGGCCGGCGTTACAGTACTGCGGCGTGAAGTCGTGTCCCGCTTCAGGCGCTTTAAGTCGGCGCGGAGTTCGGCGGCGGTCTGGCAACGCAGGTCACGGTCCTTCTCGAGTGCCTTGTTGATGATTTCTTCAAGCTTCAGCGGCAGGCTGGGATTCAGCCTGATCGGCGAAACGGGCGCTCGATTCAGAATCGCGTCATGGATTACAGCCGTGGTCGTTCCGCAGAATGCCTGACGACCGGTCGCCATTTCGTAGAGCACGGCGCCAAAGCTGAACAGATCAGTGCGTGTATCCACTTCCTCGCCCCGAGCCTGCTCGGGCGACATGTAGACTACCGTGCCCATCGCCACGCCAGGGCTGGTGAGGTGTTCGGGGTCAATCGCCGCCGTGGGCGTCTCATGCAGGTCCGGAGCGAGCCCCGCACCCGAAGTCAACTTCGCCACGCCGGAGACGAAGCAATGCACCACGAGTTGCACCACGACCGTTGCTACGACCTTCGCCTATGACGACCTAAGTCGGCTAACCTCGAAGAGCTACAACTACAGCATCACGCCCACCGCCATTTACTATTACGATCAAACGAGCTACAACGGGCTTACAATAACGAATGGAAAAGGCCGGCGAACGGGTATGAGCGACGGTTCGGGCGCAACCGCCTGGAGCTACGACACGATGGGGCGGAATGTCACGGAGAAGCGGACCATCGGGAGCGTCACCAAGACGATCTCGTCCACGTACAACTATGACGGTTCCCTCGCCACGGTCACCTATCCGAGCGGGCGGGTGGTCACTTACGGCTACAATGCCGCCGCGCAGCCCGTTTCAGCGATTGATACGGCGAACAGCATCAATTACGCCAAAAGCGCGACGTATGCTCCGCCAGGCGAGCTCGCAACCTCCGTCAACGGGCAGACGGGGACCTTCAACGGGATCACGACGAATTACAGCTACAGCCCGCGGCTTTTCCCCACGGCCATCACGGCCTCCTCATCGAACGGGACGGCCCTCAGCTTGTCGTACAGCTTTTTTGCCAACGGGAACGTGAACGTGGTAACAAACGGGCGGGACACCGGCCGCACGGCGACGTACACTTAGCCAAATATCTTTGAAATTTCCAGATCAATTTTAGAGGCGCGGGCGGGTGGTTGATTCCACCGGTTGCCTGGCCGATGATCTTGTTTTCGCAGACGAGATCGCGGAGGCAACCGATGGAACTTTTCACCAAGCTCTTTGCGAGTTGGCTGATCTTTATATACCACTGTTTTGATCGAATGGTGCTGAGCGGCTACCTGATGGGGCTGCAACGTCCGGGGCAGGTGGTCTACTGGCTGCGGACCGTGAAAGGGATTGAGGCCATCACCAAGGAGGTGCTCTCGGAACGCACTCGCCGTTACGTGGGCTGGGTGGAGAGCTACGCCCGCCATCGCGCCATTCCGCTCGAGTGGGCCGAGAAGGGCGTCAACAAAGAAGCGTACGTGCGACCGTACCTGCGGAGGATGGAGCGCGCCGGCGGCTACGGCGTGTACTTTATTTTTCAGGCTCACGAGCAAGGCTGGACCTACCGGCCGGGCCACCTCCCGGTTCGCCAACCCGACGGCAGCGACTATCCCATCCTGCACAAGCATCGCAGCCGATACAGGTTTTACTACTTCTATCTGCGCGACCAAGTGCTGGGGCCGATGGTGATACGCCTGGGGACGTTCATTCCCTTCGAGGCCAGCTACTACCTGAACGGCCACAGCTACGTGGCCCAGGAACTGGCGCGGCAGGGAGTAGCGTTTCGCCAGGACGACAACGCCTTTGTGGGCGTTGAAGACGTGGCCAAGTTGCAGGCGGTGGCGGACGCTCTCGGCGGAGAGGTGATCGAAAAGCGCCTGGAGCACTGGACGTTTCTGCTGGGGCCGAAGTTCACGGTGGAGGACCGGCGAGGCGCCATCCTGGAGCGCAGCTATTACCTGCATCAGGTCGAATACTCTCGCAATTTCGTCTTCCGCAGGAACCGTCCCATCCGGGAGTTGTTCGTGCGCAGTTGCGAGTTGGGACTGTGGGGGCTGGCGGCCGACAAGGTCGTGAACATTTTTGGCGGCCAGAGGCGGCATCGGCTGAACGGCAAGGTACAGACGACGCTGGAGCGCATGGACGGTCGGCACGTGTTCCGCGCCTACTGGAAGCGAGGATGGCTGAAGCAATATGCCAAGTCCTGGACCTTCTTGCGCCACGAGCTGACCTCGAACAACCTGGGGGATTTTGGACTGCGCAAGGGGGTCGAACATCTGGGTGAGGCGCGGGAGAAATTTCTTGGGGTGTTGGACCGCTTTGCCGAAGTGCAGGCCGAAAATCTGAATGTGCACGGAGACTTCCCGCTGCTCACCCGCATCGCTCTGCCGGTGGTGAACGGCAAGGTGCGCACGGCCGGCATTCGGGTCGAAGATGCGCGCATGATCCGCCTGCTGGAAGTGCTCTTGCACGCCGCCGTGGGCCTAGGCGGATGGACCACGCGGCAGGTGCTGGAGGAAATTCATCGGCGCTTCGGCCTGACGCCGGAAGGTTACGGCTTGAACTCGTTGCGTTACGACCTGCGCAAACTG
>QHZO01000197.1 GCA_003224695.1 Acidobacteriota bacterium
CGGGAAACCGCGGCGGCGCGCGCGGCGGAGCCCACTTCGCTGTGGCGCAGCACAATCACGTCGGCATAGCCGTTGAGGATTCGTATCGTGTCCTCGAGGGTCTCGCCCTTCGAAACCGAAGAGAACTCGCGGGCGTTTTCGGTCGAGATCACGCGCCCCCCCAAGCGCAACATCGCCGTTTCAAACGAAAAGCGCGTGCGCGTCGAGGGCTCGTAAAAGAGCGTGGCCATAATGCTGCCGTGATACTCGCCAGTACCGCCGCGCCGAGCGACTTGTTCCATCCGATCGGCCAGCTCAAAAAGCGTCTCAATCGTCTTGAGGTCGAATTGCTGGGCTTCGATGACGTGGTGGAGCTGCGGGGGTCCCTGCGCACTGCTTTTCCGCTCTTGCGATCGGGCTGAGGGTTGATGTTGCATCATCGGAAACTTGGCAAGTCAAGATAACCCGAGCCTTCGAGCCTCGTCAATCCCGGAAGGTGGCCTGCCACAGCATTCCGCTCGTCGGGGCGCTAAAGTTGGATCCGTATGCCGCCGATATAATGAGTAGATACCAAAACTCGTCAAAACCAAGGGCGTGGTGTGGGGCCTGTTCTGGCTGGTGGTCAACCAGCCCCCGCCGTCGGCGGCGCTGCAGACGAATTAGCTGGGAGACTATTGAGCGACATCCAAAAATCGGATTCCAAAGCCGTCTCGCCGGAGGACCGCCAGCTCCGCGTTCTGGCACTTGAGGACTCGCCGGCGGACTTCGAAATGATCATGGCCGTTTTGCGGCAAACCGGTTACCGAATCCGATGCGAGCAGGCCGACTCTCCTTCGAAACTTCGCGAGCGATTGGAATCGGCCCCCTGTGACATTATCCTGACGGAATTCAACATGCGCTCCTGGACTGCTTTTGACGCCCTCGAGGTCCTGAAGGAGTCTGGCCGAGACGTACCTTTGCTCGTGGTCACCGGAGCTCTTCTGGATGAGGCGGCCGTCGAATTACTCAAGCGGGGCGCCTGTGATTACATCCTCAAGGATCGCTTGGCGCGCCTTCCTGCCGCCGTGGAACGAGTCCTGCGCGAGAAGGCCGCTCGAGAAGGCCAAAAGCAGGCTGAAATATCGCTCGTGCGGCTCCGCCAAGCCGTCAACGCTTCAGGCGAGGTCGTGATGATGACCGACCCTGAGGGAATTTTCACCTTTATCAATTCGGAGTTCACGCGCCTTTACGGCTACTCGGAGGCGGAGGTAGTCGGAAAAACTACCCCACGCATCCTCAAGAGCGACCGAGTCCCCCGCAAGGAATATGCGGATTTCTGGCGCGCCCTTCTCGAAAAGCGCCCGTTCCATTGGGAAATCGTCAACCGCACGAAGGCCAGAAGGGAAGTAACCGTGGAATCCTCCGTAAGCCCCATCCTGGATGAGGGGGGGAACATCGCCGGGTTTCTCGGAATCCAGCGGGACATCACAGAGCGTCGAAAGCTGGAACAACAGTTTCGACAGGCACAGAAGATGGAAGCGGTGGGAAGGCTGGCGGGCGGCGTGGCACACGATTTCAACAACCTGCTAACCGTCATTAACGGTTTCAGCGATTTATTGTTGTCGGACGGCGGCCTTGGCGCGGAGCAACAAAGCCGCGTGGAAGAGATCCGTAAGGCGGGAGAGCGTGCCGCCGGGCTGACCCGGCAACTGTTGGCCTTCAGCCGACAGCAGATCCTCCAGCCCGCGGTTCTGGACCTGAATGACGTGGTCTCGAACGTGACGAAGATGCTCGGGCGATTGATCGGGGAAGATGTTGACTTGGCCCTCGTTCCGGCCAAAGGGCTGTCGTCCGTAAAGGCCGATCCGGGACAAATCGAGCAAGTGCTAATGAACCTTGCTGTCAACGCGCGGGACGCCATGCCGGAGGGCGGCAAGCTGACAATCGAAACCGCCAATGTCGAGCTCGATCAGGCGCGCGCGTCCGCGTATATGCTGGGCAAGGCCGGCCCTTACGTCATGCTGGCCATGAGCGACACTGGCCACGGCATGGATGCCGCGACCCTCGCCCATGTCTTTGAGCCGTTTTTCACCACCAAAGAGAAAGGGAAAGGAACCGGCCTGGGCTTGGCCACGGTTTACGGCATAGTGAAACAGAGTTGTGGAAGTATCTGGGTCTATAGCGAGCCTGGGCACGGGACGACCTTCAAGATCTACTTTCCCGCCGTTGAAGACGCCAGAGCCTCCGCTCGCCCTTTCGCTCCTCCAGCGGAGCGGAACGAGGAGGGTGGTGGCTCGGAGACGATTCTGCTCGTTGAAGACGAAGCGGCGGTGAGGTCGTTCGCCGAGGGCCTGCTTCGGGCTAAGGGCTATCAGGTGCTCGAGGCCAATGGAGGAGAAGCGGCCCTGCGGATCGCCCGGCAAACTCGCTCCCCGATCCAATTGCTCTTGACCGACCTGGTCATGCCCAACATGAGCGGACGCGAACTGGCGCGGGAACTCTCCTCCATCCATCCCGAGGCAAAATCGCTGTTCATGTCCGGCTACACCGACGAAGCCGTGGTGCGGAACGGATCGCTCCTTCCCGGCCAGGCCTTCATCCAGAAACCCTTCACCCGCGAAACGATGACCCGCAAGGTGCGCGAATTGCTCGACGTGATGTGAATCCGGGCATTCACGCACGGATAACCTACCGCCTTGCATGCGCCGGCAGGCCTCACCCTGATCGGCCGATTTAATCCCCATTGCTAAGAATCTGACGCGCAGATTGGTGCACGAAATTGTGCGCGTGGTTGAAAATTTGCTTTCACCGCTTATGACTTTCGGAATATGCCCTACTTTGAGCGCGTTGAGAGTAAGGGGTTTACGGAAGAAGTCCGACCCGAGAGATTGGCAATTCAAATGCTCGTAGACTCACCGAATGAGGGCTGCGATGAGCTACTTTGTTTCGCCACAAGGCTTGCTGGTTCATGATCAGGCAGATTGGCCCTGCGCCGCCTGCCATCCCGACGGGACTACGGATCGCCAGGCATGGTACCTGTGCTTCGAGTGCGCACAGGAAATGCTGGCCGCCGCAGGCGCCGGGGTGAGCGGAGCACGCGCCTTAATAGACGATGTTACGGATGCCCTGGCATTTTTCGAAGTGAATGGGCACATGCATTCTGCTCATATGAACTAGCGGGCTCGTGAATGAAGAGTGGCAAGTACTAAAGCGGAATCGGCGGGCTTCCCGGAGACCTTAGGGCTCACGGGTGCCAAGAATGTCTGCCGTAACGCCTCGGAGCACACGGCCCTTTTCGGGTGCGGCCCGGTCAATTTTACTCGCGAATTCAATGCGCTGGATTTGGATGCGGTAATCCCCGTATTCACATTCCTCAGGAATAACCAGGGTATCACTCAGGTAAACCTCGTTCATACGAACTTCTCGTGCTTCCGTGTCAATTTCTGCATCTGCCACGCGCGCAACGAGCGCCCGCTTCTGATAGAGCCCGTCCGGCTCGCGCGCGGCCTCAACTGACTCGAGGGATTTCGAAATCCTCGGAGGTTGAATTGGATTTGCAGTCTGTCTAGAAGTGTCCATCTTGCCCTCCCCAGCCGCGTCCCGGCGCCCGTGATCGCGCAGAATGCTTGGCGTGTAAAATTTTCTTCCTTTCCGGCTCGACGATAAAGTCCGGGCGCACTCTTGACCGGCTCTGGCCTAACATCAACGATAGTATCGGCCGATGAGCTGGGCCTTGGCCAGGACGTGTCCTTGCATGGCCTTCTCGACGTCGCTCTTGGTGGCGCCGGGCATCAGGTTGAGCTGAGAGTCGAGGGCGTAGAGTTTAAAGAAATAGCGGTGGGGCTTTCCAGAGGGAGGGCAGGGCCCTCCGTAGCCGAGTTGCGGGAAGTCGTTTCGACCTTGCGAGCCGCCGCCCTGGACTTTTTCTCCGCGCGGCACGGCTTCCGGCACTGCTCGAGCCTCCGTCGGCAGGTTGAAAACCACCCAATGCACCCAAGTGCCACTGGGGGCGTCCGGGTCGTCCACGATGAGCGCAAAGCTACGGGTCCTGGCCGGGGGGGTATTCCATTCGAGGCGTGGCGAGGCGTCGCTTCCGTCGCAAGTGAACTTTTTGGGGATCGCCCCCCCGTCGCGGAATGCCGCCGTTTTCAGCTCAAGGCCCCCCGCGCCGCCATTGGCAGCGAAGGGCGCAACAAGAAACCATATCGTCGCCCCCGCCGCAACAAGCGCAGCCGCCTTCATCCAAGAATGATTCGGGGTTTTCATCGTCGAACTATCCGTCGCAACCGCGCCTTATAAAGTTCTAGACGTCACGAGTGGTCACGGGCCAAGGGGGATGGTAACGGAGCCCAGGTTGCCTGAGGCGGTGTCACGGACTACCAATCTGAGCTGCGTGGCGCCAGGCGTCACCTCAAGCAAATCGTTGAGGGACAGTCCGCGCGCCAACACCAAATCCAGGCTCTTGGCCGGGACGCCCAAATTAACGGTCTTGCGGATGTTGCTGAGAATCTGCCCCTGTAGCAGCCTTTTCGCCGTTCTTTTCCTGGAAGGTGAGACCATGGGCATCCGTGGTGATGTGCAGCTTCACGCGGCGCGCCGGTTTCTCAACTTGCTGGACGATGGCCACCGTCAGGCCGAGGCCGGTCGAGTCGAGCGGGCTCGCCACGGCTTGAGCCAGCAATACCGTGCCCTGGTCGGTGTCCGCGGCGGGGACAAGCGAAGCGAAGTATCCCTTCCGGTATCGCAGGTGGACGCCCGGCCGGTTCACTTTGACTTTCAGGTCGTGATACCTGCCGTCCCACTGGATATGGGGATAAAAGCCCAGCGTGTAATCTGCCTGGTAATCGTCCACGGCGCGCCGGATCACGCCGGCAAGATCGTTGGTATTGTAATAAGCTTTACCGCCGGTGTCGTCGGCAAGCTCCTCCATGATGCCGCGCGTCGAATAATAGTGATTGGCGTCCGGAAGATCCGCTCCCGCCGAGTTGTGCGTTTGCATGGTGGTCACGCCAGTTGCTCCGGCGCCGCCCGCGACCAGCCCCCGCGGGTCCACCGGGTAAATAGCCAGGTCTGCGTTGTTCAGGGCCTTGCCCAGGCGTTTGATATCCGACGTGAATTGCACCTGGTCGCGTGTATCGCCCGCCTGACGCTGGGTGTCGAAGCCAACGCCGACCGGGAAGCTGGATGAAACCCAAACCAGGTTCTTCCGCCCCGGGAATTGCGCCAAAAAGTTCGCGATGGCCACCAGGGCGGCGACGGTGCGCCCCTCGCGATCCATGACGAAGAAAGAGGCCTGGTGCTGTTCGAATTGAATCATCACGGCCTCTTCTTGTGCCTGAGCGTTCGATGCGGCCGCGGCCCCCATTCCGGTGGTGTTAGGGCCCGTGGCGCCCGACCCGGCACCCGTCGCGCCTCCTAGCTGAGCCAACGCCGTTTCCAGGTCGACCTGCTTCGCTGAACCGGGCGTTGGCGCGGGCGGCGCAGAGGCTCCCAGCTCTTGCGGAGCGCGCGGCTTGGTGTTTTTCAACACCGCGAGGAGAACCTTCGGATCGCTCGTGAAGTTTTGAAGCACCATCAAGTGGTCGCCGAGGAGAAATATGGCCACCCGGTCTTGCGGTTCCAGTTTTTCGAGAAAGCTGATCACCTCGGCGCGCGCCCAGGTCTGATCCTCAACGGCCGTGTTCAATCCATCCAGGAGGATGACGGTGGCGCTCGGGAGCCCCACTCGGTTCGTGAACGTACGCGGCGCGAGCGTCGGCGCGTTCGGCTGCGTGGCGATGCTGACGGCGGAGAACTCATCGATCGGAATTTTCTTGCCGTTGTCGAAAAGAGTAAAGTCGTCGCGAGTCAGGCCCGTGATGGCGTTGCCCTTCGAATCCTGTGCCACTACGTTCACTTGGACCAGGCGAGTCTCCACGCGCAGGACGGATTCGCCCTTGGAGGCGGGCTTCGTGTGCTCGTCGGCGTAGTTCGCAGCCGCCACCAGCAGGGCCGCGAATGCCGAGAGAAGAAGAACGCGAGCCTTCATACAATCCTCCCTTTTAATGTACTCCCGCGCATCGAGCCACGCAATGCGGATGCTGTCAGTTTGCTGTAGCGGCGAGCTGTGTCTCGCCGCCACTCCCATCGTCAGCTACAGCAAACTGAGACTCGACCCGGAGGCGCAAACTCGCCCACATTCGGTCCGTTCGCGACCAGTCGTTCCTGATGCACGTCTCGGTCGAAATTGGCTCGGCGCTGGCCCTGAGAGTAGAATCCCCTGGCTCCTTGCCCCGTCCTTTGTCCAAGGACGTCGTAGGCGCGGGGCCGGTTGCATAAAAAACCTGCCGAGGCGCACGGCCCTTCAGCAATCTCTCGACGGCCGGCGGACCCGGCCGAGTCTTCGCACAGGAGGTCGCGCGTGGAAGCGAAACTTTGGCACGACATGTTTGTTCTCGGGCTGCCCTTCATCGAGAAAATGGTTCGGCCGGTGGTCATCTATGGGTTTCTCATCATCGGGCTTCGGCTTGCAGGCAAGCGGCAGCTCGCGCAGTTGAACCCCTTCGACCTGGTGGTT
>QHZO01000198.1 GCA_003224695.1 Acidobacteriota bacterium
CTCGGACCCTCAAAAAAGAGACAAAGACATCACGCACATTTACGTCGCCGGCATCCCGCAGGCTCAGGCTGGCGAGTTCAAGAATATGGTCAGCGATCAGTTTACAGATTGGGAAGCGCCTCAGCTTCCTGGCGTCGGGGCCGGGAACACGTTTTCCTACTCCATGGAGTTGAAGCCCACCCAGGTGACTACCATCCGCAACCAAGCGATCCAACAGGCCATGACCACGATCGACCGCCGCATCAACAGCCTTGGGGTCACGGAGCCCACCATCGCCGAATACGGCAGGGCCGAAGACTTTGAATTGGTGGTGGAGTTGCCGAGTGTGGACGACCCCACGCGCGTGAGAGACATCATTCAATCCACTGCGCTCCTGGAATTGAAACTGGTGCGTGAAGGGCCCTTCCCGAGTCGGGAGGCGGCGCTGGGAGCGCACGGCGGCATCCTTCCTCCCGACACGCAACTGCTTCCTGGGAAAAACCAAGCGCAGGGAGGCGGTCCGGATAATTGGTACATCGTGGACCGCATCGCGGCGATTACGGGGCGAGACTTGACGGGAGCAGATCCAGGAACGGGGGCGGACGGCGCACCGGCTGTGAACTTCACCCTGACGCGCGACGGGGGCGTGCGGTTCTCACAAGTGACCGGAGCCAACGTCGGCCGCAACCTCGCCGTGGTTCTCGACAACCGAGTGATGGACGCTCCGACAATAGACAGCCAGATCGGCGAGCGGGGAATCATCGAGCACCTCCAATCAATCCAGCAATCAAGCGACCTGGCCCTGCTGCTGCGCTCGGGCGCTCTGCCGGCCTCGATTACGACCATGTCAGAAGCTGTGGTGGGGCCGTCGCTCGGCGCCGACTCCATTCGCCACGGCGTCATTGCCGCCATTGTGGGTTTTCTGGCCATCGTTGCCTTCATGCTTTTCTATTACCACGGCGCGGGCGTCAACGCCGACGTTGCGCTGGCGCTGAACCTGCTGATTCTGATTGCCGCCTTCGTGTTCATCGGGGCCACGCTTACGTTGCCTGGCATCGCCGGAATCATCCTGACGGTGGGGATGGGGGTGGACTCGAACGTCCTGGTTTTCGAGCGCATTCGGGAAGAAATCCGCCAAGGGAAGGCGGTGGGTTCTGCCATTGAGGCGGGGTTCTCCAATGCTTTCCGAACGATCCTGGATACGCACGTCACCACGGTGGTTTCCGCTTTCATTCTTTTTGCCTTTGGAACGGGGCCGATTCGCGGTTTTGCCGTTACGCTGACGATTGGACTCCTGGCAAACCTTTTCACGTCGGTGTTTGTGTCGCGGGTGATTTTCGACTGGCTGCTGACTAGGCGGGAAAAAGGCGCGGAGTTGAGCATTTAGTGCCGTTTGTAGCGCCGGGCTTTAGCCCGGCATGTGCCGCTTTCGAACCACGTGCCGCCCTGAAAGGCGGCGCTACCTTTCGGCAACCCTTTAAGTGTTTCGGGAACTTTCGAACCATTCCCGGTGTCTATACATTCGGGAGAGAGTAGGGCTGGCGAATGGAGTTTTTCCACGAACCGAAGATTGACTGGATGGGGAAGAAGTGGTACTTCATCGGCCTCTCAATCCCTCTCTTGGTGGCCGGGCTGGTTTCGATTGCCTGGCACCGGGGCTTGGTCTATGGAATTGATTTCCGCGGCGGCACGCAAGTCTATGTGAGGTTTTCGACGCCTCCGAACCTGGACCTTATCCGGGCTCGGCTTGACCAGGAAAATTTGCGCGGGGCGACGCTCCAGCGCGTGGGCGCGGCGAGCGATAACGAAGTGATTGTGGGACTCGACCTGAAGACCACCACGGAAACCGCCGCCCTGGACGAAGGGAAGAAAGCCCTCATCCGGGCCATGGATAACCTTTACGGAAAAGGGCCGGAAGGCAAAGGGGAATTCAACAACGCCTCTGCCCAAACGATCGCCGAGCACTTGCTGACCGGTGACCCTCTGCACTTGGCGGCGCAAGGCTCCGAGCAGGCGACCAAGACCTACCAGCAACTGTCCGAGGCGCTGGTCGCCGCCCGCAACGCGTCGCCGCACCGCGGCCTGATTTCGGATTTTAAGCAACTGGCCGGCGTGCCGGGGGTGAACGCGGCGGTCGAGGGAGCGCTTCGCAACGACTTCTATTTGTCGAGCTATGCGGTGTTCGACACCAAAGTGGTTGGTCCCAAGGTGGGTGCCGACCTGCGGCGGCAAGCCCTCTGGGTGACCTTGCTCGGGCTCGCAATGATGCTTCTTTACATCTGGATTCGGTTCGAGCTAGTCTACGGCGTCGCGGCGGTCGTGGCAACCTTCCACGACGTTCTGATTACCCTGGGGCTGTTTTCGATTTTGAACGCGCTTGGCTATCCCGGAACGGAGATCGAGTTGACGGTGATCGCGGCCCTGCTCACCCTGGTCGGCTATTCCATGAACGACACGATTGTGGTTTTTGACCGGATTCGTGAGAACGTTGGGCTCAACAAGCGCGAGAATTTCACCGAACTCGTCAACCGAAGCATCAACCAGACCCTCAGCCGGACGATCCTCACCTCAGGGCTGACGTTTCTGGCCGTGCTGTCGCTGTTCTTATTCGGCGGAGAAGTGATTCATGGGTTTGCGCTGGTTTTGGTGATTGGAGTGGTCATCGGGACGTATTCTTCGATTGCCATCGCCAGCCCGGTGCTGGTGTATTGGACGGTGCGCAAGGGCG
>QHZO01000024.1 GCA_003224695.1 Acidobacteriota bacterium
AAGAGCGGGCGGCGCGCGAACGACCCGGCGTACAAACACCTTAAGCAAGCGGTCCCGGCGGGAGGAACCATTAACCTTTTTGAGTGACATCGGATCGAGTTCCCCAGTTCGGAGTTCGAAGTTCGGAGTTCCAACGCCGACCTCCAAACTGATCAACTCCGACCTCGTAAAGCTCACGCCGGCCAGCATGAAGACGATCTATCTTTCCCTGGGATCGAACATGGGAGACCGTCGGGCGCACATCGAAGGGGCGCTCCGGCGGCTTCCGGAAGCCGGCGTCGAAGTTCGGCGCGTTTCATCACTCTACAAGACCGAACCCGTGGACGTGCGCGCGCAGGCTTGGTTTGTGAACTGCGTCGTGGAGGCCGCCACGGATTTGCCGCCGCGGCGTCTGCTCGGCGCGCTCAAGGCCCTGGAGAAAGCGCTCGGCCGCCGGCCGGGAACTCCCAAAGGGCCCAGGCCAATTGACATTGACATCCTGCTTTATGAGAATGTCGTCGTTCGAACCGCGGAGCTGAGCATCCCCCATTCGCGGATGGCGGAAAGGCGTTTCGTGCTGGTGCCACTGAATGAATTGGCGCGGGAGGCGCGCGACCCGGCAAGCAATCGCACGGTCCTCGAAATGCTTCGTGAAACGAAAGACACAAGCGCGGTCATCCGCCTGAAGGATGGCGAAGAGTGAATGGGATTCGTGCCGGGTTGGGCGCTCGCTTGCACAGGCAAGATCCGGATAGCCGCTAGTGCGGTGCGTCGGAAATATCTTTACAAGCCTTCGAGTTGTTTTGGAGTGCGGGAGCTTGCTCCCGCTTTGGTCTACGCCGGCTTGCTGGCGCTCCAAAGAAAGCGGCAGTAAGCTGCCGCACTTCAAACACGAACTGTTGTGCATGGCCTCTCAATCTCTTTGATATGCAATGAAGTGTTGGACGCACTACACTATAACGTTTGAGCGCTGCTCCTCAGGGCCCTTCGGCCGCGCCAACCTTCCTTCGACCGGAGCGTGCCATGCCGAATCCGCCGCGGTTCGAACCGCCCCGGCTTATCGCCATTGAAGGCCCCATCCGCGTCGGCAAGACCAGTCTGGCGGATATCCTTGCCCACCGCCTGCACGCCGAGCGGCTGCGGGACGTCGAGGACAACCCGTTCCTCGAGCCTTTCTACAAGGAGAAGGCAGGGGCGGCGCTGCGGGCCCAGCTCTTTTTTCTGGTCGAACGTTTCAAACAGTGGCGCGCGCTCGACTTGGCCTCTTCGGCGCGGCGCCCCATCGTCAGCGACTATCTCTTCGAGAAAGACAAGATTTTTGCGTACCTCAACTTGAGCGACGCCGAGCTGCGGCTTTACGACGAGCTTTATCGCCTCCTCGCCGAACAGGCTCCCGTCCCGGATTTGGTGATATACTTACAAGCGAAGCCGGAGATCCTGCGCAAACGCATCGCCAAGAAGAACCTGGCGATGGAGCACCGGATCTCCAACGAGTATTTGGAAGAAGTGGCGAAGGCGTACGAGCACTTCTTCTTTCATTACAAGTCCTCTGACTTGCTGGTGGTGGAGACGTCCGAGATCGATTTTGTCGACCGGAACGATGATTTAACCCAATTGCTCGAGCGATTAAGCCAGCCGGTCAAAGGGACGCAATATTTTCTGCCGCTTGGATCCGTCGGCTGACGGATGTGGCCCTCCGTCGGCTAACGGACCGAGACGCCGTGCCATGAGCGCTCGAAAACAGTTCGTTGAAATCGCAGCAGCCTTCTCGCCACCAACCCTATCTGTCATTGCGACGTGGAATTTGGTTGAAGACGCCGGTCTGATAGAGAGGGATTTGTATTTTCGTCATGCCATTGGGGCTTCCACCTCAAAGGCAAATAGTGGAATTTGTTGTGGCAGGATTCTGACTTCTTAACTTCTGACTTCTGTCATTCGAGGTGCAGCCATGGACCGAATCGAGGCCGTGAGCAAGGTTACCATCCCCTGGATCCTCGAGCGCAAATTGCGGGGCGAAAAAATTGCCTGCTTGACCGCCTACGACTACCCGACGGCGCGACTGGTGGACGAGGCCGGCGTGGATATCCTTCTGGTGGGAGACTCGCTCGGCGAAGTCGTGCTCGGGTACGATTCGACCCTTCCCGTGACGGCGGACGAAATCCTTCACCACCTGCGGGCCGCCCGCCGCGGCACCAGGCGGGCTCTCGTGGTCGCCGACTTGCCCTACGGCAGCTATCACGTCGGGCGCGAGGAAGCCCTTCGCGTCGCGGTTCGCTTCCTCAAGGAAGGCGGCGCCGAGGCGGTGAAGCTCGAAGGGGGCCGCAAACGCGGCGCGCTCATTCGGCGCCTGGTGCGCGAAGAGATCCCCGTCATGGGGCATATCGGGCTGACGCCGCAATCCGTCCACGCGCTCGGAGGCCATCGCGTGCAGGGGAAGACGCTGGAATCGGCTGCGGAGCTTCTGGCCGACGCGCAGGCCGTCGAAGACGCCGGCGCCTTCGCCCTGGTCTTGGAAGGTATTCCCAGGGAACTCGCCGGCATCATCACCCGCCGGCTGCGCATTCCAACCGTGGGCATCGGCGCCGGGCCGGATTGCGACGGGCAGATTCTGGTTCTCCACGACATCATCGGCCTGACGTTCGGCCCGGGGGCCAAGTTCGTCCGCCCGTATGCCAACGCCCGCGAGCTCCTACGGGCCGCCTGCGAAAGCTATCGCGAGGACGTGGCTCGCGGCCGGTACCCGAGTGACCAGGAGTCGTACCACTGGTCCCAAAGCCTGTGCGAACATTTCGAAAAGGAAGTCTCCCGCCCGGCGTAAGGCTGCCGGAAGGCCAGTCGGTTTTTACCTCTTCGCTCAGGACCCTCAAAACATTGGGCTTGCACGCCGCGCCGGATTGTTGCAGAATTCGTCAACAGGCAGGGGATGCGTGTGATCAAGTCCATTTCGGAAGCTTACAGCTTTGCGCGCGAGGCGCACGCACGAGGGCGTTCCGTAGGCCTGGTTCCGACGATGGGCGTGCTGCACGAAGGCCATTTCTCCCTCATCCGCCAGGCCAAACGCCAATGCGATGTCGTCATCGTCTCGATTTTCGTCAACCCCAAACAATTCGACGCCGCCGAAGATCTGGCCGCCTATCCCCGAAACCTCAGCGAGGACTTGGAACGTGTCGAGCCCTTTCGAATTGACGCAATTTTCGCGCCAAGCGAAGAGGACATGTACCCCGGTGGGTTTTCCACGATGGTTGTGCCGGGTGAGGTGGCGAATCCGTTCGAGGGAGAGTTCCGCCCGGGCCATTTCGCCGGCGTCGCCACGGTGATTTTGAAATTGTTC
>QHZO01000025.1 GCA_003224695.1 Acidobacteriota bacterium
GAAAGCGGCCCCAATTCCGGGAGCGACCGCGCGACTGCGTCCAAGGGGACCAGGCGGCCGTTTGCGGAGTGGACGTACAGCATGGAGACCGCCGAGGCATCTGCCTGGTACTCGGCCTTCAGTTCGGTGATCACACGATATTCGTCATTAGGGGCGTAGATGGTAGAGATTTGTCGCTCGCCGTAGGCCGTAGAAAGCGCGTCTTCGATTTGAAAAGCGGTCAGGCCCAGTGCTGCGGCCTTGGGCCGATCGATCTGAATATTCACCTGCGGATTCGCGATTTCCAGGTCGGTGGTCACGTCCTGAAGGCCTGGAACTGCGTCCATTTTGGACTGGAGCTGGCTCGCCGTGCGGTAAAGCTCCTTAGGGTCGGCGCCTACGAGAGTGTACTGATATGGGCTCTTGGTCAGCCGCCCGCCGATTTCGATGGGAGGCGGGTTCTGCATGAAGGCCAGAATGCCGGGGACGGTAAAGAGCTTGGGGCGCAATTGCTCGATCACTTCGTCCGTAGTCATCTGTCTCTCGGGATGAGGCCTGAGATGCACGAAGAAAAGGCCGCTGTTCGCAGAAAAGCCTGCGAAGCCTGCGCCCGCAAGCGAAAAGGTGTTCAGGACATTCGGGTCCTTGGCAATAATGGCCACCACGGCTTCCTGGTGTTTCCTCATCTCCCCGACGGAAATGCCCTGTTGCGCTTCCGTGATTCCGAACATCAGCCCGGAATCTTCGCTGGGAAGAAAGCCTTTGGGGATCTGAATGAACAGATAGACCGTGGCCGCGATCAGCAGAAAGGACACGAACAGAGTGGCCAGGCGATGCCGGAGCACTCCCTGGAGGCTGCGATCGTAGGCATCTCGAATCCCCAGGAAGACGCGCTGCATGGGCGTCAGGGTGAGCGAGACGAAGCCCGAGACCAGTATGGCCGCGCTGATGGTGACCGCGAATTCGTGCAGCAGGCGCCCGAGGATGCCTCCCATGAATAGCACGGGAATGAAGACGGCGACCAGGGAGAGCGTCATGGAGAGAATGGTGAAACTGATTTCCTTCGACCCGCTCAAGGCGGCTTCCCGAACTCCTTCTCCCAACTCCATGTGGCGCACGATATTTTCAAGCATCACGATCGCATCATCCACCACGAAACCGACGGAGAGGGTTAACGCCATCAGCGAAAGGTTATCCACCGTATAGCCGAGCAGGAACATCACGGCGAACGTCCCAATGATGGACATGGGCAGTGCCAGGCTGGGAATGAGGGTGGCCGAAAGATTGCGCAGAAAAAGGAAGATCACCAGCACCACCAGGCAGACCGTGAGGTAGAGGGTCAGTTTCACGTCGTTTACGGACTCCCGAATCGTTTCGGAGCGGTCGTAAAGGATCTGCATCTCGATGCCGGCCGGTATTTGTGAGCGAATGCTCGGAAGGATTCTCTTGATGTTATCCACCACCTGCACGGTATTGGTGCCCGGTTGCCTTCGGATGGCCAGCACTTCGGCGCGCGTGTCGTTGTACCAGGCAGCCACCTTGTCGTTCTGCACGCTGTCAACCACGTTGGCGATTTCTCCGAGGAGCACCGGCGAGCCGTTGCGGTAGGCGACGATCAGAGGGCGATAAGCGGCGGCGTTTTCGAGTTGTCCCGTGGCCTCGAGCGTCAGCGTCTTATACGCGCCATAAACGGTGCCCGTCGGGAGGTTGACGTTTCCTTTCTGGATGGCCTCGGTGACTTCATCAATCCCGATGCCGCGCGTGGCCAGAGCTTTGGGATCGAGCTGGACGCGCACCGCGTACTTTTGTTCGCCGAAGACCTGCACTTGCGCCACCCCGCTGATCATCGAAATGCGCTGCGCCATGAAGGTGTCGGCGTACTGGTGGACAAGGGACAGCGGCAGCGTGGCGGAACTAACCGACATGTAGATGATCGGCTGGTCGGCCGGGTTGACCTTCTGGTAGGAAGGAGGAGCCGGCATCCCCGGAGGAAGGTTCACTTCGGCCTGCGAAATCATGGCCTGAACGTCCTGCGCTGCGGCGTCCAGGTTGCGGCTTAAATCGAATTGCAGGGTGATCGAGGTCGAGCCTTGGCTGTTCGTGGAATTCATGGAAGTCAAACCGGCTATCGTTGAGAACTGGCGCTCCAGGGGCGTGGCTACAGAAGAAGCCATGGTCTCCGGGCTCGCGCCGGGCAGGCTGGCGAACACCGAGAGAGTTGGGTAGTCCACATTCGGCAGATCGTTAACCGGCAGAAACCGGTAAGCGGTGATGCCGAACAAGAGGATCGCCAGCGTGACCAGGAGGGTCATGATGGGCCGGCGAATGAAGATCTCTGCGAGGTTCATGGCTGCATGGCCTGTTGAGTCGTCATGGACGGGCGGCTTTTGATCGCCTTCCCTTTCCTCGAACCTCGTATATTAACCCGGATTTCTGCCGCTCGGGGCCGCGATGCGAAACCCGATGGCGGGTCGGCCTCTTGTTGGTTTACGATTGCGCGCCGGGTGAAAATAAGACTTTGCTCGTTACCTGCTGAGCGCTGTGAGGTAAGTTCCGGGGAAAATATCAAGCTTTTCTCGGTGGTCGCGTTGCTTGAGGCTCAACCGTCCCGCAGCCTGCCGAATTCAGCGATAACTAAGGCCGGACCTACGCCACGCTCGCCCTCAGAGCAGATCAACTCATGGTCCTGCATCACGAGCTAGTCTGAATTGTAGCGCCGGCATATGGCCGGCGACGTAGCCGCTCATAGAGCGGCGCGACAGAAGCCGTGCTATTACTTCCTGGAAGCAAACTACTTCAAATACCTGCCGACGAGCAAGCGCAGGCGTTTTTTCGCCGCAGCCGAAATTCTTTTCGGGTCGGTCAGAATGGCGTGCGCGAGCGCGGAGCCGCATTTGCAACTGCGCGCGACAGGCATGGCTCGGAGGGCAGCGCGAATGATCTTTTGGGCGTGCTCGACGTTGTGCGTGAGGACTTCCACCACCTGCTTAACCGTGACCGCATCGTGCTCGGGGTGCCAGCAATCGTAGTCGGTGACCATAGCGAGCGTGGCGTAGCAAATCTCGGCCTCGCGCGCGAGCTTGGCCTCCTGCAAATTCGTCATGCCGATGACGTCCATCCCCCAGGCGCGGTAGGCGAAGGATTCCGCCTGCGTCGAAAACGCCGGGCCCTCCATGCAGACGTAGGTGCCGCCGCGATGGCACGTCACGCCGGCGGAGGCGCAAGCGCGGTCGAGCGTTTCGACCACTTCCGGGCAAACCGGATGGGCGAAACTGATGTGCGCGACGATGCCGCCGCCGAAAAACGTGGAGATGCGGCCGCGCGTGCGGTCGAAAAACTGGAGCGGCAGGAGCATGTCCAAGGGCTTCACGTCTTCCCGAAGCGAGCCCACGGCGCTGACGGAAATAATCCGCTCGACGCCCAGTTTCTTGAAGCCGTAAATGTTGGCACGGTAATTGATCTCGGAGGGCGTGAGGACATGTCCGCGACCGTGGCGCGAAAGAAAGGCGACCTCGCGGCCTTCGAGCTCGCCGAGAATATAATCGTCCGAGGGCTTCCCGAACGGCGTCGCAACGCGCACTTCCCTTACTCGCCGAATCCCGGGCATTTCATACAAGCCGCTGCCGCCAATCAGGCCGATTTGCGCTTGCGCCACGTTAAATCCCCCCTGTTGGTCTCGCCGTAGGGCCAGGGCTTGCCCCGGCCAAGGCCGACGCAAGCGTCGGCCCTACGGCGTAACATTCACGCCAGCCGGCCCGCGATTTGCCCATGCAATTCCACGAGCTTCAGCCACGCGAAGTTGGGATCGTGCGGGAAAACCACCAGCGTCTTTTCGGCAGCGAGCTGCGGCAGCAGGCGCTCCTTATTCGCCAAAGTCTCCATCGGGTAGAGGTCGAAACTCATAATCCAAGGATAGGCCAGGTGCGCGACGGTAGGGACGAGGTCGGAGATGAAAAAAGCGCGCGCGCCCTCGGACTCAATCCGCACGCATTGCATGGTGCGTGTGTGCCCGGGAACAACTTCCACGTGAATGCCTGGCAGGATTTCCGCGTCGCCCGAGAGGAACTCGGTTTGCGGCTCGGTGGCGGCAAAACATTCGGTGATATAGCTGCCCCGGTCGCGCCGCGTGGGCGCGAGCGCGTGCTCCCACTCGCCGCGCTGAATAAAGTAGCGTGCGCGGGGAAACGTGGGCAGGAGCTGCTTTCCCTCGCGGCGAACGTTCCAGCCGCAGTGGTCGAAATGGAGGTGCGTGTTGATGACCACGTCCACGCCGTTCAGCTCGACGCCGCGCTTCGCGAGCTCAGCCGGGAGCGTGGTTGTGTGCTCGATCGCGTAGATGTCCGCGAGCTTCGCGTCCATCTTGTCGCCGATGCCGGTTTCGATGACCAGTGTTTTGCCATGTGCCCGCACCAGCATACAGGTCAGGCCCAGCCGGATGCGATTGCGCTCGTCGGCGGGCGCCTTCTTTTGCCAAAGGACTTTCGGGACCACGCCGAACATCTGGCCGCCATCGAGCGCGAACGTGCCGTCGGACAAAGCGTAGATTTCAAATTGGCCGAGTTTCATTTCGTGGATTTCCGACCCGTCCGTCCTCCACTGGTCTCGTTCGGCCCGCTGGGCTTTTCTTCAACCAACTCGATCAGGACGCCGCAGGTGCTCGACGGATGAAGGAATGCGATGCGCTTGTTGCCCGCCCCGAGGCGCGGCTGGCGGTCAATCAAGCGCACGCCGCTTTGCTCAAGCTTCACGAGCGTCTCCTCCAAGTCCGCGACCGCGAGCGTCAAGTGATGGCATCCGGGACCGCGCTTGGCTACGAACCGGGCCACGGGGGAATCTGCGGAGGTCGCTTCCAGCAGCTCCAGGCGGCTCTCGCCAACCTTGAACGCCGCCACGCGAACTTTCTGGTCTTCCACGACTTCTTCGGATTCCGCCCGGCAGCCGAGTAGCTTCTCGAAGACCGGGAGCGCCTCTTTGAGCGATGTCACGGCGATGCCAACGTGGTCGAGCCTCATAGTCGAATTACCCAGCACCCCTCTTGGATTTTCGATTGCTGATTTTCGATTCCCTGAATCGGCAATCGTCAATCGAAAATCGGAAATTCGTCAAGGGGCCGAGGCTTTCTCGAGCAAGGCATCAACGATGGTATACGGATCCGCCCGCCGAGCGAGAATATCGTCCACGCGCGCGTCTATCTCGCCGTCGCCGAGCCGCTCGGTCAGCACCTTTTCAAACAGCCGCTCGCGCAAAAGCTCGATCAGCCGGGCGCGCCATCGTTGCCTTTGCCGGCTGGCGCCGAATCCTCCTGCCACGTCCTGGCGGAAATCATCGAGCGCCTCGTGGAGCCGTGCAACGCCAACGCCGGTGGTCGCGACGGTTTTCAAGACGGGGCGCGCACACCCGTCCGCGCGGGCGGAAATGGAAAGCATCGCCTCGACTTCCTGAACCACGCGGTCGGCGGCGGGCCGGTCGGCTTTATTCACCACAAAAAGGTCCGCGATCTCCATCACGCCGGCCTTGAAGGTTTGGACGTCGTCGCCCATGCCGGGCACCAGCAACAGCACCGTGACGTCCGCGAGGCGGGCGATTTCGACTTCATCCTGCCCGACCCCGACGGTTTCGACGAGCACCACCTCGCAGCCGGCGGCGTCGAGAATGGCTGCCACGTCGTGGGCCGCGGCGGCCAAGCCGCCCAAGTGGCCTCGCGTGGCCATGCTGCGGATGTAGACTGCGCCGTCCGTCGCGAGCTCCTGCATGCGGATGCGATCGCCCAGCACCGCGCCGCCGCTAAACGGGCTGGTCGGGTCCACGGCCACAATCCCGAGCGATTTGCCTTGCGCGCGATATTCTTTGCCCAGCTTTTCAACCAGCGTGCTCTTGCCCGAACCGGGCGCGCCGGTGACGCCGATCGTGAAGGCTCGGCCGGTCTTCCCGAACAAGCGCTTGAGCAGCTCGCGGCCTTTCGGCTCGCGGTCCTCCACCGCAGAAATGGCCCGCGCCATGGCGCGTCGGTCACCCGCCAGGACTCGCGTTGCCAAATTGTCGAGCGTATCCGGCATCGAAGGATTCTTCGGCGCGGCGCTGGGAGCGCCGCCGCGGAGCCCCGTCAACTCGTCCGACCGATAATTTCCCGGCCGATAACCATGCGCTGAATCTCGCTCGTGCCCTCGCCGATGGCGCACAGTCTGACATCCCGATAATATTTCTCGACGGGATAATCGCGGACGAATCCGTAGCCGCCGAAGACCTGGACGGCCTCGCCCGTGGCGCGCAGGGCGGCTTCCGAAGCGAACAATTTGGCCTTGGAAGCTTCGAGCGTGATGCGCTCCCCGCGGTCGGCCAGCACCGCGGCCCGGTAGGTCAGAAGGCGCGCCGCATCAATCTCCGTCGCCATGTCCGCGATTTTCCATTGGATCGCCTGGAAGGCGCCAATGGGTTGGCCGAATTGCTTGCGCACGCGAGCGTAGGCGGATGCCGCTTCGAAGGCCCCCTGAGCGATTCCCACCGCCAAAGCGGCAATGCCGATCCGGCCGCGGTCCAGCACCTTCAGGCAGTCAATGAAACCCTCATGCGGCCGGCCAAGGCAATGCGACCGGGGCACGCGGCAGCTTTCCAGGAGCAGCTCCGCGGTGTCGCTCGCGCGCAGGCCCAACTTTTTTTCCTTCTTGCCGGGGCGAAAGCCCGCCGTGCCCTTTTCAATGATGAAGGCGGAGAGGCCGTGTTTGCCTCGGGCTTTGTCCGTCACCGCCATGACGACGCCCAGATCGGCATAATGGCCATTCGTGACAAACGCCTTGACTCCGTCCAGCCGCCAGGTGTCGCCCTCGAGGACAGCCGTGGTATGCGCGGCGCTCGCGTCGCTGCCCGACCCTGGCTCCGTCAGGCTCCAGCAGCCGAGCTTTTCGCCTCGCGCCAACGGTGTAAGGAATTGGCGCTTTTGCTCTTCGTTCCCGGCAGGGCCACGGAAGCATCCACCCGGGCAAGCTCTTCGAGGATCAAGGCGAATTCAACGTAGCCGAGTCCCGCGCCGCCGTACTCCGCGGGAAAAACCACGCCCATCAGCCCGAGTGCCGCGAGCTTGGGGAGAATCTCCGCAGGGAATCGCTCCGCCTCGTCCCATTCCGCGACGTGCGGGCGAATCTATTTTTCCGCGAATTCCCGGACGGAGCGTTGAATGCCTTTTTGTTCTTCCGTGAGGTCGAAGTCCAGGCGCCACCTCGAAAATCCACTATAGCATATCCAGTTTTGACGCGATTTAAGTGCCCGAACGCCGTGTTAGAATCACTTCGTCGTGGGCCTCGGACTGCCAAGATGGCTGGGCATTCGGGCGCAGGTATGGGGCGCGCTCCTGCCGATTTCCCTGCTGGGTGCAGGGCTGGTGGTTGAAAGCGAACTCGCCCGAGTGCGCGTTCACGCGCGTCGGGCTGGCTGCTCCCTTTTCCTCGATGACATACCGGCGGGCAAAACTGACAGCCACGGCGACGGGCTGATCCAAAACATCGAGCCCACGGATCACTATATCCATCTGGACTGTCCCGGCGAAGCGGAGCAAGGATTCTTAGTAACGCCGCACGCGGGGAAGACGCTCGACTTGGACGCGGGACCTAGCGCAGCGGCCACACTGACGCCTGAACAAGCCGCCGAGGCGCGCTTGAAGCTTGAGCCGATGATTAAGGAAGCGGTCGAGTTGCGCTCGCAAGGGCGATTGGAGGAAGCGGTCATCCGCTTGAGGGAACTGGCCAAGCTCGACCCGGAAAATTCGGACCTGCATCGCGAGCTCGGCATCACATTTCTGCTGGGGAGAGAATGGAGGCGCGGCCGGGTGGAAATGCTCGAAGCCATCCGGAACGATCCGACCGACGCCGACGCCCACAATGGCCTTGGTTACGCTCTCGAAAAAATGGGCAACCTCGATGACGCGCTCAAAGAGTACCGCACGGCAACGCGCCTCGACCCCGACGACCCCACCTACCGCCAACACTATTTCGATGCTCTCTCTAAAGTCGCTGTGAAACAGGTTGAGAAAACGCAAAAAAAACCCTAGGCGCGAAGGGCCTCGTTTGTCAGCTGGCGAAAACATTTCAAAGGCGTTTCACGCAATGTCGCAAAGGACGCAAAGAGAACCGACCGCACGATCTTTCTGCGAGCTTTGCCTCTTCGCTCCCTTGCGTGAAACGGCCTTACTCTTTAAGCCCGTTCACGACCCTCGATATCCCATCCTTGAATCAAGGCTACATCAAAATTGATCAACAGACCCAGATGCTTATCTGCCAATCGGAGGTAGGTGAGTAGCTGCTTCTTATGGACCGGAGCGATGGCCTCAACTGATTTGATTTCCACAATCACCTTGCCTTCCACGATGAGATCCGCCCGGAACCCAGCTTCCAAATGAACGTTTTCGTATACGACCGGGATCGCTTGCTGACGGATAACCTGCAACCTACGGCGGCTGAGCTCCTCTGCCATAACGGCTTCATAGACCGATTCGAACAGGCCCGGCCCTAACGTAGTGTGAATCTTGAAGGCGGCGTCCACGATCTGCTTGGCGATTTCATTTTCGGTCATAAGAGCCGTTTCACGCAAAGACGCAAAGAGGCAAAGACGCAAAGTTCAAGAATCAACGAACTTACTTCGTCCGACTCAGGCCAAAGATAATTGAGACCACAAAGGAT
>QHZO01000199.1 GCA_003224695.1 Acidobacteriota bacterium
ATGATGGCCACGTAATCGCCGCGCTCAATGTCAAACGAGACTCCGGACAGCGCGTGGACCGCCACCGCGCCCATGTCATAGGTCTTCCAGAGGTCTTCGGAGCGTATGACCACTCTCTCCGGGGGCCGCACTGCTTCGCTCAACAGCGTTGCTTCAACCAACGATCCCATAGGTATGCTCGCTCCGCAACCGATCCCGGACCAAGGAAACCGGCGAGTTACTTGCCGGTGCCAGGCGCCGGTCCGATCGGCGTATTGTCAACCTTCACTTTCGTCCCGCTTTTAAGCGTCCGAAGGGCCTGATAACTTCCGGTTACGATCGTGTCTCCCGGCTTCACCCCTTCCAGGATTTCCATGTCAGTCGTCCCCATGATGCCGGTCTTCACCGGCATAAATTTGACCCGGTCCTTTTCGAGGGCGAAGACGCCCTGCACTTCCTCCTTCTGCTTTTCCTTTTCTTTGGCAGTCAACGTGGGCGCTTGGAGGGTTGCCGCCTTGGCGGATTCCGGTTTTGAGGCTTCTTCGAGCTCGCGCCGCGTCCAGATAGTCAACGCCTGGATCGGAATGGTGAGGGCGTTCGGCCGCGTGGCGGTGGTGATCTTCGCCGTCGCCGAAAGGCCCGGGCGCATGCCCGGCGGAGGGTCGTCGAGGGTGATGACCACTTTGAAGTCTTTCGCCTCTTCGCTGGCGGCGCCGCTTTGGCCGCTCGCCACACCGGTCGTGGGGCTAATGGCGCTCTGGCCGATTTCGGTAACTTTCCCTTTGAAGGTCTTGTTCTGGACGGCGTCAATGGCCACGTCCGCCGGCTGCCCAAGCTTGATATTGACGATATCCGTCTCATCCACGTTCACTTGCGCCGTGATGACGCTGAGGTCGGAAACCTGAAATAACACGCTGCCCACCTGGTTTTGAATGCCCGGCACCACGTTTTCGCCGACGTGAACGGGCAAGGAAGTCACGATGCCGGTGAGCGGGGCAGGGTAGATGGTCTTATTGCGCACGTCGGTGGCGCGGACCAGCGAGGCTTGGTACTGGGACTGGGCCTGAGCCACGTGCGCCTGGGAAGCCTTGACGCTCGACAACGCCACTTCGTAAGCGTTTCGCCGCTGGTCGAAGACTTCCTGCGCGATCAGCTGATCTTTGAGGAGCTGCTGGCCGCGCGCGTAATCGTCCTTGGCCTTGTTGAAATTCGCTTCGGCGGTCAGTGCGTCGGCTTGTGCGCTCTTCAAGTTGGCGTCCGCGGAGTTCACGCCCGCCTCGAGCCCCTGGACGTCGGCTTGTGCGCTCCCCAGCGCTGCCTGCTGCACGTCCACTTCCGCCGACTGTTGCACGTTGTCGGTCCGTAGAAGGACTTGGCCCTTCTTCACCGCATCGCCCTCTTTAACGTAAATGGCGGTGATCTGCCCAAAGCCTTCGGCGTTGACGTTAGCGCGTTTCTCTTGGGGCGGCTGGATTTGCCCGTTGGCGGTCACGATGGAGGTCAAGTCCTGCGGCACAACCTTGCCCGTCTGGACCGTGACCACGCCGCGCTTGCTCCAAACGATGCCGAAGATGACCAATCCAATGAGGACCACTGCGACGACGGCGAGAAGCAGGATCTTCTTCCAGCGTTTCTTGCCGGTTTGGGGACGCCGCGAGGTCACGCGAGGGGTGATTTCCTGCGCCGCCTCGGGCTCTTCAATCTTCCCAACTTGTATTTCCGTTATTTGACCCATGGGGTCGAACTCCTGTCGGTTGGTCTATATTCGCCGGCGCGCGCGGCATGAGGAGAGGCCAGGGGCGCCGGACGGTTTTCAAACGTGCCGCTGCTTAGGCCGTCAACTGCTCTTACGTATTCTGAGCCCAAAAAGTTTCAACTGGGCTGTCAGCGGAGGGTCTGCCGGGGAGGTAACATCCAGGCCTAATGCAGAGAAAAGCTGCCCGCCGTCTTAACTTCCCAAGTGCCGGAATTCCACGCCTTCAGGGGCAATCCACTAGCCTGGGCCCGGCCGCCTCTCCAACCCTCCCTATAGTAATCGCCTCTGGCTTGGAACTCAACCCCTTTTCGGCTCTCGGTGCTGGTGTCATTTGTCAGGCATGGGCGGCCAGGGCCGCAGTCATTCCCGCGAAAGCGGGAATCTACTCCTCAAATCTATGGCAATGCGCTGTCGGGGACGGGATTCCCGCTTTCGCGGGAATGACGCGCGTTTCGAGAGGAGTTCCATTCCAAACGACACCAGCACCGACCGCCGCATCGCGGCGCAATTCAAATTAGACGGCTAAAGAATGCCCAGGGTTAGCATTTTATTTGCGCGGATTCAAGTCTTCTTGGGGACGGCTCTTGAGGAGGCATGATTCCAAGTGCATCTGGAGAAGATGAGAAGATGGTGGACGCCTCTTGAGCCTTCTCGACGCTCGGGAGCCGAAGACTTAGCAGAGCTGCTGAGCCTTTTCACCGGCCGGGAAATCCTCGATACCGTGACGCCCGAACGCGAAGAAATGTTCAGGCTACCCTTCGCGGCATTCTCGCATCGCATGTTCAGGTTAAGAGTTGTAGCCATGGCGTCTGAATGCGGGGCGAACGAGCTTGACTTTCCAGGACCACGAACCTAACATTGATATTGGGGCTTCTTCTATGCTCTGAGCGGCGGGCGTTGGAGCGGATCAGGGTATACCCATGGTACCTCTACATCGAATGATTCGTTTGGCCGAGGCGGTTCTTCTCTTGTTTTGCGCGGGGGCAGTCGTGACTCATTTCGACGGGCCGCTTTCGGCGGCTCCGGACAAGCCAAAGCAGACCACGGAAAAGAAAGAAAAGATGAGCCGGGAAGAGAAGCGCCGGCAGAAAGCAGCCCAAAAGGAAAATGAATCCGCTTTTAAGAAGTGGATTGACGAGGAAGTCCCCTACATCATCACCAAAGAAGAGCGGGATGCGTTCAAGAAGCTCTCGACTGACGAAGAGAAAGAGACGTTTGTTGAGGATTTTTGGAATCGGCGCAATCCGAATCCCGGCAGCCAGGAAAATGAATTCAAAGAGGAGTACTACCGCCGCATCGCTTACGCCAACGAGCATTTCGCCTCCGGGATTCCGGGCTGGAAGGCGGATCGCGGGCAAATCTACATCATGTACGGGCCTGCTGATGAAGTAGACTCCCACCCGAGCGGCGGGACGTACGTTCGTCCCCAGGAAGAGGGTGGCGGACAGACCTCCACCTATCCGTTTGAGACTTGGCGTTACCGTTACATCGAAGGCATCGGCGAGAACGTGATGCTGGAATTCGTTGATCCCACGATGACCGGCGAATACCATTTGACGATTGATCCGGGTGAAAAAGACGCGCTGCTGCACGTTCCGAACGCGGGCCTCACCGACATGGAGTCCATGGGCATGTCGACCAAGGCCGCCCGGTTCACGCGCACCGACGGCATGACCATTGGCCAGGCGATGGGCGGAACGCCCGAGAGCATGGAGGAATTTACCCGCCTGGACCTTTACGCCAAGATTTTCAAGCCCCCCGCCGTAAAGCTCAAGGACATGCAAGCGGTGGTAACCAGCCGTCTAAGCGCGGACCTTCTGCCTTTTGAGGTTCGCACCGACTACCTTCGCGTGACGGCCGAAACAGTGCTGACGCCGGTCACCGTGCAGGTGGCCCACCGCGATTTGCAATTCCAGAACAAGGAAGGCGTGCGGCACGCGACGCTCGACATTTACGGGCAGGTGAACAACCCCGGAGGCCGGTTGATTACCACCTTCGACGACGGGGTTTCTCTCGACGTGCCCGAAGACGAGTTTCAGCGCTACGTCGCCTTCAAGTTGGTTTATCAGAAAACCTTGCCGCTCAAACCCGGCCGCTACAAGCTGTCGGTAGTGGTAAAAGATGAGAGCAGCGGCCGCATCGGGACGCTCGACCTGGGTTTGGTGGTTCCGCACTTCAACGACGACACGCTTTCCAGCAGTTCGCTGATTCTCGCCGACCTCATCCAGGCGCTTCCCACAAACCAGGTGGGTTCGGGAATGTTTGTTATCGGCGGCACCAAAGTCCGCCCGAGCGTCAATCAGACGTTTACGCGCACTCAGAAGCTGGGCATCTTCATGCAGGTCTATAACCTGGGTATAGACCCTAAGACGCACCACCCTTCGGTGGATGTGACCTATGACATTACCAAGGACGGGAAGCAGGTCCTCGAGCAGCCCGAAGATACTTCACAGTGGAAGACTCCGGTGCAGCAGATTACGCTGGAGAAACAATTGCCCTTGCAAACGCTGGCGCCTGGGAAATATAACGTGCAGATCAAAGTGACGGATAAAGTGCGGAATCAGACGGTTTCGCCGGCGGCGTCCTTTCAGTTGAATTGATTTCGGCGGCTTGGTTCGCCCGCTCGCGAACGGGCCGCGCGGAGAGTTGGATGGACCGGAACAACTGGCTCTCGATTCGAAAGCAGTTGATCGTCGCGCTGGCGTTGGTTTGGCTTTCCGCGCCGGCTGCGGCGGCACCGGTCAATCCGGAAAAAGGTTTCGGCCGCCTCGCGGGCACGGTTCTCGACACCGAAGGCAATCCCCTCATGGGGGCGACGATTCTGGTGATGGGCCCGATGGCGCCCGGGGTGAACGAGGCTGAGTCAAGCGTCGAGCGGCTGGTTACGAATTTCCGAGGCGAATTTTCGGCAGGGCACTTGCTTCCCGGCTGGTACTCGCTGCGAATCTCCGCTCCCACCCGCATCCCTGCCTTGCGTCCGGATATCCGCGTGGAACCCGGCGGGACAGTGCGAGAGAAATTCGTTCTCGGGGATGTCTTCTCCTCGCTGCGCATTCAATCACCGAAGACCACTTCGTCATCCTGGGGAGAAGATTGGAAGTGGATCCTGCGCACCTCCGCTTCCACACGCCCCATCCTCCGATTCCAAGACGACGACCTGGCAACGAACAAGACAAAAGGTGAC
>QHZO01000026.1:0-24114 GCA_003224695.1 Acidobacteriota bacterium
CAGGCGTTCTCTCATCGGGCTGGGCTGCGTAGGGCTTGTCACGGCTTGGCCTCGGCCGGTGCGTCGGCGCTCCTCTCCTGGCGTTTCTCAAAGACCAGGCGCAAAAACTCTTCCGTTGATCGGATGCCCTTGTGCCGCGCGAAGATTTCCTCGACGATCCGGCGCCCCTCAGCCCGTGAGTATTGGAGTTGCTCGAGCACGGCCAGCACTTCCTCCTTCAGCTCCGCCACCGATTCTTTCTCCACGGAAAGCGGCTCCACGGAGCGCGCCAGAGCGAATTTGGTCATCTTGCCGCGCAATTCCGTGACGATGCGCTCGGCCGTCTTCGCGCCGACGAATGGCAGCTCTTCGAGAAACGCCCGATCGCCACGCTCGATGGCCAAAGCGATTTCGCTCATCGGGCGCACCAGGCATTTGAGCGCGCGCGTGAACCCCACGCCGGGAACGGTCGTAAAGGCTTCAAAGAATTCCCGGTCGAGCGGATCGAGAAAGCCCACGAGCTTCGGCGTCAGGTGCCCGCCGCCCACCGCGCCGTCAATGTAATAGATCGTGTAAAACGTCACGGGGTTCTTTCGCTCGTTCTCGCCTGACGCGCGCAGCCTCGAGGCGATGCCGGAGGGTACGAGCACCTCGTAGCAGACCGAATCCACGCGCAGAAGCAGCGAGTGCCGCCGGATGCGGTCGTAGAGCACTTCGCCGGTGATTTCCGAAATCAATCCCTACCTCCCCTGCTTCTCCGTAGGGGCGCAAGGCCTTGCGCCCCTACCGGCATCTTGCCGTTTCCCAGGCGCTGCCCTGTACCGGCCGGTATCGGGCGCTGCCAGCGGTTGGTGAAGCACACGGCCGCGGCCAGCGCGTCCGCGACGTCGGGCGGCTGCGGAAAGCGCACGAGCGAAAACTTTTGTTGGATCGCCCGCTGCACTTGCCCCTTCGACGCGTTGCCGTTGCCTGTCAGCGCCTTCTTGATGCTTTTGGCCGGAAGGTCGATCACCGGGACATTTTGAAGCTCGGCGGCAAGGCATATCACTCCGCGGGCGTGCCCCATCAGAATCGAGGTGCGAGGGAAGGAAGCGTGCGAATAAACCTCCTCAAGGCAGAGCGCCTGCGGCTGGAATTCTCGGATGACTTCCTGGATGCCGTCGAAAAGAGTTTTCAGGCGCACGGGCAGCCCGTCGCCGGTTTTGCGTCCCGGCCTAATGACGCCCGCTTCCACCAGCCGCACGTCGCCGTTCCGGCAATCAACGACGCCATAGCCGGTGGTATCGAGGCCGGGGTCAATTCCCAGTATGCGCGCGGGCACGCGGAGCGCGTTCGCCATTGCACACGATTTTAGCACGGACAGACCGTTGACGCCGGGGGGAAGGGTTGTAAACCGGTTTGCTGAATTTTTCCCGTGTGTTATCAGGAACGTAGAATTGCAATAGTCGAAATCTTGACCAGACTGGTGTATAGTTACATCAGCGCCGGATACCATAGGCTCGCTCTATGGGTTCTTGCGCAGCCCGCGGCCTACCGGTCTCCGGTGGGCCGTAGTAGTTTATGGCCCCATGTTCCTGTTCTATGTTGACGAAAGTGGGTCCCCGCATTTTCACTCCGAGCCCTTATTAAATGGGCAGACCCCCACCTTAGCTACGCACAATTAAGACGGCAGTTGGCGGGAAGACGCGGCCGTCAGCGCGGCGCGGCGTCGGGCAGGCCGCCGTCCACGGGCAACGTGGCGCCGGTCGAGGGCGTCTCGCGCGTCGCGAAAAAAATCACGGCGCGCGCCACATGACGCGCGGTCACTTGGATTTTCAGGAGGTTGCGATTCTTGTAATATTCTTCGAGCTCCATTTCCGTCATGCCGCGCGCCTTCATGCGGTCGGGACCGACCTCGGCCCACAGCCCCGACTTCCGCCCGCCGTGGGAAAATATGGCATCGGGCGCCACCATGTTGACGCGCACGCCGAGCGGGGCGAGCTCTTGGCTGGCGATGCGAGCCAGTTGATGCGCCGCGGCCTTGGTGGCGCTGTAAGCGGCGAACTGCGCGCTCGGCGCGGCGACGTTCTTTGTGGAAATCAGGACGATATCGCCGCCCGTCCCCTGGATGCGGAAATGCCGCGCGGCCTCCGCGAGCATCAGAAGCGTCCCTTCTTCGTTGACGCGCTCGAGCCGGCGAAACGTTTCGAGATTTAAATCCGCGATGGCGGAGACGTGGGCGATGCCGGCGTTCGCGACCACCAGGTCCACGCCGCCCCATTCCTGAATGACCGCTTCAAATCCGGCGGCGACGGAGTTCGGGTCGGTAACATCCAGCGGGACGCTGATAATCCTCCCGGTGAAGTTCGGCCGAAGTTCCTCGACCAGATGGTCCAGCGCCGTGCCCGGAAGGTCGGTGGCGGCGACGTGGCAGCCCTGGGCCAGCAGCTCCTCGCAAATCGCCGAGCCGATCGCCCCCGCCGCGCCCGTCACCAGGGCGACTTCCCGGGCGAGCGGCTTTTCGCCCGCGCGCGCGAGCTTGGCGTGCTGCATCGAGCGGTACTCCATGTCAAACATTTCCGATTCCTCGAGGCCGCGATAACGACCCATCGCCGCGATTTGCGCTTTCACCGCGAGCGTATGGGCGGTTATATCGCGAACGATCTCGGCTACCCGGGCATCTTTTCCCGCTGCGACCGCTCCGAGGCCTGGAAGGAGCAGCACGCGCGGGTCCGGATCAAAAGGTTGGACGCCGGCGGGAAGCCGCGCTCGGTGACGCTCGAAATACGCCTGATAACCGCACGCGTAATCTTGAATCGCCTGCGCGAGCTGGGCGCGAAGTTTCTCCGGGTCGTCGTAGTGAGGCGAGTCGAGCCAAAGCGGCCAAGGTTTCGTGCGAATCAAGTGATCGGAGGTGAGCGGCGGCGTGAGCGCCAGGTCGCGGCTGCCGGGCGAATCCACGAAGTCGAGCGCCTCGCGCGTGATAAGGGGTCGCAGAATCACGCGGGCGTGAGGGCGGTCCGGGTCGCTGGTTGGACGAGCGAGAAGGCCGCGGACGATGGGCGCGATGGTGCTCCAGCGCTTCCGCGCGGTGTCGACAAGGGTTGTGGCGGCGACGACCACGTAGCGTCTCGTTCGCTCGGCGATGTATTGCTCGGCCCGCGTGACGAGGGCGATGGTGGCCTCGTAGGACTCTCGCGCGGTGTCGCCCCAAGTGACGAGGCCGTGTCGCGCCCAGACCATGCCTCGCGCAGCCGGCTCGGCTTCGAACGCCGCCGCCGCGGCTTTTGCCAGCTCAAATCCCGGCGTGGCGTAATCGAGCACAATGACCTCGCCGCCGAGCGCCTCGGTCGCTACCTTCATGCCGTCCGGCCGATTGGTCAGGGCGAGGATGGCGTCGGCGTGCGTGTGGTCAATGAATCGTGGCGGAAGAAAAGCATGGACGAGGGTTTCGATCGAGGGCGTGGCCGCATCGGCGCGAATGAGGTGCGTGCGAAACTCATTGACCATGGCGGCGTCGTCAAGCGAGCTGAGCGCCCGCAACCTGCGTAGGTATTCGAGGTCGAGCGCCGTGTGGCCAGCGGACTCGATCGAGGCCAGGTCCGCTCCCGAGGCCTTGACGTAAATCACTTGCCGCTTTTGGCCAAAGGCATCTGAAATTTGAGATTTGAGAGAAGTGTTTCCGCCGCCGTGGAGGACGAGGCTAGGCTCAGCGCCGAGCAGCCGTGCGGAGTAAGTCCTGAGCGCGAGGTCGCGGCACGTTTCGCGCGCGTGCGCTTGAACGAATCCTTCCGCAATATCTTCCGACCAGCGGCTTCGCATCGGGAAGAGAAAACCTTGATTATTTATTAGGATATTGAAAAACACTGAGGCTTGTCATCCTGAGGAGTCCCGATGCGCTTTTCGGGACGACGAAGGCTCTCCGTATTGAGCGCGTTTCGGAAATACCGGAATTCTTCGCTCCGCTCAGAATGACAGGCCCCGAGAATTCCCTATCCGTATATTCGTTGCCACGAGCTACTGCCACTTCGTTTTGGCTACCGACCTGAGCGCGCCGAGCATGAATTCGGCGTTTTCCGGCGCATTCTTGCCGTCGAAGACGGCGCTGCCGCTGACGATGATGTCGGCGCCGCTCGCGGCCACCTGGCGAATGTTTTCGCGCGTGATGCCGCCGTCGAGCGCCACGAGCGTGTGGAGGCCAAGCGTCTCAATCCGCTGCTTGAGGGCTTCGAGCCGCCGCCAAGTGGAAGAAATAAACTCCTGGCCTTTCCAGCCCGGGTTCACCGCCAGGATCAGCACCAGGTCGAGCTCATCCCACAGCGGCGCCGCGCACCAAGCCCCGCTCCGGGTCGTTCGCGTTTTTCATCGAGCGCATCTGCTGGAGCGTGCGGTGGAAGTGCGGCCCCGCTTCCGCGTGGACGGTGACTATGTCCGCGCCCGCGGCGACAAATTCCGCCACCTTTTCGAGCGGGTCTCGGATCATCAGGTGGACGTCTTTCAGCAGCGGTGTCTTGAGCGCCCGTACGATGGGCGGCCCCACCGTCATCATCGGGCAAAAGCAGCCGTCCATGACATCCACGTGCGCCAGACGCGCGCCTGCCCGTTCGAGCAGCGAAATTTCTGAGCCGAGCGCGGTCAAGTCGGCCGTCAGAATCCCCACGCTGAGCGTGGGGCTGACATCGCGCAGCCATTGAACCGTTCCGGGCATTTTCGTGGCCGCCTACTTGGCAAACACTTCGGCCTTGGCTTGGCGCCCGAGCGTCTGGAAATAATCGTAAGCGTGTTCGGGCTTCAGGCGCTCGTGGACGACTTTGCGCACCGCCTGGATCATCGCCACGGGCGCGTCCGACTGGAAGATGTTTCGCCCCATGTCCACCCCCGCGGCGCCTTCCTCGACTGCGCGGTGGGCCATGGTCAACGCCTCGAGCTCGGGCAGCTTCTTTCCGCCCGCCATCACCACCGGCACGGGACAGGAAGCCGTGACCGTCTCGAAGCCCTGTTCGACGTAGTAGGTCTTGACGAAGTGCGCGCCGAGCTCGGCCGAAATCCGGCAAGCCAACCGCAGGTATTTCGCGTCGCGCGTCATATTCTTTCCGACCGCCGTCACACCGAGCACCGCGATGCCATAACGGTTGCCAAGGTCCACCAGACGCGTCAGATTGTGCACCGACTGCGTTTCATACTCGCCGCCGATAAAGACTTGAACGGCCAGCGCCGAGGCGTTCAGCCGAATCGCATCTTCGATGTCCAGGGCGATCTGCTCGTTCGAGAGCTCGCTCAGAATGCTTGGCCCGCCGCTCGCCCTGAGTACCAGAGCATTCCGCGCGGCGGAGGGAATCGAGCTGCGCAGCGCGCCGCGCGTCAGCATCAAGGCGTCCGCGTGCGGAACCAGCGGGACGATGGTGATGTCCAGGCGCTCGAGGCCCGTCGTTGGGCCTTGGAAGTAGCCGTGATCAAACGCCAGCATCACCGTGCGGCCCGAAACGGGATTGAAAATTCGCGCCAGGCGGTTCTGCAATCCCCAGTCGAGCGCGCCGGAACCCTTCAAAAAGAAAGCTTCGTTTCGCGTGGGCACGTCCAGATGGAATTCCTTTTTTTCGTTGGCGCCGTCAACGTCAGGCATTTCGAATCTCTCCGTGGAAAAAGTTCAAGCGTAAATCCCGCGCAGCTTGATGGAAAATGCCACGCGGTCAATGGCCAGCATATAGGCTGCAATACGATTGTTGACATTATGCTTTTCGCCGTACTGCACGACGTCGTTGAAGGCCGCCACCATGATGTGTTTCAGCCGCTCGTTCACCATGCCTTCCGGCCAAAAGTAGCCCTGCCGGTCCTGCACCCATTCGAAGTAGGAGACGGTGACGCCGCCGGCGTTCGCCAGAATGTCCGGCACCACGAAGACGCCTCGCTCGAACAGGATGTCGTCGGCGGGAGGGGTGGTGGGGCTGTTCGCGCCCTCCACCAGAATCCGCGCCCGGATGCGCGCCGCGTTCTTGCTGTTGATGACGCTTTCGGTGGCCGCAGGTAAAAGCACCTCGCAATCCTGCTCGAGAATCTCCTGCGGGTTAATGTCCTCCCCGCCCGCGAAGCCCTTCACCGTGCGGTTTTCCTTGAGGTGAGCGAGCAAGGCGGGAATATCCAGCCCTTGCGCGTTCAAGACGCCGCCGTGAATGTCGGCGATGCCGATGATCTTGTAGCCGGCCTCGTGCATCAGCCGGGCGGCCTGCGAGCCCACGTTTCCGCATCCCTGCACGATGACTCGGGTGGCTCGGCGCTCGCGCCCGAAGCGTTTGAGCGCCTGGTCGCAGACGATCATGGCGCCGCGCCCGGTGGCCTCTTTCCGGCCGCGCGAGCCGCCCAGGTCTAGCGGCTTGCCCGTGACGCTTGCCGTCACCGTGTGGCGGACGTGCATCGAGTAGGTGTCCATGATCCAGGCCATGGTCTGCTCGTTGGTGTTCATGTCCGGGGCGGGAACGTCTCGTTCGGGGCCGATGTAATCGAGTATTTCCGCCGTGTACCGGCGCGTGATCCGCTCGAGCTCGCCGAGCGAAAGTTTCTCCGGGTCGCAGATGATGCCGCCCTTGGCGCCGCCGAAGGGAATGTTGACGACCGCGCACTTCCAGGTCATCTCGGCGGCGAGCCCGCGGATTTCGTCGAGCGTGACATGGGGGCCGTAGCGCAATCCCCCTTTGCACGGTCCGCGCGCAATGCTGTGCTGAACGCGGAAGCCGTCGAAGACTTCCAGCTTGCCATTGTCGAGCGTCACGGGGATGTAGACGATGATTTCGCGATTCGGCTTGCGGAGGTAGCGAGTCAGCCCTTCGTCCAAGTCGAGCTTCCTAGCCGCGACGTCAAACCGCGCGGCCATGGATTCATAGACGCTCAGTTCATGCTCAACATTGATTACGGACATAAAGGGATGGCGCCTGCCGGACCCGCCCGGCTTCGCCCGGCGCAAGTATACCAAATGGCGGCGGGCCGGACTAGCAAAGCTCAAGACCGTTGAAGGAGTACCCTCAAGCGCTGCGCAATTTGAATCGCTGCACTTTGCCGGTGGCCGTGCGGGGAAGAGAATCCACGCGCACGATCCATTCGGGAAGTTTGTAATTGGGGAGGCGGCTGCGCAGGAAGGCTTCAAGCTCAGCCTCTAGCTCAGAGAGCGGCGCCCCAGTCTTCGCCACGACAAATGCCTTGGGTTTCACGAGGCCTGATCCGTCTTTCACGCCGACCACGGCGCACTCGGCGACCGCCGGATGCGCGAGGATGGCCGATTCGACTTCGAGCGGCGAGACCCACATCCCGCTGACCTTCATCATGTCGTCGCTTCGGCCGCAATACCAGAAGGTGCCTCGCGCGTCGCGGAAATATTTGTCGCCAGTGGCCGTCCACGCATTGCGGAACGTCGCCTCGGTCAGCTCGGGCCGCTGCCAATAGCCGGCGGCGGCGCTTTCACCGCGAATCAGCAGCTCACCGACTTCCCCCGTAGCAACTTCGCGGCCTGCCTCGTCAACAATTCTCGCTTCGTACCCCGGGACGGGCGCGCCGCTCGAGCCTGGGACGATGTCGTCCAGACGGTTCGAAAGAAACATGTGAAGCATTTCGGTCGAGCCGATCCCGTCGAGAATGGAGATGCCGAACCGCTTATGACACCGCTCCCAAAGCGGGGCCGGAAGAGCTTCGCCGGCAGAAACCGCCGCGCGCACGGATTGAAAGGCTCCCGCAGGGACATCTGGGAATTCGGCCAGTGCGGCGTAAACCGTCGGGACCGAGAAGAAAACTGTTGGGCGACGTTTTGCGAGAATTTCAACGATGCGCTCCGGCGTCGGCTTTTCGGCCAGCAGCACGGTCGAGGCCCCCGCGCCGAAGGGGAAATAGAGCGCGTTGCCGAGCCCGTAGGCAAAAAACAGTTTGGAAGTTGAGAACGTGCGGTCCGAGGCGGTCATGCGAAGCACGCCCCGGGCGTAGTGCTCGAAGCAATTGACCATGTCGTGGTGAAGGTGAATGGCCGCCTTCGGCCGGCCCGTGCTCCCGGAAGTGTAGAGCCAGAAGGCTGGGTCGTCTCGATCGGTGGGCGCGGAGTTTGCGGCGGCGGGCTGGCGTGCGAGTTCCAATTCGAAATTCAGGGTACCTGGTCTTTCACCGGTTTGGCCTGTAACAAAGACCGTCTGGAGCTCGGCTTCGCCTTTAGGTTGCGAAAGAACTCCCTCAACTTTTTCGAGAAGTCGCGCGTCCACCACGAGGCATCCGGAGCGGCTGTCTCGAAGCATGAACTCGATCTCTTCGCTGCCCAACAGGGTGTTCGTCGGAATTGGAACGGCGCCCGCTTTGATTGCGCCCCAGAACGATGCGACGAAGGCCGGGGAATCGAGCAAAAGCAGGAAGACACGATCCAAAGGCCGCATCCCAGCGTTTTTGAACGCGTTGGCGGCTCGATTAACTTGCTCGGCTACGTCGCCGTAGGTGAGACGCCGGTCGAGATGAATGACCGCGGTCTCGTGGCCGCGGCCCTCAGCCAGGTTCCGGTCCACAAAATATTCGGCGACATTGAATCGTTCGGGAATGGAGAAGCCGAGGTCGGGCATCGGTGGGCAGAATATAGCAGGGGAAGGGAATTGGTTCAATTCGCCGCCGGGAAGGTTTATGGGGCGGTGGCAGCCTGGCGAGTTGAAGAAATGTTTGCGGGGGCGCTCGGTTTGAGCCGGCCGGCGGCGACCAGCTCCCACGCCGACTTGTCGCGAAGCAGCCGGGTGATCAGAGCCAGGTGCATGGCGTGGCCGGCGCGCTCGGCGACCATGTGGCCGATGAGCGGATGGCCGAGCAGAGAGAGATCGCCGATCAGGTCGAGGATTTTGTGCCGGCAAAATTCGTCGGGGAAGCGCAAGCCTTCCGGATTCATCAGCCCGTCGCGCGTCAACACAATGGCGTTTTCGAGCGACCCGCCCTGCACCAACCCGTTCTGGCGCAGGGCTTCCACTTCCTCGAAAAACCCAAACGTGCGCGCGGGCGCTACTTCGGTCCGGTAACTCGAATCTTCGGCGCGATAGTTCGACTCCTGATTGCCGATGAGCGGGTGCGGGAACGAAATCCGATAGGTGACTCGAAAGGTTTCGGCCGGATAGACGGCAATGCGCTTGGCGCCGTCAACGGCCTCGACTGGCTTCAAGATTCGGACGTAGCTCCGCCAAGCTCGCTGGCGGCGTATGCCTGCCGCGCATATCAGCCGATGATAAGGCAAGGTGCTCCCGTCCATGATCGGCAATTCCAGATTGTCCAAGTCCACGTAAGCGTTATCCACACCGCAGCCAGCGAGAGCCGAAAGCAGATGNNNNGTCGCGTAGCTGACTCGCGCAACATTTTTTGCCAACGCTTCGATGTGAAATCCGTCTAAATCGGTGCGGCGAAATACGATTCCCGTATTCGCAGGGGCAGGTAACAATTCGAGGTTTACTTTGACGCCGGAATGGAGACCCGTACCCGAAAGCCCGGCTCGCGAGGCCACCGTGTGTTGATGACGAGTACGTCCAACCATACGTCAAGCTACCACATGGCAATCTGTCTGCCAATCGAAGAATATATAACAAGCTTTATTTCATTCGGATACAAGGGTGGAAGGCCATCTCGAAACATCAAGTGTGGTAATAATACCACATTAGTGTGCCTTAATTGCCACGGCGATGGAGTCATTTGCCAGATGTGGGCGCTCCGAGGCGCAGTCATTCCTTCCCCTCTGGTCATTCCCGCGAAGGCGGGAATCTACTCTGCAAATCCACGGCAAAGCGGTGTTGAGGGATGGGATTCCCGCTTTTGCTGGAATGACATGCGTTTCGAGGGAGGATCCATCCCAAACGACACCAGCACAAATCGCGCCTGGGAACTTAGCGCCGCCGCTGAGCCTCGTGTAAAATCGGACGCTTTTGCCGAGCGTAGGGGAGCAAGGCCTTCTGCCCCTACAACTGAGCCTCGTGTACAATGGAGCGCTTTTGCTGAGGGAGTTGAGGGTCTAATGCCAGCCCCGGATCGAACGGAAAAGCTGATCCTGATAGACGCCATGTCGCTGGTGTTCCGGGCATTCTATGCTCCGATGCAGGCGGCGCTGGCTTCGCCCACCGGCATGCCCACCAAGGCGATATACATATTTGTGCGGACGCTCTTGAAGCTGCTCAAAACCCATCAACCCGATTACGTGGCCGTGGCATTCGACCTGGCGGCGCCAACATTTCGCGACCAGCTCTTTCAGGCCTACAAAGCCAACCGGCCCGCGTTCCCGGAAGAGCTGGCCATCGAGCTTCCATACGTTCGCCGTTTCTGCCGCGCCCTGGGAATGCCGCTTGCGGAGCGCGAAGGCTTTGAAGCCGACGACATCATCGGAACGCTGGCGACGCTCGGGAAAGCCGGCGGTCTCGACGCGTTCATTGTTTCAGGGGACGAAGACCTGTTCCAATTAGTGGATGAGCGGGTGCGGGTCGTCAAGCCATCGCGGGGCGCAAGTGACGGGGAGAAAATCTGCGGGCCGGAAGAGGTGAAGGAAATCCTGGGGGTCGGGCCCGAACAAGTCGTGGATTGGCTGGCGCTGACGGGCGACCCGAGCGACAACATTCCGGGCGCCCGCCCCTTGCCGGGGCAAGAACCGAAGCTGGCGGCCGGCGAAAAGAAGCGCAGCTACATCGGGCCCAAAGGGGCGACGGAGATCATTCGGCAATTCGGAACGCTCGAGAAGGCGCTCGAAAACTGGCAGGACGAAACGAAAATCAAGAAGGCGAGCTATCGCGAGGCGCTGAGGGACTTCCACAAAGAGGCGTTGCTCAGCAAGGAGCTGGCGCAGATTCGCACGGATGTGCCGCTGGATGTGAAGCTCGATGAATTGCGTCCCGGCCCCTGGAAGATCGAGGAGCTGAAAGGGCTTTGCCAGGAGTTGGGATTCACTTCCTTGCTGCGAGAGTTTTTGGAGCTAGCGCCGATGAACTCGGGCCAGGCGCCCGGGTTGGGGGCGACGAAAGGCGCGGAGGAGAGCTCGCTTCGGACTCGCGAGGAAGTGGACGCTTGGTTCGCGCGCCTCGACCCAAAGGCGCCGCTCGCCGTGGCTCTTCGAATGGAGAGCGAAGCGAGCGAGGGATCTGAAGAGGGATTTGCCGCCACGCTCGGCGGATTCGGCTTCGCGGACGGCGCGCGGGCGTCGAGCCTGGAGGGGGAACGGCTTCAACAAACAAAGGGTCTCGCCGAGTCGCTGGCTCCGGTCTTCGCATCGGCCGAACAGCCCAAAGCGGTCCACAATTCAAAGCAGTTGTGGCTCGAGCTGACGAAGCTCGGCATGACGCTCGGCGGCGTGCGGGACGACACCATGCTTTACGCCGGGCTGCTTGACCCGCTGGCTTCAAGCCACAGACTTGATGATGTGGTGCTGCGGCGGCTGGGGCGAAAATTGTCGGCCTCGCTTGGCGAGGCGGCGGAAGCCACGCGCGAGCTCGCGGCGCTGCTTCACCCGGAAATGGTCCAGCAGGGCCTGAAGAAACTCTACGACGAGATCGAATTGCCGCTCGCTCCCGTGCTCGCCGATGTCGAGGCGGTTGGGGTGCGGCTTGACCCCGCCATCTTGTCGAGAATGTCGGGTGAATTCGAGCGCGAGCTGGCCGAGTTGACCGCCCAGATTCACCAGCTCGCGGGCGGGCCGTTCGACATTGATTCGCCGAAGCAGCTTGGCCAGGTGCTTTTTGAACGGCTGAAGCTTCCGGGCGGAGTGAAGCTCCGGAAGAGCGGGCAGTATTCGACCGAAGCCGCGGTCCTCGAAAAATTGGCCGCCGGCCACGAGCTGCCGCGGCGCATCCTTGATTACCGCACCCGGGCGAAATTGAAATCCACCTACATTGACGCGCTGCCGAAATTCCTCGACGCGAGGACGGGAAGGCTGCACACCACCTTCGACGCCTTGGGCTCGCGCACGGGGCGGCTGTCGTCCTCGAACCCGAACCTCCAGAACATTCCCATCGGCGACGAATTCGGGCTGCGCATCCGCTCGGCCTTCGTCGCGGAAGAGGGCTGGCGGCTGATCTCCGCCGATTACTCTCAGATCGAGCTGCGCGTACTGGCCCACATGTCCGAAGACCCGCTGCTGCTCGAAGCCTTTGAGCGCGGCGAGGACATTCACGCGCGGACCGCCCAGGAGATCTTCGGCGTGCCGCCGGCGCTGCAGACGCACGAGCACCGGCGGATGGCCAAGGCCATCAATTACGGCGTCATTTACGGGCTTAGCTCATTCGGGCTGGCCGAGCGCACGGGGACGTCGAAGACGGAAGCGCAGCAATACATTGACGCCTACTTCGCCCGGTACCGGAAAGTGAAAGCGTTCATTGACGGCCAGGTGGAGGAAGCGCGGCAAAGCGGGCGCGTTCGAACGCTGTTTGGGCGGCTGCGGCCCATTCCGGAAATCAACAGCCGCGACGTGCCGGCGCGCAATCGCGGGGAGCGCGAAGCGATGAATACTCCCCTGCAAGGCACGGCCGCAGACTTGCTGAAACTGGCTATGGTCAAGACGCATGCCCGCTTGGCCAGGGAGAAACTGCGGACGCGGATGATTCTGACCGTTCACGACGAGCTGGTGTTTGAAGCGCCGGAAGCTGAACTCTCACGGGCCTCCGAAATCGTTCGCGCGGAAATGGAAGGCGTCCATCCCTTGCGGGTTCCGTTGCGCGTCGAGCTCGGCTCTGGGCGAAATTGGAAAGAAGCGAAGGAGCACGGTTAGCGGCCGGTCAGAGGGGACGCTCCGCCAGCACGCAGGGGCGCAAGGCACGTAGGGGCGCAAGGCATTGCGCCCCTACCGCTGGATTAGGGTAATTCAGAGGAGGATATGGACAAAACATTTCTTCAAGAACTGTTTGCCTACGACAACTGGGCGAACCGGGAGGCGCTGAAAAGTATTCAGTCGGTCGCCGGCTCGGACGGGGCAGCCCGGCGCTTGTTTGGCCACGTCGTGGGCGCGCAGCAAATTTGGTTCTCCCGCTTCGACAGTCCGGAACCCGCGCAGGGAAATCCCTGGCCCCATTCCTCCCTCGAGCAGGCCGAAGAGACGCTCGACAACCTCCGCAAAAGCTGGCAAGGGTTGCTCGCGAATTTGACGCCTGAAAAGTTGGCTTCCGACCTCGTTTACAAAAACACCAAAGGCGCGGAATTCCGCACACCCATTCGGGACGTGTTGATTCAGGTCATCGCCCATTCCGCTTATCACCGGGGCCAGGTGGCGGCGTCGGTTCGGCAGTCGGGCGGCAAGCCCGCGGTGACCGACTACATTGTTTACGTTCGCCAGCGGCCATCCGCCCCGTAAAACAAAAAGGGCCTTCCAAAACGGAAAGCCCTTGAAAAGATTTTGCTTTAGCTGGAGAACTACTTGCCGCTCTTGCCCACGTTGCTCCCAACGCCTGTGGCGAAATCCCAGCCGGTGCCGGCTGAAAAGCCGTTCGATCCTGCCGCGATGTCCCGCAGGTCTGTGCTGTAATTCGGGCCTGCATAAGTGCCGTAGATAAGGCTTAGCTCGCTGGAGCTTGTGGTGCTGAAGCTCGCGGCGAGGTTAACGATTCCGGAGAGTGAAGGCGAGGCCACGCTGGTTCCGCCGAACACCAGCCAGCCGCTCAAGCCCTGGCAGGAAGTGCTGTCATACACCGAAACGCCAGTGTTGGGGTTCGAATCGAACGAGAAATCGGGCGTGCCGCGGTGGCTCCCGACGAGCTTCGCGACGCTCGCGACCGAGCTCTGGTAGCCTGGCGCGCCCTCATAGGCGCTGGGCCCGCCGCCGCCGCCCGACCACGCCGATTCACTTGTAAAGCTGCCGGAAGTGCGGTTGACCGAGCTTCCGCCTGCTGAGACAACGCTTGGCGAGGCCGAGGGGTAAATGACTTTCCCGCCCGTGTCGCCGCTCGAAGCGAAGTAAACAACGCCCGTATGATTGAAGTGGGCATCATTTGAAGACTCGCTCGAAAACTCGCTGCCGCCCCAGCTCATGGAGACTTCGCCTTTGCCAGTGCTCCCGCTCTGAACGACGCTGGTGGCTACGTCCACAGCGGCAAACAGATTCGAGAAGCTGTTGGTTTTGGCTTCGACCAGCACGATTTGGGCGTCGGGCGCCATGGCGTGCGACCACTCGATATCAAGCGCCGCTTCCTGGGCCCAGCCGCAATTGGCCCTGGGCTTATTCCCAGACGCGTAAACCACATTGAAGCACTGCAAGTTGTGGTTGGGACCGCACGTGTTTCCCGACGGCAAGCCGAACTGGCTAGAGAACCGAACGAAATCACTCGCGGCTGTCGGGTAGTCAAAAGCGTCCACGATGGCGATGATGCCGCTCCCCCCGGAAGGCAGCGCAGAGGTGCCGCTAATCGGGCACCCACTGACGAGTGTGCCAGCGGTCTGGTAAACGCAAGCCAGGGAGGCCGGCGTCTCACCTGACGGCGACGAGCCCGTAAATTCGGGCCGTACCATGATCAGGTGATTGGTGTGCGCGCGGAAGCCGACTTCCCAGGGGAGTTCCTGAGTCGAAGAGGGCACGATGACCATACCGCGGGACGATCCATGATCTTGAGTAAACGTCGAACTCACGCCGCCGAATATTAGGGCGGCAAGGAGTGGGAGAAGCGTCCACTTTTTCATTCCGAAATCCTCCTTAGGGATTTTTTAGTTGCACTTCCTCCGGGTGACCTGAGGCAGTGTGCGTTTATTCTTAACGAGATTTTTGCACGCTTTATGATTAGGCGAACCCCGACACCTTACCACAATCGAAAGGCTGACGACTATGGCACTTTCGTGCCAGTGGGGGGATTTCTCAGCTTACGCCGGGGCGAGCGAGCCGACTTTTGCCTTTATCCAATTGGTGCTGACGGACTTAGGACGCATGATGGGCGTCCCGAGAGCGCGATTGATGATGAGTTGCGCCGACATGCCTAGCGCCCTCGAGACGCCGAACAAGACGGTGTAATAGTCGAACTCAGTGAGGCCGAAATGATAGAGCAGGGCGCCCGAGCCGGCATCCACGTTTGGCCAGGGGTCTTTGACCTTGTGTTGCTCTTTGAGGATGGCTGGAACGATGACCGCGAGCCGGTCCACGATGCGAAAAACGTCATCTTCGGCGGCGACTCGCGCTCCGAACTGGTGAACGGCTGTAAAGCGCGGGTCGGTAACCCGGAGCACGGCGTGGCCGTAGCCCGGAACGACGCGACCATCATGCAAAGTTTCCAGCACGAACTGCCGAAGCTGGTCATCGGAAGGGGCGCCTTTGTAGCGGTCGTGGATCGAGAGGACGAAGTGCAGGACCTCCTGGTTGGCAAGGCCGTGCAGAGGGCCGGCGAGCCCGCTCATCCCCGCGGAGACCGCATAGTAGGGGTCCGAAAGGGCGGAGCCGACCGTATGCGTTGTGAAGGCGCTGACATTGCCGCCCTCGTGGTCACAGTGGAGCGTCAAGAAGAGGCGCATGAAGTTGGCGAATTCGCCGGTTGGGTCCGGCAAACCGAGCATCTGCGCGTAGTCGCCGCCCCAATCGAGGCTGGCGTCTGAAAGGAGCGGCTCGCCTTTGCGGAAGCGGATGCGGTAAATGCCCGCCGCGATGGCGGGGAGTTTGGCGAGCAATTGCAGCGCGTCTTCGAGCGTCGGGATCCAGTACTCGTCTTTGGGCAGGCCCTCCGCGTAACGGCGCCGGAATTCGGATTCCCGCTCCATCACCAGGATGGCCGCGGCAAACATGGTCATGGGATGCGCATCGCGCGGCATGGCCTTGAGCACATCCCAGATATACTCGGGCACATGGGCGCGCCGGCGCAGGTCGTTTTGTAGGGAGGCGAGCGACTCAGGGTCCGGAAGCTCGCCTGTGACCATCAGATAAAACACCTCTTCCGGCAGCCGCTGGGCCAAGTCATGTACGGGAATGCCGCGGATGATCACGCCCTTCTCGGGGTCCACCACCGAGGTGTCGCATACGAAGCCTTTGACGCCTCGCATGCCGCCGAACGCCTGCGCCACCGTCACTTCCGAGATTACGGTGGTGCCATGGTCTTTGACCAGTTGGCGAGCTTCTTCACGCAGAACCGGAATTTCGGTCGCAAGCCTTTCTTTTAATCGGGACATCGTTTTCCCTTTGGCCACGAACGCGCGCTTTGGATTTTGAATTTAAGAATAAACATTCCAAACCTGAATCAATATGACTCAGCGGCGGGCGGAAGTCTAGGGGGAATGTGCTGCGACCGATTGATGTTAGACCGTCTGGACTATTTACATTAACCAATTCTCATCCCCGGCACTGGTGTCATTTGCCAGTCATCGGCGCTCCAAGACATCTGAGTTGTTTGGGTCAAGTTTTTTTTACGCATGGTCTATGCATGAGCCTCCTGGATGGACAGCGTGCCTACCGCGAGCCAGACCGGAGAGCGGCGGCGTTTGAGGGCCTGGAGGTAAACGGACTCGTCATACGGCGTGCGGGTTTTCCAGCAGCGATAGAGAATGCGAATCCATTTGTAGGCCAGGGCGCGGACAGCGGCGTGGTGAGAGGCGCCGCCCCGTCGCCGCTGTTCGTAGTAGGCGCGAGCCCAGAGCGACTTTTTCAGAGAGCAGGAGGCGAATTCGTGAAAGGTTTGGCGCAGGAATTTGGGGCAAGCCATCCGCCAGTGCACCCAGTGCGTCTTGCCGCTGGATTCGGTGACCGGAGCGACGCCGGAGAACTGCTGGAGTTCTTCGGCGCTCTGGTAGCGGTGGCGGTCGGTGCCGAAGGCCGCACCCAGGCGCGGGCCCAGCGCCGCTCCGGCGCCCGGCAGGCTGTCAAAGAGTTCCCGGTCGGGGTGCTGGCCGAAGAGTCCTCCCAAGGCCTGATCAAAACGCTCTAGAGCGGCGATCACCGCCTCCAGTTGCGCCGCCAGCGTCTGGGCCATCAGGGCCGAGGCCTCGACCAAGGCAGGGTCGCGGGTGAGCGGCTGGGCGTGGTCGATCTCCTGGAACAGCTGCTGGAGCCCTTCCGCCGAAAGCCGGCGATGCTCGTGAAAGAAGCGGCGCAACTCGGAGCGGCTCGCGCCTTCGACCGCCTCCAGCGTGGGCCAGGCGCGCAGAAACTGGCAGGCCACCGGGTTGTGCAAGTCTCCCGCCCAGTCCAGGGCCTGCGGAAAGTAGGTCTTCAGCAGCGCCGTCAGGCGGTTGGTCAGGCGCGTGCGATCGGCCACGGTCCGCCGCCGGTGCTCGACCAGCAGGCGCAGTTGCCGGGTCAGGGCGTCGTCGGGTTGCCACACTCGCAGGCGGTCGCGATGCGCGCGCACCAGCTCCAGCAGCAGGTCGGCATCGCGGGCGTCGCTCTTGGCCCCACTGGAAGCGAAGGCCTCGCGGTAGCGCGCCAAGCTCTTGGGCGGGATCGGATAGAGCAGGAGAAAATCATAATTCATCAACGCGTAGATCACCGCCCCGCGCGATTGCTCCAGAGCCAGCGCCACCTTGCCCTGCGGAAAGCGGGCGCGCAGTTCAGCGATCCAACCATGCAGGGCCTCGGGCTTCTGTTCGACCGTGAACGATTCCGACGCGCCGGAACCCACGGCTTGAAGACGAACCTCATGGCGCTGGTCGGCCCAGTCCAGGCCCACCCAGGCCACGACTTCGGGGCTTGCAACAGGTATTTCCATAGCTATCCTCCTCGGCAAAGATGCAAGGAGACGCAGGTTCGGACCACGCGCAGCCCTTATAGGAGAGTCATCGGCATGACGACATCTGAGTGTGCGTTTCCGGTCCGAACGTCCCGCCCCGCTCGAAACTCTTGGAGGGGTCGTCAAGCGTCTGGCGCAGATATTCGTAGCGGGGCGAGGCGTTTTCTCCGTCGGCTGTTTTACCGCTTCGGAGATCTTCTGTCGAGTCCCAGACACGGGATTCACTTCATTGATGAGGTTCCGGGTGCCTTCGGCACCCGGCTTAGAACTATAAGGCGCAGTCATTCCCGCGAAGGCGGGAATCCAGTCCGTCCGCAGCCCATTTGCAAAGACTTGCGATATGTATTCCCGCTTTCGCGGGAATGACTGTGCCGCCCACATATCTCCTTACAGGCTGAAACGGCTATAATGTCCGGCGAACACTATGAAGGCAACGGAGAAAGTCACTCCGAACACGTTTCACGGATTCACAAGGGAGTCGTACGTGTTTTTTCGGGAGCTCGCCGAGAACAACAATAAACCCTGGTTCGACCGCAATCGCGCTCGCTACGACCAGTACGTCACCGGCGCATTTCGTGGCCTGCTGGCGGAACTCGAACCCTTCCTGCTCGAACTCAATCCGAATTTCGAGACGGGTGGGAAAACCAACCGCAACTTCTCACGCATCAATCGCGACATTCGTTTCAGCAAAGACAAGACCCCTTACAAGTCCAATTACTACCTGTACGTCTTCGATGGGCGGCGCGAGCGCGGCGACGAGGGCCGCCTTTACGTGGGTCTCTCCGCCGATTGCGTGACCGTGGGCTTCTCGATTTACGGCGAGGGCAAGAAAAACGACACCTCGGCTCTCGCCACAGTTTTTCGCGAGCGGCTTCGAAGCCATCCCGCCATCTTCGATCGGCTGCTTCGTCAAATCGTCGCGCCAGCTCGATTCGAGACCTACTGGCACCGGCAGGAAAAAGGCGAATGGACGACGCATCCGGGGCTCCCGAGGCGGCCCGAGGACTGGCAGACGCTCCAGGCGTGGATCGTTCGCAAGCTCTTCAAGCCGAACGCGCGGGGTCTTGGCTCGCCCGCTTTCGCCGGCGAGGTTCGAAACATATTCCGCGAACTTTATCCCCTCTACGTTTTCACGTCGGCGTCAAGCCCCAAGTGGCAGAACCTGCTTAAGAACGCAAAATGAAGTGACGTTCTTATTTTGTGGCGCAGCTCTACGCGCGGCGGTTTTGGAGTGCGGCGGCCCGCCGCCGCTGTCCAAACCGGGAGCAAGCTACCGCACTCCATGATCCGCACCTTGGTCACTGAGCGGCGGTCGAGCGCGCCGATGTCCTGTTCCGCAACTTTTGCGCGAAGATGGGGGTAAAATAGCAATGGCGCCGAAAGCCGGGTGGTGTCCTAAGGTTTGAGTAGCGCCGCCCTTCAGGGCGGCAGATGCTTGAGCGTATCGCCCCGATTCGTCGGGGCAGATGCCGGGCTGAAGCCCGGCGCTACATCTAAAAGGCACTACCGAAAGCCGCCTTGGGCGGGAACATGCTCAATTTGAGGCGATTGAGAAGCACAGTTCGGCGAGCCGAAGAAATTCTGGCGGTGTGGCTGCTCGCCTTGATGGTCGCAACCCTTCTGGCGCCTCCGGCCGTCACCTTGGGTGGTGGCGCCAAGAAAGTACCCACGGCGGTTTTCGAAGTCGCCAATTGGCGCGTGCCACTGAACGACGATGAGAAAGCTTTACAACTTCTCGACCGCATCACGTTTGGGCCACGGCCGGGCGACCTCGAACGCATTCGACAGAGGGGCCTTAACGCCTACCTTGAAGAGCAACTCCATCCCGAGCGGATTGACGATTCGGCCGTCGAAGCGAAAGTCGCGGCGCTGCCGACACTGCAAATGAATTCGGAAGAACTCGTCGAAAACTATCCAGCCCCAAAGCCCGCGCCAGCGAAGGCCGAGCGCGGCCAAGGAACTGAGCGCCCTAATGGCCTTGTCCGAAAGACGCCCGGGGCCATGGAAGCTGCGAAGCCTGCCATGACGGCCACAAAGCCCGCGCCGATGACCGGGCCGCAGCGCGTGATCACGGAATTAGCTCAAGAAGAAGTGCTTCGGTCAGTTTACAGCCAGCGTCAACTCCAGGAAGTCATGGTGCAGTTCTGGATGAACCATTTCAACATTTTTGCCTTCAAGGGCGCGGACCGCTGGCTGACCACCTCCTTCGAGCGCGACACCATCCGACCGCGCGCGCTCGGGAAATTCGAAGACCTGCTGGCGGCGACAGCCAAAAGTTCCGCCATGCTCTTCTATCTCGACAACTGGCTGAGCGCCTCACCCGACTCCTATCCTCAGCAACATCCGGAGCGCCATCGCGCGCGCGCGACGCGGCCGGCTTACGGGCCGTTCGGCTATCCGCGTCGCGGCCCATTTGGAGTTGCTCGTCCGCGGCGGCCCATGCCCGAGGGCGCGCGCAAGCCGCAGAAAATCAACCGGCGCGGCTTGAACGAGAATTACGCCCGGGAATTGATGGAGCTGCACACCTTGGGCGTGGACGGCGGCTACACGCAGAAGGACGTCATCGAAGTGGCGCGCTGTCTGACCGGCTGGACGATTGACCGGCCGCAGCAGGGCGGCGGGTTCGTCTTCAAGCCGCCCATGCACGATTTCGGCAAGAAGATCGTGCTCGGGCACAAGATCAAAGGCGGGCACGGCATGGAAGACGGAATCGAAGTTCTGCACATCCTCGCGCGCAGCCCTGCCACCGCTCACTTCATCTCGCTCAAACTTTGCCGGCGGTTTGTCTCGGACGACCCGCCTCCAGAGTTCGTGGACCAGGTGGCGAAAACGTTTCTCAAGAGCGGCGGGGACGTGCGCGGCGTCCTCAAAACGATTCTAACTTCGCCGGAGTTTTATTCCCAAGCGGCGTTCCGGTCGAAAGTGAAATCGCCGCTGGAGCTTGTGGCGAGCTCGCTGCGCGCCTCCGACGGCCAGACCGACGCCGGACTGCCGCTGATCCAAATGATCGCGCGCATGGGCCAGCCGATGTTTCAGTATCAGGCGCCCACGGGCTTTCCGGATCGCGCCAGCACGTGGATCAATCCCGGGGCGCTTCTCACGCGCATCAATTTTGCGGCGGGGCTGGCGGGCAACCGCATCCCCGGAACACAAGTGAGTTGGCCCGCGGCAGCGGGTTCCGACGGAAATGCGGATGAGGGCGCCGTGCTCGATGACCTGGCGCGGCGCCTGACAGGCGAGGCGCTCAATCCCGAAACCCGCGCGGCGATTCTTGAAAAGGCGGGGAAGGGAATTCCGAAGGCCGGCCAAACGCTCGAGCCGCGCGAAGTGGCCACGCTCGCGGGCCTGGTGCTGGCTTCGCCGGAATTTCAGAGAAGGTGATGAAAAACAGTGGCAAGTGGCGAGTGACAAGTGGCAAGTCAGGATTCAGGATTTAGGAGTCAGAAGACAGAGGTCTGAAGTATGAAGTATGAAGTATGAAGACTGGATTCAGGCCGGAGAACTCCGAACTCACAACTTCGAACTCCGAACGCACAACTTGCCTCTGGCACCTGACACCTGACACCTGACACCTGACACCCTTACACCAGCTACAAGGAGTTTGACCATGGCTTCATCGCGACGCTACTTCATCAAATCCGCGGGCCTGAGTCTGTTTGGCATCGGCTTTGTTCCGAGCTTCCTTCGCCGCACGGCGTTCGCGCTCGAGCAGCCGACGTTGAGCGCGCAGAAGAAAATTCTGGTGGCCATATTCCAGCGAGGCGCGGCTGACGGGCTGAATATCGTGGTGCCTTACGGCGAGCCCGATTATTATTCGCTGCGCCCGACCATCGCCATTCCCAGGCCCAGCGCCACCGGGCCCGAAACCGGCCCCGGAGCGGGCACGGCGATTGACCTCGACGGCTTTTTCGGACTGCACCCGTCGCTCGCGGCGCTCAAGCCGCTTTACGACGCGAAGAGCCTGGCCATCGTCGAGGCCGCCGGCTCGCCCGATAATTCCCGCTCGCACTTTGACGCCCAGGACTACATGGAATCGGCGACGCCGGGATTGAAATCCACCCAGGACGGCTGGCTCAACCGATATTTACAGGCCGATCCGGAAGCCGATGCCACGCCATTTCGCGCTGTGGCGTTTGGGCCGCGCATGCCGCGGACGCTCCAAGGCGCGGCGCCCGCGCTCGCCCTCGACGACCTGCGCTCGTTTCACCTGCCGGGCGGCAGCGGGTCTTACGCCGAACGACTCGGCGGGACGGTCCAGGCCATGTACGCTTCCGCATCCGACCCGATGCTTTCGAGCGCCGCGAATGAAATGTTTGGCGCCGTTTCGACGCTCCAGAAAATCGGCGTCGAGAATTACGCTCCGGCGAATGGCGCTCAATACCCTCGCGGGCCGCTGGGGAGAAACCTCCAGCAAATCGCTCAGTTGATTAAGTCCGGCGTGGGGCTGGAAGTGGCCTTCGCCGAAGTCGGCGGCTGGGACTACCATGTCAACGAAGGCGGCGTGGAAGGGCAGCTTGCCGCGCGCCTCAAGGAATTCGGCGACGCGCTGGCGGCTTTTCATCTTGACCTCGGCGACCGCATGGCCGACGTCTGCGTCCTGACCATGACCGAGTTCGGTCGCACGGCGCGCGAAAATGGGAATCGCGGCACCGACCACGGCCACGCGAACGTTATGTTTGTGCTGGGCGGCGACGTCCGAGGCGGAAAAGTTTATGGCAAATGGCCGGGCCTCAAGCCCCACCAGCTCAACGAAGGCCGCGACCTCGCGCTCACCACGGATTTCCGCGACGTCTTCGCCGAAGTGCTCGTCCGCCACCTCGGTGCACAAACAACCTCCCCGATCTTTCCGGGTTTCACAGTCTCACCCTCGCGCTTCCGTGGCTTCTTGCGCTAAATTCGTTGCGGCGGGTCTCGAACCCGCCTCAATACCGTCGGACATCTGCGGGCGAATCGTCTCGGGAAGAACTCACCCCTCAACGGCTACCGATATACATCCTTACGGTGGCCCACAGCGAGCACGATAACTTCCTCGGTGTTTGGATCTAAATCGAAAATGATGCGGTAATCGCCGATCCGAAAACGATACTGGCCGAACCGGTTGTCTTTCATCGGCTTTGCAAACTTGAGAGGGTTCTGCGAAGCGCAAAAGAAGTCGAGCTTAAGGAGAATTCGTTTTCGGAGCGACTTGGGGAGTTTTCTGAGGTCTTGTAGCGCGCTCGGCTTGAAGCAGTAAGTCATGAGCGGCTAAAGACCAGCGAGCCTTCTTACCTGGGCGGCGTTATAAATCTTCTTTTCTCGACGAGCAGCGGAAATTTTCCCGGCTAAACGGCGAGATTGTTCGATTTCCAGGTCTTCCAGGCAATCCTCGATCTCCTGCCACATCTTCAACGGCAAAACGACCACTGGGGTCCTGCCGATTTTTTGCACGCCCGTGTTTTTGATTCTCGAAAGTAATGTCTGTGCGGCCACAATATCTTGAAGATACCACATGCTTCGAGGGAGCACAATCGGCCTTGTCGAGCCCAAATGCGCCTGCTCCACCTCGGCGCGCAAAAACCAGCTCTGCTGTAGCGGCGAACTGCGCCTCGCCGAACTGTGCCCTGCGGCAACCTGCGCATCGCCTTTTCGAATGCGCGAATCGCGGCGAGACGCAGCTCGCCGCTACAGGGCTGCGGGCCTCATGCTAGAATTCGTGCATGGAGCTTGGCATCGAGAGGGGCCACATCGCGGGATTGCAAAATTTTCTTTTTAACTTGAGCCTGGCGGTGACCTTAGGGCTCTTCGCGGGGCTGGCTTTGCGCTCGCTCGTGCTGCTGGCGCTCGACGGCGGCCGGCCCGCCCTGGTCAAAACGCTGAGGGCGCTCGCCGCTGGCGCTTTCCTCGGGCTCGGGTATTTCGATTTTCAATTCGCAAACATCCTGCTCGTCTGGGACCGCCCGCCGCGCGCCGTCCTCGGCAAGGGGTTTACGTTGGCGCGAGCTTGTTGGCGCTTTGCTTACTTAGTATCCTGACGTTGCTAAGAGCGGGGATGGTCGCGCTCACGGGCGACCGTGTGACGCTGATTGTGGATGTCACCGGCGAGACGCGAACTGAACCTGCGCCCTTCGATGACCGGCCCGGCACGGCCCTAAGTCACCTGGTCATTTGGCTGCCTTCCGGGGCGCGCCTCGGGGATTTTTGGCTGCCCGGCGACCGCATGAGAGTGAACGGCCGAATCTACCGCTTGTCGCCAAGCCTCAACGGAATGGGCCTTCTGAACCTCTATCAATTCCTGAGCGTGGCGAGCTTCGCGGCCGGGCCGGGAAGCGCGGAGGAGCATGCCATCGTCGACCTGCCTTTCCCCTCCGACGGCCCGCTCGGAGTGGACTCGAGATGGCGGAAGATTCAGGCCGCTATCTTGTCGGGTTGGGAAAACGGGTCCACGGACGGATCGTTTCTGGCGCTTCGGACGGTTCCGAACGCCTCGTCGTTTTACCCGCTGGTGGACGGCCAGGGGCGCGCC
>QHZO01000026.1:24159-31677 GCA_003224695.1 Acidobacteriota bacterium
TACAATTGCGGGAGGGGGCCCGCGCGCGGGTTCAAATCGAAACCTTGATGGGGCGGCGAAGTCAGCTGCCGGGAGGCGAGATGCGAAGAGTCTTATTGACGTTGGGATTAGGTTGGGCGCTTCTGGTGTGCCCGATGGGCCTCGGGGCCAGGCAGATTCAGCTTTCTCAGATGCAACAATTGAAGACCCGCCAGAAGGCAGATTGGCGGGCGCTGAAGTTCAGTCAAGCCGCGCAGAAGGCCAGCATGCGAAGGACGAACATCCCGCGCGCCCAGCGCGTGGCGATCAAGCACCAGATGGCGCGCGCGAGGCGGGAGCTTAGGGAAAAACAGAGGGACGAACGGCAGCAAATGAAAGATCAAGCGAGGCCGATGAGGGCCGGGCGTTAGCCCTCCAAGCCCTCGGCACTGGATTCCCGCTTACGCGGGAATGACCAAGGGGGAGTTCGTCATGCCCGCGAAGGCGGGCATCCAGCTCAGAATGATCATTTCCCCGCCCTTTTCGAGGGAAAGCTCGCATGCTCAGCCGGGGTCCGTTCTCCCAGAATTGAGAGCCTGTCTGACGCGTGGGTTGGAAGGAGGAAGCCGGGATGAAGTTTCTTGTGCTATTTCTCGCCGCCGTGCTGGTCGAGGGAAGCGCCGCGGTGGCACAGGAAAGCAATCCCCCCGAAAGGCCGCAGAGCCGCCCAACGCTCGGGCCTGAGCCCGGGGAAGCTCCCACACTTTTCGGCCCGCACAACTCGACCATCAATGACCCGCGCCGGCTGCTGCGCGTTCGAGCCCTGTTCATCGAGCGGATTGACAATAAATTGGGAGATCTGTTGACCGAGGCGTTTGCCAAGGCGGGCCACATCCGGGTCACCGCCAAGCGCGACGAAGCCGACGCGTTGCTGCGGGGCACCTGCTTTGATTCTCGTCACCTCAAGGATGTCCACACCGAAATTTTTATCTCGGACCGCCGGACGGGCTCGCCCATCTGGCAGGACATTATTCACCAGCCTTACAATCCTCCTCCGCTCGGCAACGCGGTGAACACCACGGCGCAGGCGGTGGTAAAGCATCTCATGGACAGCGTCAACGAGGCGGAGCGAAAGTAGGCGCCTTCCTGGAACTCTATGGCCGACTACCGCGGGGAGTTCTTTGACTTCGCCCCCGTCATTTTCCTCGACTGCGCGTATCACGGCCCCTTCCCGCGTTCGGCCGTGCGGCGCATCGAGCAGGCGATCGAGCTGAAACGGAATCCCGCCAAGATGGAGGCGCACCACTTCTTCGACATCACACGGTCGGTGCGGGCCCGCCTCGCCCCGCTCGTGGGCGCCGCTCCCGCCGATATTGCGCTGACCAATAGCGCCACCCAGGGCATCGCCGCGGTGGCGAACGGCCTGGAATTTCAAGCGGGCGATGAAGTGGTGCTGGCGGGCGGAAATTTCCCTTCCAATTTATTCACCTGGCTTCATCTGCGGCGGCAGGGCGTGGAAGTCAAGGTGGCGAGGCCCGCGGACACGTGCCCGCGGCCTGATGACATCGCTCCCCTTTTGACGCGGCGCTCGAAGGTTCTGGCGCTCGATTGGGTCAGCTATACAACGGGCGCGCGGATTGATGTGGCGGCATTCGGCGAGCTGGCGCACCGCGCCGGCGCGGTCTTTGTGGTGGACGCCACGCAAGGCGTCGGCGCGATGGAATTCGACGCCGCCAAAGTCTCGGCGGATGCCGTGGCCGTCGCCGCCTACAAGTGGCTGCTCGGCCCTTACGCCACGGGGTTTGCTTACCTCGCGCCGGGGCTCCGCGACCGCCTGGACCTCCAAACGGTCAACTGGCTGACGGTCGAAGGCAGCGCGGACTTTGACTCGCTTCCCGTGGATGAGTTCCATCTTCCGCCGAGCGCGGAGATTTTCGACGTTCCCGACACGGCAAATTTCCTGAACCTCTATGCCCTCGAGGCGTCCCTCGAGTTCATCCAAAGCGTGGGCGTGAAGACCGTCACCGCGCATTGCCGCCGCCTGCTCGACCGGCTGGCCGAAGGGCTCCGCGCTCGCGGGTTTCAATTGTCGGCCGCCGCCGAACCCGCTCACCAATCCACCATCTTGTGCTTCCAAGCCGAATCGCCCGAAGCCACGCGGAAGCTCCACGAGCGGCTTAGAGCGCGGCATTTCGCCGTCAGCCTGCGCCACGACATGATTCGCGTTTCGCCTTATCTTTACAATACGGAGGACGAAATAGACGCCCTGCTTAGCAACCTGTAGCGGCGAGCTGCGTCTCGCCGCGCGGCGGATTCGCCGCAGCAGAGTTCGTAGGGGCACGGCGCGCCGTGCCTCTACGGACGGCGCGCCGTGCCCTACTGGCGGCGTGACGCAGCTCGCCGCTACAGCACGATATATTCACATGGAAAGATCGGGACAAGCCGTTCTGGTCACGGGCGCGACGGGATTTATCGGCGGGCACATCGCCCGGCGCCTGCTCAGTTCGGAGCGCGCTCGCGTGCGAGTGCTCGTCCGCGACCCGCGACGGGCGGAAGATTTGGTGAAGCTCGGCGCCGAAGCCGTTCCGGGCGACCTGGGTGAGATGAATTCGCTCGAGCGGGCGGTGGAAGGAGCGGCGTCGGTGATTCATGCCGCGGCGCAGGTGTCCTCCGTCCCGAGACGGGAAGCGTTCGTCGAGGCGAACCGCCGCGGGACGGAGAACATTCTTTGGGCGGCCGCGCGCGCCCGCGTCCAGCGCGTCGTGCACCTGTCGAGTATTGCCGTATTCGGTATGCCCGCCGAAGGCGAAATCACTGACCGGTCCCCGCGCGGGACGAGTGGAGACCCGTACGCCGACTCGAAATACGACGCCGAAGTCGCCGTCGAGCGCTACGGCCGCGAGCGCGGCCTGCCCGTGACCATCCTCCGGCCCTCGGCCGTGTATGGGCCGGGCTCGACGCACTGGAGCGTGATTCCCTTGAAGCGCATCCAGAGGGGAAAATATTTTCTCGTGGACGAAGGGCAAGGGCTGCTGAATTACGTTTATATTGACAACCTCGTAGACGCCGTAATTCTGGCCCTCGAAAGCGACAAAGCCGCCGGCGACGCCTTCATCGTGAACGACGGCGCGGTCACTTGGTGCGAGTTCTTCATGGCCTTTGCGCGGATGGCGGGCGTGACCAAGAGGCTGCCGTCCATTTCGATGCGCACCGCGAAGATTTGGGCGCGCTACCGGAACCTGATCGCGGCCATCAAGCGCGAAAGCTCTCGCGTGCCCGCCGAAGCGCTTGGCTTCATGGCCGCGCAGGCTGTTTACCGCGAGACGCACATCGAGGAAGCGCTCGGCTACCGGCCGCGGGTGGATTTGCGCGAGGGGATGGGGCGCACCGAGGCCTGGTTTCACGAAACCGGGCTGTTGTAACTTCGTCTGTAGCGGCGAGCTGTGTCTCGCCGCCATTCCCTTCGTCAACTCGGCGAGTCCGTCGGCTGACGGATCGCCGCTACAGACGAGGCGCTTGGGGGCCGCCGTTAATGATCGTTCGACCCTACCGCCGCGCCGACCTTCCCAAGCTCCATGAAATTGATCAGGCGTGTTTCCCCCCTGGAATATCCTATTCCCGGAAAGAGCTGGAGCGGTTCATCCGCATGAAGGGCGCTCGGACCTGGGTGGCGGAAGAGCAAGGCGAGATCGCGGGCTTCCTGGTGGCGGACCGGCAACCGCATGGCGCGGCGCACATCGTCACCGTGGACGTGGTGGAGGGCCGGCGGCGAGCGGGCGTGGGCGGGGCTCTGATGGAGGCGTCGGAGAACTGGGCGCGCCTAGAGCATTGCCGGCTGGTGTACCTCGAGGCCGGCGAAAATAATTCCGCCGCGCTGGCCTTCTACGAATCCCGCCATTACTCGCGGGTCGAGCGCATTCCCGATTACTATTCGACGGGCATGGCCGCCTGGGTTATGGTTAAATGGCTCGGCCCGGCGCGCGACGCGCGCGGGCGCGCGTCTAAACAGGATGCTGAACAACGATTTCGAACGCTGTCATTCCGACCTTGAGCGGAGCGAAGAGGAGGAATCTCGCTCTGAAAACAAAGGCCTTGCGGCCTGCCTGCGCGGGCGGGGATTCCTCGTCGTCCGTGGGCTTACGGACTCCTCGGAATGACATTCCACACGGGTTTTTCAGCATCCTGTTAATGCCTCTCGGGAGGGCGCCGAGGTTCGTGGCGGGCGCTTGCTCCTGCCTCACAGGACTCCATGCCGATCAAACTGACCGGGCGTGATTTCCGAATCATCGCGGCCGGGTTGCTCGTCGCCGCCGCTTCGCTGGCCGTTGGCATCAAGTATTTTCGGCGCGCCTTCCCGGAAGCCTCGATCGCCTTCCATGTGACCCGCGACGATTCGGAACCGTTGGCGCGGGATTTTATTTTGGCGCGCGGCGCCAAGCCTGAGGGCTACCTCCACGCCGCGGTTTTCGGTTTCGATGACCAGGCAAAGGTCTATCTCGAGCGCACCCAGGGCCTGGAGCGGCTCGACGCGCTGACCAACGGCCCCGTACACCTGTGGCGATGGTCGCATCGCTGGTTCAAGCCGCAACAAATCGAAGAATACCGCGTGGATGTGGCCCCGAGCGGCCAGATCGTCGGGTACGAACATAGGATTCCGGAAGACGCCGCCGGTGCGAGCCTGGAGGAAGCCGCGGCGCGGGCCATCGCGGAGAAATTTCTGGCGGAGGTAATGCATCGGGACCTCGCCTCGCTCGATTTTGTCGAAAGCCGGACCGAAAAACGCAAGGCCCGCACCGACCTGACGTTCACCTGGAAACAGAAGGGTCTCGCCCTGGGCGAGGGGAGCTGGCGCGTCCAGGTGGAAGTGGCCGGCGACCAGGTGAACGGCTACCGCGAATACCTGGAAGTTCCCGAGCAGTGGAGCCGCGACTACGAGGACTTGCGCTCGAAAAACGATGTAGCTCAAGTGGTCGCAGAGGTGTTTTGGGTGCTGCTGAGCTTGGCTATGGGAGGCGTCCTGGTCCTTCGTCTGCGCGACCATGACGCCCCGATGCGCATGGCCGCGGCATTCGGCCTGGTCGCGGTGGTGCTTTATTTCCTCGGCCAGCTCAATGATTTTTCGCTGGCCAAATTCTCCTACCACACGCGCGATCCTTATTCGGGCTTCCTCGCCAAATATTTCGTCGAGAGCGGCCTTTCAGCGCTTGGCCTGGGTGTATGGATTCTGCTTCTCGCGGCGAGCTCCGAGCCGGTCTATCGCGAAGATTTTCCGCGCCTTCAATCCCTCCGCAAGACGTTCACGTGGCAGGGCGTGCGCTCGCGCGCGTTTTTTATGGCCAACGTCGTCGGCCTGACGTTGACGTTTTTTTTCTTCGCCTATCAGACCATCTTTTATCTCGTCGCGAACAGGCTTGGCGCCTGGGCGCCCGCCGACATCCAGTACTCGGACCTGCTCAATACCCGTTGGCCGTGGGTTTGGGTGCTGTTCATGGGATTCATCCCCGCCGTGTCCGAGGAGACGCAATTCCGGGCGTTCGCCATCCCATTTCTCGGCCGGTTGCTCGGCTCCCGGTCGGCGGGAATATTTCTCGCGGCATTCATGTGGTCGTTCCTTCATTCCGGCTACCCCAACCAGCCGTTTTTCATTCGCGGGCTGGAGGTGGGCCTGGGCGGCATCATCATCGGCTTCATCATGCTGCGATTCGGAATCGTCGCGACGATGATCTGGCACTATTCCGTGGACGCCCTTTACACCGCCTTCCTGCTGCTGCGATCCGGGAACCACTACCTGATGGCTTCGGGCGGCGTGACCGCGGGCATCATGCTGGTTCCGCTCGTCGTGGCGCTGGTCTCGTATTGGCGCAGCGGAAAGTTCGCGGATGAGGGGCCGCTGACCAATGCGAGCGCCGGAATTTCACGGCGGCGCGCCGAAGAGAAGCCCGCTGAGCCCGCAGCCGCGCTTCGGTATCAGCCGCTTCCGCTTTCGCGCCTATGGACCGCCGCGGCGCTCGTCGTGATTCTCGTCGCCATCGCCTTCGTCCCCGCTTATGAATTCGGGAAGGGCATTAAACTCGGCACGACCCGCGCTCGAGCCATCCGCCTCGCCGAAGAATATTTCAAGTCGCAGGGCGTGAACTTGGCGCCCTATCGCCATGCCGCCTGGCTCGACCAGGAGGTGGATACGCTTTCGCTTCGCTACCTTCTCGAACGCCGGAGCGTCGAGGAATCGGACCGCATTTACCGGCAAGCCTCGAAGCGGCTGCTCTGGGAGGTCCGCTATTACCGGCCGCTGGAAAAGGAAGAATACCGCGCGTTCGTGGACGCCGACGCGCGCCAGGTTTATTCCACCGAACACCTGATGGACGAAGGGGTCGCCGGGCCGAGCGTCGCGGCCGACCAGGCCAAAGCGCTGGCCGCGTCCTTTCTGGCCGCGCGCGGCACCGATCTCTCGAAGTTCGAATTGCAGGGCCTCGAGGCGAAGCAGCCCCAGAAACTCCAGCACTATGCCGTTACCTGGCAAGCGAAGCCGGGGGATCCGCTGAATGTGGGTGACGCGAAGCTGCGCCTTGAAGTGAAGATCGCCGGCGGCGAGGTCACGGGATTCAACTCCTATTTCAAGCTGCCGGAAGAGTGGCAGCGAGCCCGCGAGGCTACTTCGCTTTTTGATTGGGTGATGATCGGATTGCGCGTTCTGGTGGGCGGGTCAATCGCTGGCGTGCTCATCTTTCTGTTTGTCGTTCAGGTCAGGGCCCGGGCGATTCGCTGGCGGCGCTCCCTGGCGGTGGGAGCGGTGTTCTTTGTGGTCATGCTCCTCGGCGAGCTCGATGAACTGCCCGTCCTGGCCGAGCACTATAAGACTTCCATTCCGCTCGCCGCGTTTTGGGCGGAACTGGCCGTGGGCTTATTCGTGCTTGCGCTCCTTGGCGGCGTGGTCGTATGGTTGCTGGCGGGGCTGGCAACAAGTTTTTATCCGGAGGCGTGGCGAATCCTCGAGGGCGCGTCGCGGCGCGTTTGGAGGCGCGACGCCGTGGCGGCGGTCGCCCTGTGGCTTGCGGGCACGGCGGCTCTCGGCCGCGTGTTCACGATCGTCTCGAACCATTTTCACACCATCGCGCCCGTCAATGTCGGGCTGTTGCCGCCGGGCCTGGATGGAATATTTCCCGGGGGAGCGTTATTCCTCCACTCGATTCAAAATGCCATTCTGATGCCGGCGCTCGCGGGGCTGCTGATTTATCTTGTGCGAAAAGGCTTTCAGGTCCGGCCCTGGTGGATGTGGCCGCTGGGGCTGCTTTTCCTGGTCAATCTCGGTCCGTCAAGCGCGCACTCGGCGGCCGAGTTCTTTCTGGGTTGGGCCTCCTCGACCATAGCTGTAGTCTTGACCGTCGCAGTCATCGCGCTGTTCTTCCGCGATAACATCTTGGCTTACGTTGCGGCGGCTTTTTGCGCTCCGGCGATTGAGCCGCTGATCACATTGTTTTCCGAGCCGCCAACCTATTACCACTGGAATGGAGTCGTGCTGGCGGTTCTTGTAGCGGCAGTGCTGGCGTGGATGTTCCTGCC
>QHZO01000026.1:31894-63947 GCA_003224695.1 Acidobacteriota bacterium
GGAGACGCTGGTGCAATAGTTGGTCATCAGGTCGCCGTCGCCGGTGGCGCTGGCCGCGCCGACGTTGTCATTGGCATAGACGCCGCAGCCCACCAGCGGCGAGTCGCCCACGCGGCCGGGAATTTTCCACGCCAGGCCCGATGTCGAGCAACCGGAGACGACGTGCCCCTTGCCGTCGGTTCCGACCATGCCGATCGTGTCGTGGTTCGAGGCGCTGAGCCAGAATGATTCATGGTCGGGCTTGGCCTTCCACTCGAGCCACCGCTTCAGGCTTTCCGGCGTCAGCAGTTGCTCGGGTTTGAACCCCACACCGAGCGCGAAGCGAAACGCTCCCTCGCCGGCCAGCGTGGTGTGCTTGGTTTTTTCCAGGACTTGCCGCGCGACGGAAATCGGATTTTTGATGCTGTGGAGGCTCGCCACGGAGCCCGCGCGATGCCGCGTGCCGTCCATAATGGCGGCGTCCAGCTCCACCACGCCCTCTTCGTTCGGCAGGCCGCCGTAACCCACGCTCGTCACGTTCGGGTCGCTTTCCGGCACGTTGATGCCTTTTTCGATCGAGTCGAGCAGCGTCCCGCCGGATTTGAAAACTTCCGCGGCGCGCTCGTTCGCGGGCTTGCCGTGCTCCCACGTGGAGAGAAACACGGGACCGGAGCCTTCCGCCGCGTGCGCGTCAACATCCGAGGCAGCCACCGCCGCCGCACCGGCGACGGTCTTCATAAAAGCGCGACGATTCACGGGTTCCATGAGACCTCCTTGGAAAATCAGAAATCAGAAGTCAGGAGTCAGAAGCCAGGAGTCAGGAGTCAGAAGCCGGAAGCCAGAAGTCAAGAGTCCAGGGTCGAGAGTCGAAAGTCAGGAGTCAGACTCTTAACATCGAATTGGAGATAACGAATGAGTAATTTATAACTCATAATTCTGAATTCAAATTGTTTATTCCGGACTCCGGCCACTCTGCACTCCAAACTCCGAACTCCAAACCTCGACCTCCCAACCCCGAACTGCCAACTCCGCACCTTCAACTCTCAACTTTCAACTTTAAACTCTCAACTCTCTCCGCCCACCGACTCTCGTTTAACGCGGCTTCTGACTTCTGTCTTCTGCCTTCTACTTTGCCTTCCCCCATCCCCCGCCGCCGGGAGACTCAATTCGCAAAATGCTTCCGGCCGGCAAGTCGAATAGCGCTTTCCCGGCCAGCCGCATCGTTCGGCCGCCGGGCAGGCGCAGCAGGTTTTTTCCGGCGCGGCCGGGTTTCCCGCCCGCCAGTCCGTAGGGGCGCGTGCGGCGGCGGTCTGAAAGAATACTCCCGCGGACCTGGGTAAGGAACTCAAATTCGCGGATGATGCCGTCGCCGCCGCGAAACCGCCCCGCGCCTCCCGAGCCCGGCCGCAGGGAATAGCGGCGGACGCGCACCGGGTAGGCGGACTCCAGCGCTTCGATCGGGGTGTTGAGAGAATTCGTCATGTGTGTATGGATACCATTCAAACCGCCCGCCGTGGGCCGCGCGCCCATGCCTCCCGCAATGGTCTCGTAATAAGTAAACGGCCTTGCGGTGCCGGGATGAGTCCCGCCGAAGGAGAGATTGTTCATCGTGCCGGAGCTCGCGGCGGGAATGCGGCCGGGAAGCGCCTTGGCGAGCGCGCGCAGCAGCACGTCCACGATCCGCTGCGAGGTCTCGACGTTGCCGGCGGCGACGGCGGCGGGCGGCCGCGCGTTGACCACCGTTCCCTCGGGCGCGCGTACCTCGATCGGGGCCATCAGGCCCGCCGAAGCAGGAACGTCTTCGCCGAGAAGACACCGGAAAACGTAAAAAACCGCAGAGGCCGTCACGGCGAGCACCGCGTTGACAGGGCCGCCAACGGCCGGCGAGGTTCCTTGAAAGTCCACGAGGGCGCGCCGGCCCCGGATTTGAATCGTCACGCGCAAACGAATGGGCCCCGAGCCGAAACCGTCGTCATCGAGAGAATCTTCCGCGGTGTAAGTCCCGCGGGGAATCGCTTCGAGCGCCGTCTCCATCAGCGACGCCGAGTAGCGCTGGAGCGTGTCGAGATAGAACTCGACCTTGGGCAAGCCGTATTTTCCCGCCAGCTCTTCGAGCCGCCGCTCGCCGAGCCTGCAAGCTGCGACCTGTGCGGTCAGATCGCCCTGACGCTCCTCGGGCGTGCGCACGTTGGCGAGGACCAAGGCGAGCGCGTCGGCTTGGAGCTTTCCGCCGCGCGCGAGCAGGACGGGCGGGATGCGCAAGCCTTCCTCGAACACCTCGCGGGCGAGACCCATCGAAGCGGGGCTCGCGCCGCCAACGTCGGCGTGATGCGCGCGATTCGCCACGTAAAACATCGCGCCTTGGCCTTTCGGACGGCCGCTTCGACCGCCGGCTCCCACCGGCATGAGCAGCGTGATGTCGGGGAGGTGCGTTCCTCCGGCGTAGGGATCGTTCAGCATGGCAATGTCGCCCGCGCGAAGTTCGAGCCGCTCGCGCGCGGCCGCGACGGACATCGGCATCGAGCCGAGGTGAACGGGCATGTGGTCGCCCATGGCCACGGCACGCCCGCGGCCATCGAAGACGGCGCAGGAATAGTCGCGCCGTTCTTTGATGTTCGCGGAAAACGCCGACCGCCGAAGCGCCGCGCCCATTTCCTCGGCCACCGAGTGCAGGAGGTTCTTGAAAATTTCGAGTTCCGCGGCGTCAATTTTCACTGGATTGCTCCAGGCGCAAGTTCAGATGTGGGTCCAGGCGGCATTGGAAGCCGGGCGGGACGACCGTGGTGGAGCTGTACTCGAGAATGACCGCGGGCCCGGGCAACCTTGTTCCCGCTTCGAGCGATTCCCGCAAGTAAAACCGAGTCAAGCGCGGTCCCTTTTCGAACCACACGGATTCGAGGCGCAACGGTTTTGGCAACCGCGCGCGCAAGTGGAGCCGTGCCGGGCGAAAGCGAGGCTGAGCGACGGGAATCGTCAGCCGCGCGCGTAGCGTGACGACTTCCGTCGGGCGCCCGGCGTGGATGGTGCCGTGCGCGCGCTCGTGCTCCATTTCAAATTGCCGCTCGAAATCCGCCGTGAATGGAACCGTCAGCTCGTATGATTGTCCGGAGTAACGGACATCAATCTGCCGCTCGGAAGCCGCCCTCCGGGCGTCCAAGCCGTCGTGGGCAAGCTGGCGGCGGACCGCCTGTTCGAGCCTTTCGAAGCGGCGCTCGAGCCACGTGTAAAATGGCTCGACCTCTGGCGAGTGGCGGCCGGGAACCGGCACGAGGAGCGTTTCGGAAGCATCGCGAACGATGTTGGAGGTGAGAATGCCGAGCGCCGAAAACGCTCCGGGATTTCGCGGGCCAGGTCCGCCGCGTGGAGCCCCCCCGCGCCGCCAAAGCAAATCAAGGTGTAGTCGCGCGGGTCGCGCCCACGCTCGACCGAGATAACCCGCAGCGCCCGCTCCATCGTGGCATTGGCAACGCGCACCACGCCCAGGGCGAGCTCGGCGGGATTCTTGAAGACGGCCTTGCCGCGCCGGCGGGTATGCGCCGCGATGAAGCTTCGGAAACCGTCTTCCGCCGCCCGACGATCAAGGCGGAATTCACCGCCGAGGAAATAATCCGGATCGAGCCGCCCGAGAATCACGTGTGCGTCGGTCACGGTCGGAAGCGTGCCGCGGCCATAGCAGATCGGTCCGGGGTCTGCGGCAGCGCTTTCCGGGCCCACGCGCAGCGCGCCGCCCGCGTCCAGGCGCGCCATCGAACCGCCGCCCGCGCCTACGGTGTGAACGTCGAGCACCGGAACCGCCACCGGCAGGCCGGCGACCAGCGTCTCGCGGGTCGTCGCCGCGGGCAAAAGACAAACGTCGGTGGATGTGCCGCCCATGTCGAAACTGATGGCCCGCGCGACCCCGAGCCGCGCGCCAAGCTCCGTCGCGGCCATCACCCCGCCGGCAGGCCCGGAAAGGATGGTGCGCACAGGCTCCCGCGCGGCGCGCGCCGACGTGGTGATGCCGCCGCTCGATTGCATCACCAACAAACGCGTGCCACTTGACCCGCGAGAGCGGCCGGAAATTCGGATTGCGCTTTGGGGCGCGCTGAATATTTTCCCCAATCCCTCGAAGTAGGCCTTAAGGCGCGGCGCGAGATACGCGTTGATGGACACCGTTGAAAGCCGCTCGTATTCACGAAATTCGGGAAGGATTTCGCTCGAAACCGAAACCGGCAGCCCCAGCCGCCGGACGGCGCGGGCGGCGGTCTGCTCGTTCGAGGCGTTCGCGAACGAGAAAAGAAAGCAGATGGCCAAAGACTCGACGCGGGCGCGGCGGACGCGCCGGACCAGCTCCGCAATCTCTCGCGAGCTGGGCCGCCGAAGGACCTTTCCGCCCGCGCCGATCCTTTCCGCAATTCCCCAGCGCCGCTCGCGCGGGACAAGCGGAGGCTCGACGCGCACGTTGAAATCGTACAGTTTCGGCCGGTTTTGCCTGGCGATTTCGATCAGATCCTCGAAGCCGGCGGTGGTGACCAGGCCCACGCGCGCGCCGCGCCGCTCGAGCAGACTGTTGGTTCCGACGGTCGTGCCGTGGACAATTTCAAGCTTTCGGGCCTCCGCGCCGCCGCGCAGCAGCCGGATTCCTTCCACGATGCCGCGGCCCGGCTCTTCGGGCGTCGAAAAGACTTTGGCGATGCGGACTTCGCCGTCTTCTATGACCACGCAGTCCGTAAACGTCCCGCCGGTATCCACGCCGATGCGCATGGGGTTCGCCGCGCCCTCGCCAAGCCGTCGCGGCGGAGTCAGCCGGAAATCGCTCGCGTCAGGCGGCTCATTTTAACCAATGCGCGCGCGTTGTGGAGAGAAGTTTGATATCGGAATCACGAGCCGAGCGGCAAGGAGGCGTGGGCGGTCAGCGAGACGCCAGCGCGCTCGCCGTTTTGAAGCTTGAAGGTTCCAGCCGCGGCGATCATGGCGGCGTTGTCGGTGGAAAGCGCCGGGGAAGGGAAATGGACGCGCACGCGCCATTCATCGGCCGCTTTCGCGAACCGCTGGCGCAGCCGGGAATTCGAGGCCACGCCGCCCGTTACCAAGATGGTGCGTCTGCGTTTGGATTCGGTCGCCGCCCGAGTTCGCTCGACGAGATCGGTCACGGCACTGTTGGCGCAAGTCATCGAGGCTCGGGACGCCTGAAGCTTCACGGCGGGCACGGCGGCCGGCGGCTTCGGATTCGAGCGGGGAGCCTCGCACGCGATAAAGCACCGCCGTCTTGAGCCCCGAAAAGCTGAAGTCGAACGGATTCCCCTTCATCTTGACGCGGCCGAACGGGGCCTGGGAAGCATCGCCAAAACGAGAGAGGCGGTCAATGACCGGGCCTCCCGGATATCCGAGCGCCAGGAGCTTCGAGACTTTGTCAAACGCCTCGCCCGCCGCGTCGTCGCGAGTCTGGCCGAGCATTTGGTAAGAGAAATTCGTTTTGCCGTTTGACGCCGCGGAGCCGACCTGAAAAAGGCACGTATGCCCGCCCGAAACCACCAAGGCGACTGCTGGAAATATGATTTCGGCGACGGTTGCGATCTTGGCGCGCGCGAGTTTATTTTCCAGCAGCACGGCGTGGATGTGTCCTTCGAGGTGGTTGACGCCCACCAACGGTTTCCCCAGCGCCCCCGCGAGCGCTTTCGCGAAAACCACGCCGACCAGCAGCGACCCGACCAGGCCCGGCCCTTCGGTCACGGCGATGCCGTCAATCTGGTCCCAGCCGACTTGGGCGCGCGCCAGGGATTCTTCGAGGACCGGCACGATCCTTTTCAAGTGTTCGCGCGAGGCGAGCTCCGGCACCACGCCGCCGTATTTTTCGTGGGTGCGGACCTGCGAGGCGACGACGCTCGAAAGAATCCGCGCGCCGTCCTCGACCACGGCCGCAGCGGTCTCGTCGCAACTGGATTCAATCCCCAGGACTCGCATCGAGAAGCTATGTTAGCATAGCCGCCCGAAGGCCCCGGACGTGGGTGGTGATTCGGTTTGATCTTTTTGTAGTGGCGAGCTGCGCCTCGCCGCAATTTGGATCGTCGAAGCGGCGAGACGCAGCTCGCCGCTACAGGCCAGAGCATTGCGAGGTCGAATCATGATTCGAAAAGCGGTTTTGCCCGTCGCCGGGCTCGGCACCCGATTTTTGCCCGCCACCAAAGCTCAGCCGAAAGAGATGCTGACCATCGTGGATAAGCCTTTGGTGCAGTACGCGGTCGAAGAAGTGGCCGAATCCGGGATCCCGATGGTGGTTTTCGTGACCGGGCGGGGAAAGACCGCCATCGAAAATCATTTCGACTATTCGGTCGAGCTCGAGCAGGAGCTCGCGGGGCGGGGGAAGCTCGAGCTTCGCAACCAGCTGCGCTCGATTTCGGGGCTCCTCGACGTGATGTACATTCGGCAGAAGGAGGCGCGCGGCCTCGGCCACGCCATTTTGACAGCCGAGCCGGGCGTGGGCCCGGAGGCATTCGCGGTTCTGCTTTCCGACGACGTCATTCGAAGCCGTGTCCCGTGCCTGCGCCAAATGCTCGAGGTGCACGAGCACTTCGGCGCGAGCGTCATCGCCGTCCAGCGCGTTCCCCGGCGCGACGTCTCGAGTTACGGCGTCATTCGCGGCGAGCCCGTCCGCGACCGCGGCTGGCACGGACGCCTGTTCCGCATCCTCGACATGGTTGAAAAGCCCAGTCCCGCCGAGGCGCCCTCAAACCTTGCAGTGGTCGGCCGCTATATCCTTACTTCGGCCATTTTTGTGGAGCTCAAGGAGACTCGGCCCGGAGCGGGCGGTGAAATTCAATTGACGGATGGAACTTGGCTTCCTCAAAGCTACGGTTGAAATCGCGCTTTCGCGCAAAGACCTTGGGAAGCCGTTCCGGAAATATTTGAAGTCGCTCAAACTGTGACCGGTGGGCGGCAGGTTTTCCTTTTTTCGGCCGAGATCATCATGCCACTGCCCGCACCGTCACGCGCGGACATAGCGAAGGCCGTAGAGCCACTTTTGTCCGGCGTAGAGGTTCACGCGGCGCCTCACCTCCGCCTTCTGGGTTAACTGCTCGCTCTCCCCCGAATAAGCGCAAACCACACTCACCCTATCGCCGAGGGCCAACATCATGCCCAGGCATACGGCAATCCCGCCCTTCGAGACATCCTCGGTTTTCCCAACCTGACTCTTCCCCTGGGCCCACTGGACGAACACCGGCAGTTTCAGCGCCACGCGCTTGTGCGCCCGCCTTTCGGTCTTATGGTCCCACTTCTCGGCCCGGGGAACGGGTTCGACTTCCTCCACGGGCGGCGTCTGCTGAGGCCGCCGCTTGACGTCGGCATAGGCCCAAGGCGAAAGCTGCCCACAATAGTCGCAAAGTTGGTCCAGCCGGCCGGCCGTGTCGAGCATCCCTACTTCTGTGAAGGTTAGAACCCGAAGGACTTTCTTGCCGCAGCCTTCGCACTCGAGCAAGGCGCTGGCCCTGGCATCGCCCGTGGTCAAAGGCTCGGGAAAGTCTATGCCCCAAAGACTGCGATCTTTGTCCAAACATTCCACTCCCCAGCCCGAAACCTTTCCGGCTTCGCTGAGCGCCGCCCCCGCCACGCGGAAATCCGCTTCGCGCATATTTTCCAAATTGATGATGCGGACGACGTCTTCCGGCGCCACCTTGTGCTTCAGGCGAATCAGCCCGCCGTCGTGATTCACGAAGATCGTGCGCGAGTCCTCGCTAAAGTCGCCGCCCGATCCGCCAAAGCAGATCACCCGGATCGGGATTTCCAGCATCACCCGTTCACTGCGTCGGCCCGCGTCCGATGGCGATGGCGTCTCAGACATTCAACCAACCAGTTTCAGGATTCTTACGGCCTCTATTCATCTAGGATAACCCACTCTGCTGTTATCAAGCAAGCGCAAATTATCTGTGGGTGCTGGTGTCGTTCGGGATGGGTCCTTTTAGAAATGCCGGTCATTCCTGCCCCCTGGTCATGCCCGCCCATGTCTCGCAAACGACACCCGTACATAACCGTATTGCCTTAAATTATATCGGCGGTCCTTTGGATGGACTTTACCCCGGCCGTTCCCGCTGGCTCGCCTTTGCAGCCAAAAAGTACAAAGGCGGCCGCCGCAAACTCCCTTGGGCCCTCCCCGATGGCTCTTCGATTTCTTGTAGAAATACAACTACCCAGCCATCACAGGAATCAGGACGGGCGGCCGGCATTTGCGTAGGGGCAATTCATGAATTGCCCCTACTTGGTTTTGTCGGATTTGGCGGCGGGCTTGGGCTCGGAGGGTTTCTTCTCTTCCGATTTCGATTCCGACGCGGCGGGGGTTTCGGCTTTTTTCTCGCCCCCGTCGCCGCCGGATTTCCGCGCGTAGTCGGTGACGTACCAGCCCGCGCCCTTGAACTGGATGGCAGGCGGGGAAATCAGTTGCTCGAGCTTGCCGCCGCACTTCTCGCACCGGGTGAGCATGGGGTCCGAGAACTTCTGTATCTTCTCAACATGCGCGCCGCACTTCAGGCAGCGGTATTCGTATAAAGGCAATCACACCTCCCCTGGTTCGCACCAACTATTATAACAAGCTCATCCGGGGGCTGCAAAACTTCGCGGCCGGCGGCCTGCCGTCACATGGTAGGGGCGCAAGGCCTTGCGCCCCCACGCCGCCACGCGGCGAGGTAAACTCGCCTCTACGCCAAGCTGCACCACTTCGCGGCAAAACATCTCGGCTGGCGAGCCCGCCGGGGAACTGATAGACTTCGCTCGGGAATTGCAATGCGCGCTTCGGCTCCAACTCGTTCGTCGAGTTCTCCCGGCAAACTCTTCGTCGTCGGCACTCCCATCGGCAATCTCGAAGACATCACCTTTCGAGCCTTGCGGACGCTTAAGGAGGCCGACCTGATCGCCTGCGAGGACACGCGCCGCACACAATTGCTCCTCAACCGCTATACCATTCGAACGCCCACGGTGAGTTACCACGAACACAATGAAATGACGCGCGCGCCGGAACTGATCTTGCAACTGGAAGAAGGCTCGCACGTGGCGTTGGTTTCGGACGCCGGCATGCCCGGCATTTCCGACCCGGGCTATCGGCTTGTCCACCTGGCCGTCCGGCACGGCATTCGGGTGATTCCCGTGCCGGGCGTCACGGCCTTCGTCGCCGCGCTTTCGGCGGCGGGGTCGCCCGTGGACGAATTCCATTTTGTCGGCTTCCTTCCCGCGAAGCGCGTCGGAAGGCGGAAGGCGCTCGAAGGTTTGAAAAAGGGGACCGAGACCTTGATCTTTTACGAGGCGCCCCACCGCTTGCTCGAGATGCTCAAAGACGCCCAATCCATCCTGGGCGACCGGCCGGTGGTGATCGCGCGGGAAATCACCAAGGTTTATGAGGAATTTTTGCGAGGCAGCCTGAGCGAGGTTCTGACAACTCTGAAATCGAAACCCTTGAAGGGCGAACTCACGGTGCTGGTCGGGCCGCCGACGGGCGAGGGAAAGCCCCGCGCACGAGAGACGGGCGCGAGTATCTCGGAAGAGATGGCGCGGCTGGCCGCCAAGCAGGGACTCGACGAGCGCGCGGCCCTCAAAGTCCTGGCGCGCGCCCGCGGCATATCCAAAAGCGAAGCCTACCGCCAATGGCAGGCTGAGAAGACCCTCAGCCGCTGAGGCAATTTCTTCCGATCTAAGCGGATCGGGTTATAGAGATTCAGATACGTAAGTGGTTAGCGTCGAGCCCACAAAGCGGATGGCGACGCGATTCTGCTCGCCCAAGCGCTCGACGCGCACGACCGTGGCGGCCGAGAAAAAGTCCGACGGACCGATGCCCGGCTGCGCGGGCCCGCGCCCGGGAATCGTGACGCTGAGGGAGCTGTAGAGCGCCAGATCGCGCCGCGTCAGGACGGACAGCCCGCGGCGGCTCACGTCTTGCGCCTCGAGCGTTTCGTCAAAAGCCTCGCCTCGCGCATCGGTCCCATGGATCACGACCGGGACCAAGGCCTTCGTGCGTCGCTGGCTTCTCTGTTCCACTGGAATCCTCCCGGCACGGTACTCGCAGGGCTCATCGAGGGGCGAGCGCCGCTCGCCCCTACGGTGGCGCGGGCGTTTGCGGGGAGGGCGCCGAAGCCTCCAAGCCGGCGAAGAACTCATCCACCAGCGTCAGCACTTCGCGAGTTTCTCGGGCGCTTTGAACGCTCCGGCGCAATTCCGCGCCGTTCCGCACGCCATGCGTGAACCAGCTCGCAAACTGTTTCATCTTGCCAATCGCTCCGGGAATTTCCTCTTCCGCGAGCATTTGATAGTAGGTGCGAATCAGTTGGTAGCGGTCGGCGTCGGAGGGTTCCCGGTACGCTCCGGTCGCGAAGTAGTCGGCCATTTGCCGGAAAATCCAGGGATTGGTGGGCGCGGCGCGGCCAATCATCACGGCGTCGCAATGCGTCTCGTCGAAAAGCGCCCGCGCGGCTTCCGGCTGGTGAACGTCGCCATTGCCGATAACCGGGATGCGCACGCTCTGTTTGATTTCGCGGATGATTTCCCAGCGCGCGCGGCCACTGAAGCCTTGCAGGCGAGTGCGCGGATGGATGGCAAGGGCTTCCACGCCCGACTCCTCGGCGAGCTTTGCAACGGGCACTGCCACAATCTCCTCGTCGCTCCAGCCGGAACGGATTTTGACGGTGAAGGGAATCGTGACCGCGGCGCGGATTTCGCGAAAGATTCGCGCGAGCAACGGGAAGTCGCGCAGCAAGCCTGAGCCGCCGCACTTCACAACCTTTTTGGCCGGGCAGCCGAGATTCAGATCAATCAGGTCGCAGCCCAGGTCTTCGATCATCCGCGCGGCTTCGGCGAGGTGGGCCGGGTCGGCGCCGAAAATCTGGGCTGAAATCGGCCGCTCTTCTTCGGTGTAGTAGAGAAAGCGTTCGGACTTCAGGTTCCGCCGGAGCATGCCTTCGCTCGAAACGAATTCGGTCATGATCAGGCCGCAGCCGCCCAGACGCTTGATGAAGCGGCGAAAGACGGTGTCCGTAATGCCCGCCATCGGCGCCAGGATGTGCGCCGGGCGGATGGGAACGTTTCGAATCGTCAACTCTTCGAAGGGCATGCTGGGGGTATTCTGGCAGGAAAGGGGCGGCCTTGGCAACCCGATGTAGGGGCGGGCCTTGTGCCCGCCCTCGGGCGACCACGAGGGTCGCCCCTACGGGTGCTGGGAAAAAACCGCTTTCGCGTCAGTGATGGCAAATCGCATTTGCCCCTCGGCAACCAACTCACCGCCGACGCTCGCTCTGCCGGCGAGCTCGCCGAGCGATTCTTTCAGCTTCAACACTTCGGCCGCGAGTTCCAGAGTGTCTCCCACGCGGACGAGCTTCAACATTCGGGCCGAGGGGATTTGAAGGATGACAGCGATTTTGTCCCGCGTGTTTGGCCGTTCGAGCACCAGAATAGCGCCGAGCTGCGTCACCATTTCGATAAGCAGCGTCGTGGGGACCATCGGTTCGCCCGGGGAGCAACCGAAGGTCCCGGCTTCATTGGCGGTAATGGTCTTGATGCCCGCGATGCTCCTTCCGGGAATGAAATCGGTGACGCGGTCCACAAGCAAAAAAGGATAGCGGTGGGGAATCAGGCGTTGGATTTCAGACTGGAACATTTCGCTCATCGGTCGGAGCTTTCGGCGGACCCGGCCCGCGGTCGCGGGCGAACACGCGCGCCGAGCGGCGAGGGCGAATTGTCCAGGCCGCCTTGGGGCGCCGACTCCAAGTGCACGCGCAGGAGGTCGCGCGAACCGTTGAAAAAGTCGCGGACCACACGATCAATGGCGCGCTCGCGAAACAATTCTGCCGGCAAAGTAGGCCGGTAGACGTGGCGCCGCCCGCGCTTTTCGCGCGCCAAAACTCCTTTCCCCGCCAGCCGCTGGAGCAGCGTCTCGACAGTTGTGTAAGCGAGCGGCCGCCGCGGGAAGAGCACCGCGCGGACATCGTGGACCGTTCCTTGGCCGTGCGACCAAAGCACCTTCATGCACTCCTGCTCGAGGGGTGGGAGTTCCGCCGGCGGGCTCAAAGCGCGGCCACGCATCTAGGGTTTGGCACCGTCTCCCGATGGGCGCTTGAAAAGCTCGCGGCCAAGCGCTCGGTTGCGCGTTGTCCAGTCGCCCGCGCGGCCCGCCTCGGCTGCGTATTGCGCGCGCATGCTTTGGAGCTTTGAATCCAGGTCGTCGAGGTAATGGACAACCAGCGCTTCGGGGAATGCCGGCTCTTTCGGCGAGCCGAATTCGAGCTTCCCGTGATGTGAAAGCAGGATGTGCTCTATTTGATTAGCCAGGCCGGCTGGGAAACCCTCGATGGCGCGCGTTTTTTCGCGAACGATTTCGAGCGAAAGAACGATGTGGCCAACGAGCTGCCCGCGAGTGGAATAGCGGAAACCGCCCGCATATTCCAGCTCCTCAATTTTGCCGATATCGTGGAGCACCAGCCCGGCCAGGATCAGCTCGCGGTCAAGCGACGGGTAATGGTCGCAAACCAAGTCGCCAAGCTCGACGAGCGACAAAACGTGTTCGAGCAGTCCGCCCAGGTAGGCGTGATGGAAGGTGGTGGCGGCGGGGGCGAGTTTAAATCTCGGAGCAATACTGGGGTCCTCGACCACCGAAAGCAGGAGGGAACGGATGGGCCCTTCGGGCGTCCGCCGCAGGCGCTCGCCGAGCCGCGCGGCCATTGCCTCCGGATCCTGGCCGCTCCTTCGGGGCGGCAACGCGCGATCGTGCGGACGATAATTTGCGGCGCGCCTTTGTAAGTATCCACTCGCCCATCGACGCGTACGACCTCGCCCGCCTCGAATTCGGCGCGGAGGCGGTCGGCATCCCAAACCTTCGCCTTAATCGCGCCCGTCGCATCGCGCAACTCGAGGTCGAGGTAGGCGCTGCCGTTGGCGGAAACCTTTCGCTCTTTGGATTGCACAAGGAACAGGCTTTGAATGGAACTATCGGGCGTGAGCTCGGAGACGGAAAGGCGCTTCATTGGCCGGCTTTGGTGGATCCGGTTCCCGCGAAGGGCTCCGCGCCGGTGTCAATGAAACCCGAGGCGATATAGATGTAACTCTCTTTGCGGAGCTGCTGGAGGTACTTGCGCAGAGCCGGCTGCATTTTCTGGTCGTAGAGAGTTTCTTCCACTTGCTCTTCCACTTCATCAAACTTGGCCGGGCCGGCGGTACGGTGCTCGAGCACTTTCAGGATCAAGTAGCCCTGCTTGGTTGGAATGACGCCAGTTGTTTCCCCTGCGTCTACGTTGGCAAGGGCCTGGGCGATGACGGGATTCATTGTGCCTTGTTCCATAAAGCCGATGTCGCCAGCCGCGGGATTGGCGGTGTCGTCGGAATATTTTTTCACCACGTCTTCCCACCGGTCGCCGGCCTTAATCTCCGCCAGGGCGTCGTTCGCGCGCTTCTCGGCGTCCGCGGGGTGTTTCTCATTCGAAATCAAAATCTCAGCCAGATGAACTCCGGGGGCGTGGGCGAACTGGTCTTTATGCTGCTCGAAATATATCCGCGCGTCTTCGCGCGACACGATAACGGTGCGCCCCACTTCGCGCCCGATCACTTCCCTCATCAGCAACTGGCGTTTGATGTTGTCCGCGAAGTCTTCCCAGATGAGTCCTTGTTTTTCGACCTCGGTTTGAAGGTCCTCCTGCGTCGCGAAGCCGTAGCCCTTGCGCATCTCGTCCAGCCTTTTGACCACGTCAGTGTCCACGTTAATGTCGAGGTCCTTTGCCTTTTGCACCATCAGGTCCTGGTCAATCAAATCCCGAAGGAGGTTACGGCTCTGTTCCCGCACCTGCTTTTCGAGTTCGTCCCCGGAGGACTTTTGCGAAAGCTCTGCGCGAAGCTTTTCAAGCTCGCGGTCATATTGCCGCTGGGTGACGATGTTGCCGTTGACGCGGGCAACGATCCTTTCCACCACCTCGCGTCGCGCCCCCGCCGGCGCTGCCGCCAGCATCATCCCCGCCAGGGCCAGAGCCAGAGCCAGCCCGCGGGCCGAATTCCCGACTTGCCACAAATCCTTGCTCAAGAAGAGATCTCCCTCCGAGCGACCCATAATTTGGACGCGGCTCGTCAGCCGACGGGCTGCCCAGCGATTTTCCATTTTAAGGCTAAGCGCTAAGCTCTCGCAAGGCGTATTCAATGCCCGCCGGGACCTGGTTTTCCGGGACGGCCAAGCGAAAGCGCAGCGTGCCGCCGGGCCGAAAACTGGCCTCCCGGCGTCGGCGGATAAAGCGCGCCAGCTTTTCAGGGCTGACCGGGGCACGCTCATGGAAGCGTACCCAAACCTCCTCGGCCTTACGTTCCACGGATTGAACGAGCAAGCTCTCGGCGGTGAATTTGAGTTGAGCGTAGTTCAGCAAGTTCGTGACGGGCGGCGGCATGGGCCCGAAGCGGTCGGCGAGCTCCGCTTCGAGTTGCGCGCGCTCGTCGGCCGTGCTGAGGCTCGAAATGCGCTTGTACATGAGCAACCGCTGCCGCTCGTCGGCGATGTAACTGGCTGGAATCTTGATGTCCAGGCCCAAGTTGAGCGACGTCCGGACGTCCGGCCGGGGAGCCGCCCCGCGCAATTCCGCCACCGTTTCTTCGAGCATCTCCAGGTACAGGTCAATGCCGACCGCGTTCAAATGGCCGGATTGCTCCGCGCCCAGCAGGTTCCCAGCGCCCCTGAGCTCGAGGTCCAATGCCGCGAGGCGCAGGCCGGAACCCAGTTCAGAAAATTCCTTGAGGGCGGCCAGGCGGCGATGCGCCGTCGGAGTCAGGGATTCCTCCGAAGGCACCAGGAAATAGGCGTAGGCCCGGCGGTCCGAACGCCCCACTCGCCCGCGAAGCTGGTAGAGATCGGCCAGACCGAAGCGATCGGCATGGTTCACCAAAATGGTATTCGCGCGAGGGATGTCGAGGCCGTTTTCAATGAGAGCCGTCGCCGCCAGCACGTCGTAGCCGCCCTCGGTGAATTTCAGCATGACTTTTTCGAGTTCCTTCTCGCCCATCTGCCCATGCGCCACGCCAATGCGCGCCGTGGGCACCAGGCGCTGAATGAGCGCGGCCATGCTGAAAATGGATTCCACACGGTTGTGAACAAAGAAGACTTGGCCTTGCCGGTTCATTTCTTGAAGGATCGCTGACTGCACCAGGGCATCCGCAAAAGGCGCGACGACGGTCTGAATCGCCAGGCGTCCGAGCGGCGGAGTTTCGATCACCGAGAGGTCCCGCAAGCCGCCGAGCGACATGTGAAGCGTGCGCGGGATGGGCGTGGCGGTCAAAGTCAGAAGGTCCACCTGGGCCTTCAGTTGCCTGAGCTTCTCCTTCGCCGCGACACCGAACCGCTGTTCCTCATCCACGACCAGCAAGCCGAGGTCGCGGAAGCGCACGTCCTTCGAAAGCAATCGGTGGGTGCCCACGAGAATGTCCACGCGGCCGGCCTCGGTATCGGTCAGCACCTGTTTTTGCTCGGCGGCCGTGCGAAAGCGGCTGAGCATTTCGATGTGGATGGGGAAGGCCGCCATGCGCTGGCAGAAGGTATTGAAGTGCTGAAAGGCCAGAACCGTGGTGGGCGCAAGCAAGGCCACTTGCTTCGCATCCTGGACGACTTTGAAGGCCGCGCGCACGGCCAGCTCCGTCTTCCCATAGCCCACGTCCCCACACAGCAGCCGGTCCATCGGTTCGGAAGTTTCCAAGTCTTTGCGGATTGCCTCGAGCGCGGTCTTTTGATCCGGCGTTAGCTCGAATTCGAAGGCCTGCTCGAATTCCTTCTGCCAAGGTGTGTCGGCGCTGAAGGCGTGGCCGCCTTTCATTTTGCGCTCGGCGTAGAGGCGGAGGAGCTCTTCCGCCATGTCGCGGAGCGCGCGTTTGACGCGCGTTTTTGTGCGCGCCCAGGTGGCGCCACCCAAGCGGTCGAGCGTGGGCTTTGCGCCGTCGCCGCCGCGGCGGTATTTCTCCACCAAGTCGAGCCGTTCGAGCGGGACGTAAAGTTTCGCGTCCTCTTGATAGGTCAGCAGCATGAAATCGCGCACCCGTCCGTCGTGCTCAATCTGTTTAAGCCCGTTGTAGAGGCCGATGCCGTGGTCCACGTGCACAACATAGTCGCCGACCTTGAGGTCGTTGAGGTCGGAAAGAAAACTCGCCGCCAGCGGCCGCAGACTTCGTGCGGTCCCGCGGAGCGGGACGGCGCCAAACAGGTCCGCGTCGGCGAGGATGGCGAGGCCAAGCTCGGGGAAAATCACTCCCTCGTCCATTTCGCCGCGAATCAGCACAACCGGCCTTCGTCCAGTGGTGATGGCCGTTTCCATCGAGCGGGAGTGGTCTGTCGAAGCCATTTCTCCATCGGCCGCATAGGGAATTTGATACTCCGCCAGAATCTCCGCCATCCGGGTGAGCTTTCCTGCGGCGGGCAGGACCAGGATCAACTGTTCTTCGCGCTCGTAACGGCTTCGAATTTCCTCGATGAGGCGTTTCAAGGCTCCGTGAAGCTTCGGAGTTGGCTGCGAGGCAATAACAAATTCTCTTACTGGTCGCGTCGCGATGGGGAGGGAAGGCGGATGGTTTTGGGTTCCGGCTTTCGCGGGATTGACGGGGTTCGGAGCCGCCTCAGCCGGGCCGCCAGGGAATTTCTGTGCGTCGCCGATTGGGAGCTCTCGCAGCCACAGTAGGGGCGATGCAGGAATCGCCCCTACGGAAGCCATGAACTCCTTCTCCGTAAAAAAAACCTCCTCCGGCCGAGGTCTTTTCGGAAGGGCATCGCGAATTTCCTCATACTCAGCGGCGAGGCTTTCCTGCCAGCTTCGAATCTGCTGAATCCGCTCCGCGGGCTCGTCCCAGGCCAAGTAAGGGCGGTCAAAAAGCTCGATGAGGGCCTTGGTCGAGGGCTCAACCAATGGAACGTAGAATTCCCAGCCCGGAAAGGCCCCGGCATACTCGGGCGCCCAATCGGGTTCCCGCCCGCCTAAATTCCCGCTCCTTTCCTTAAGGCGTTCGAGCAACCGCGCGAAGAATTGCGGGGACCGCTTGTGTTCTGTGAGCGGGAGAATGAGCGTTTGATCCAGCGGCTTCTCGGAGCGCTGGGTAACCACGTTGAAGGCCCGCAGGGACTCGAGCCGGTCGCCAAAGAATTCCATCCGCGCGGGCGCGCCGGAGGGCGGACAAACGTCCAGGATGCCCCCGCGCAGGGAATATTGGCCGGCCGTTGAGACTGGCTCGGCGCTCTCATACCCCACGTCGCTCAAATGGGAAACCAAATCTTCCAGGGGAACCTCATCGCCAACCTTCAGCTCCACAGCGAGCGAACGGTAAAATATGCGGTCCCGGAATCGTCCTAAAGCCGCCGGAGCCGGGGCAATGAGAATCCGCACCAAGCCACGCGCCACGGCCCATAGAGTCACAGCGCGTGTTTCCGCAATCTCTGCATGCAGCGAGCGGCATTGGTAAGGGGAGCAGTCGTAGGCGGGAAGAAGAGCCACGGCGTCGGGTGTTGTTTCCTGACTGAGCCAGTGAAGAAAAGTTGCAGTGACGGAGCGCAGCCGCTCGGCGTTCTCGTTATCCGAAGTGAGGACGATGATCGGGCGCTCCAGGCGATGTCCGAGCGCGGCAAGCGCCAGCGCTTTGGCCGTCCGCGTCAAGCCTTCCAGGCAAAGCGGCTCAGCATCGTGGTCGGGAGGCGGCTCATGCGCATCTTTGCGAGAGGAATCCCCCTGCGCCAAATGCAACCTGACATTTTCGAGCGAGGGATGTTCCAGGACAGGTTTGAGCAGCGAAGAGATTCTCGGCATCGAGCTCAGGAGCCTTCCAGCCTTTCGCGGACAGTTTCAATCAGCTGGGAAGAAGAGTAGCCGGGCGAAACGGGCAGGGAAACGACCTGGCCGCCCGCCGCTTCCACTTCTCCCCGGCCGACGATTTGGTCAAGAGGCCAGTCGCCGCCCTTGACGAGCACGTCCGGCAACATCGCGGCGATGAGTTCACGCGGCGTGGCTTGGTCGAAGATCGTGACGATGTCCACAGCCGCCAGGGCGGCGAGGATTTCCGCGCGCTCCGGCTCCGTTTGAAGCGGACGGCCCGAACCTTTCAACTCGCCGACAGTTCGGTCGCTATTGACAGCGACGATCAGCACATCGCCTAGCTTCTTGGCCTCGGAGAGGTAACGGGTATGGCCTGGATGGAGCAGGTCGAAACACCCGTTGGTGAAAACCACGCGCTTCCCCTGGACCTTCATGCGGCGCACGAACTCGGTCGCGCGCTCGACGGGCAGGATTTTTTCCCGAGCCACGCTCATCGGTTTTGCTGGAACGACCCCCCATATTCATTTTAACACCGAGCGCGGCCGGACGCCGCGAGCGAATTGAAGGCCCTGCCCTGAAATTTACACGTTCGGAGGCCGCGTGCTATCCTGAGCCCCTGCTTGTTGCGGATGGATGATGAACGTAATTTTGTGGGGACATCCTGGACTACTAACGGGAAAAATGGTTGCGGCTCGCACAAATGGTCCGGACGGCGTACGAGTGGCGTTGTGCGCCTCTGTGACCTCCGCCGCTGGAACAGATTAAACACGGAGAACACTGAGGCCCTCCGTGACCTCCGCGTGAAACTCTGAGGCACGGAGGACGCGGAGAAACCTGTTTTGATTGCGGCTGTTCCGCGCGGTGATCTCAGAGCGAGCTCGCTTGCCGGTGTCTGCATCGAGAACCCGCACACTGAGAGCTGAAATCGGCCGCATATAACACTGCCATCCCATGGCTTCTCATTCCAAATCCGCGGAGCTATTCCGGCGCGCGATTGCCGTAATGCCCGGCGGAGTGAATTCTCCTGTCCGTGCCTTTCACGCCGTCGGAGGCGATCCCATCTTCATCGCCAGCGGCCGGGGTCCGCGCGTCAAGGACGTAGACGGAAATGAGTACCTGGACTACGTCGGATCCTGGGGGCCGCTTATCCTCGGCCACTGTCATCCCGACGTGATGGACGCCGTAGCGCGCGTGCTCGAGACAGGGACAAGTTTTGGCGCATGCACCGAGGCTGAGGTCGAGCTCGCGGAAGAAATCACCAAGGCAGTGCCCTCCATCGAACGCGTCCGCCTGGTGAATTCCGGGACCGAGGCGACTCTGTCGGCACTCCGCTTGGCGCGCGCCGCAACCGGACGCGACAAAATCCTGAAGTTCGAAGGCTGCTATCACGGCCACGCCGACAGCCTGCTCGTGAAAGCCGGCTCCGGCGTCGCGACGCTCGGACTGCCGGACTCTCCGGGCGTGCCGCGGGCCCTGGCGGAAATGACGCTGACCGTCCCGTTCAACGATAAGCAGGCGCTCACGCGCGCCTTTGATGCCCATCCCCGGGAAATCGCCGCCGTGATTGTCGAGCCCGTCAGCGGTAATATGGGCTGTGTCCCGCCGGCCCCTGGTTTCCTTGAAGCGCTGCGTGACCTCACCGAGAAGCAAGGAACGGTTGTAATTTTCGACGAAGTTATGACCGGCTTCCGGGTGGCCTATGGCGGCGCCCAGGCCCTCTACGGCATCAAGCCGGATCTGACGACGCTCGGGAAGATTATCGGCGGCGGACTGCCGGTCGGCGCTTACGGCGGGAAGGCCGCGCTGATGGATATGGTCGCGCCCGCCGGGCCCGTCTATCAGGCGGGCACATTGTCGGGGAATCCTGCGGCGGTTGCCGCGGGCCTTAAGACACTTGAAATAATTCGCCGCCCCGGGACTTATGAACGGTTGGAGGCTTTGACGGCGAAACTTGCCTCTGGGCTTGCGGGCGAGGCCCGGAAAGCTGGCGTAGTGACCAATGTCAATCGAGTCGCATCCATGCTGACGCTGTTTTTTGCCGGGGGCCCGGTCGTAGATTTTGCGAGCGCCAAAAAATCCGATCCTCCAGCTTACGGCGCCTTCTTCCGCGTTTCGCTCGACCAAGGCGTTTATTTCCCACCGAGCCAATTCGAGGCCGCCTTCATTTCCATCGCCCACGCGGAATCTGATATTGAAGCCACCATTCGCGCGGCCGGAGCGGCCCTGAGCAGTTTGCGACTGGCCCCCAGTGAGAGGGGAGGAGGCGCGCCTCGTTGAGGGGACCTGCTGAAAATCCGCCGCACCCGACTTTCAATGAGCGGGCCATTTCTGGCCAGGTTCGATTGTAAGTGCCGGAGGGGGGAAGTTGAACCTCCATGCATTTTCTTACGGCTCGCTGCCCAGCACTTCGTTGACGGCAACATCCTCGCGCGAGCCGGTGGCGGATGTTAATCGGACGGTGAGGATTTGCACGTGCCGCTTGCCGCAAGAAATCTCCACACCGCTTTTCTCGGTGGTCGGCTCTTGGTGATAGAACGTTTTGACGCTGCACGCCCGCGCTGACGCTCCAAACGACGACATGGCTCCGCGAATCGCTCGCACGACAGATCCCTTATCATCGCCGTTGATAGCCCAGACTTTCGTGACGGAAGCAAGGCTCGCTCCCTTGAACGAGACCCACCCGTATTGAACTCCAACTTTGCCGGCGGCAACGGAACCCTTGGATATAATCGCAACTTCACCGGTTGGCTCGTCCACGACGTCAAAATTCTCACGTAACGCGCCAAGTGCGGAATCCTTCGGCATACCCAAGAAGAGTTGAATTTCTCCGAATTCGCCGATTAAAATTGAATCTGGCGATGGAGCCTGTGCCACGCTGGGCATGACAGCAAGCGCAAGGAATAGAAGACTTGCCCATGGTTTCATCACGACACCCCCTAAAGCAGGCCAGAACGTTTTCAGTTTGCTTATCGCACCCCTCCGAGAAAATCGCCATCCCATCCAGGATTCCCCATTCTAGCTCACAGAGCCGGGGGACCTGAGCAATGACCTGGAGGGGGGAGTTGAACCCCCACGCTGTTTACACAGCGCGAGATTTTGAGTCTCGTGCGTCTGCCAATTCCGCCACTCCAGCCTGGAAGCATTTTAGCAATACTCCGCTGCCGGGAACAACACGGGCGCCAAGCGGGACGGGCCAACGTGACGGGCAGCAGCATTGCTACGCTGACCCTGCGACTCTATCTTTCGGGCCATTGACAGGAGTGCTCAACCTCGCTAGGGTGAGTACATTACATGTATTCCCCTCGACGATTCCGTGGTGCGCTTAGCCCTTCCGCGGCACAGGCGACTATAACCTCAGAAATGTCCGAGCGGCGCTTTGAAATAAGCCCATCGAAGCAGAGAGGCTGGGTGGTGTTTGCAGCCCTCGCCCTGGCTTATTTTCTTACAGGAAAATTCGGACTCAGGCTCGCCCTGGTTAATCCCAGCGCGACGACCGTGTGGCCTGCCGCAGGAATTGCGCTATTTGCTTTTCTCGTTTATGGGTATGACGTATGGCCCGCGATCCTGCTGGCGTCATTCGGCGTTCACGCTACGAACTCCGGGTCCGTTTTCGCGGCGCTCGGCATCGCAGTCGGGAACACGCTCGAGGGACTCGTGGGTGCCTACCTGGTGACGAGGTACGCGGATGGGACGAACGCCTTCCTGCGCTACCGAAGCGTTTTCAAATTTGCTTTGCTGGCGGGGGCATTAAGCACCATGGTGGGCGCGACGGTTGGCGTGAGCTGCCTCGCGTTGGCGGGGCTTGCCTCTTGGGCCAATTTCGTTTCCATATGGTTAGCTTGGTGGTTGGGTGACGCCGGAGGCGTTCTGCTCCTCGCTCCATGCCTGATCCTGTGGAGCGCCAGGCCCCGGCTGCCTGGAGCGCGGGGAGTGATCAGGGAGCGATTACTTTTACTCATCCTCGTAGCCGTTTTGGGGGTATTGGCTTTTGGCGAGTTTCCGCGCGGATTATGGGATTATACATGGGCACTTATTGCCATCCCCGTTCTCGCCTGGTCAGCAACCCAGGTTGCCCCGTATGAGTCGGCGTCAGCGACTTTCTTATTCTCCGCGTTCGCGGTCTGGGGCACGGTCCGTAGCCACGGCCAAATTCCCAACTCTTCGCTCCACGAATCCCTCCTGCTCCTCCAGGCGTATCTGGGCACGGTCGCCGTGACCACGCTCACTATGTCGGCGGTGGTTTCCGAACGGAAGAAGGACGAGGAGGCGTTGCGTAGCGCCCGAGATGACTTGGAGAGCCGAGTCAGAGAACGGACGGCGGACCTCTCCCTGGCCAACCAATCGCTGCAAAAGATTGCCTACGAGCTGAGTCACGCCGAGGCAAGGTTTCGGGCCTTGCTCGAATCGGCTCCCGACGCGATGGTGGTGGTGAATCGCCAGGGGGAGATTGTGTTCGCGAACGTCATGGTCGAAAAGATGTTCGGTTACGCGAAGGATGAGTTATTGGGACGGCGGGTGGAAGTTTTGGTGCCGGAGCGCTTCCGAGGCAAGAATGCGTCGCGCGGAGCAGCCTTCTTCGGCCAACCCGGGATGCGGCCCATGGGGGAGGGCCCGGCACTATACGGCTTGCGAAAGGACGGCTCTGAGTTCCCGATCGAGATTAGCCTAAGCCCTCTGGAGTTGGAAGAGGGACCATCGGTTTCGAGCGCCATCCGCGATGTTAGCGAACGGATGCGGGTTGAGGAGGAGTTGCGCGAGCTGGGGCGGAACCTTCTCGACGCGCGTGATAATGAGCGAAGGCGGCTGGCGGGCGAATTGCACGAGGGGGTGGCGCAAAGCTTAGTGGCCATCAAGATGAACCTGGAGTTGACGCGCGACGAGGAAGCTACCGCCCCGGACTCGGGCGTGGCCAAAGCGCTTGCCGACTCCTTGAAGCTCACCGATCAAGCCTTGCAGGAAATTCGCACTCTGGCTTATCTTTTGTACCCGCCGACGCTTGACGGCGCCGGGTTACGCTCCGCGATTCCATCCTATGCGGAGGGTTTCGCCCGGCGAAGCGGAATAAAAGCCGTGGCGGAAGTCGAAGACCGCATCGGCAGGCTTCCCAGGGATATTGAGATTGCCCTGTTTAACGTCGTGCAGGAAAGTCTCACGAACATCCACCGCCACGCGAAAAGCCTGACTGCCAAGATCGGGATCCCTTCAGGAGACCTCACGCGTAAAGAGGTGCTCGGCGTCGGTATCCGCGGGATGAGGCAAACTATTGGTCTCGTCGGGGGGCGGCTGGAAATTGAGGCAGGGAATCCCGGGACGATCGTAAGGGCAGTGCTGCCGGTCCCGAATGACCGCCTAGACACCGAGGGGGGGCTCAAGGGGAATCAAACAGACAGGCGGGAATCACCCGAAGAATTGGAAAATAACTCACTATGAAAACTCTTAGAATCTTGGTCGTGGACGATCACGATGTGGTGCGGGAAGGCGTTCGAACTCTGATTTCGCGCCGTCGCGATTTCGAGGTTTGTGGAGAAGCCAATTGTGGTCTGGACGCGATTCGGAAAGTTTTGGAGTTGAGACCCGATATCGCGGTGATCGACATCAGCATGCCCGACATGGACGGAGTGGAATTGACCCGGCGGATTCGGGACATCAGTCCGGAGACCGAGGTGGTTATCCTAACCATGTATGACTCCAGTGAGTTCGTCCAGAAATCGCTCCGGGCAGGCGCGCGAGCCTATGTCCTGAAATCCCACACAGGCAGAGATCTCGCCGACGCCATCAAAGCCGCAAGCCAGCAGGTTCGCTTTATCAGCCTTGAGATCCCCTTTATCAGCCCGAAGACCTCTAGGGTTGCACGGCCGACCTAGCGCCTTGATGAAAACCGCGCCAAACTTCCTTCCTCAGGAGTCCGTCGGCCCTTCGACAGGCTCACGATTCGGCTTCGCTCAGCAGCATGCTAGAAAATGTGCAGTCGCAGGGTCAGGTATTTCTTCGGATTTTTTCGGAATTCGACCAGAAATTCCTTCAGTGACTTGGCGCTGTCGTTCAGTGTTTTGAAGAGCGAAGGGTCTGTCGAAAGCTTGCCCAGCGTTCCTTGGCCGTTGTCTATGCGTTCGGTGATGACGTCCATGTGCGTCATGGTGCTGTTGACACGGTTATAAAGGTCCGGGTCGTTGATGAGCTTCGCGATTGTCCCCTGCCCCGATTCGATTTTGTCCATCAAGTTGTTTCCACGCGTGACTATCTTGTTGATGTTATCGTAGACCGACGGGTCGTTGAGAAGTTTTGGAAGGGTTCCTTTGCCCGTTCGGGCGTCGGCGACCAGTTGATTCATGGAGTCGAGCATGGAATTCATTTTCTGGTAGAGGGTTTCGTCCACGAGGAGCTTGCCAATCGTCCCTTGGCCGTTTTGCACATCGTCGACCATGGCCTGGACCTGGGCGGTCGTCTGATCGAAGCGATTGTAAAGCTTTTTGTCCATGATGAGCTCGCCGATCGTGCCTTGGCCGGAAGAGATCTGGCCGGTAATGTCCTTAAGCTGGACGCTCAGGACGCGCAGGTTTGAAATCACGTCGTTGGTGTTCTGCACGATCTGTTTGATATCCGCCTCCTCACGGGTCGTCAACGTACTTTTGTCGGGCAAGACCTTTTTCCCCGCCCCCCCGCGCGAAATGTCAATGTAGGATTCGCCAAGCAGCCCAAGGGTCTCCTTAGAAGCGACCGAATCCTCGCGAATTTCGTTCTGATATTGCCGCGATATGCGCAGGTCAATTTCCACGGCCCGCGCCGGGTCGGCGAAGGGCGACATGCGTACACGGTCCACGTTTCCGACCGGGATGCCCGCCAGATGCACTTCCGTTCCTTCGCGCACTCCGCCGGCGCTGGGAAAGTAAGTGCTCAAGGTGTAGCGGCGGCTGAAGACGCCCACTTGGCCGCTGATAAAGAAAAGGCCCACGCCAAGACCCGCTAGACTCACGATCACCAGAAGGCCCACGCGTAGCTCGACCCAGGAGATTTCTTTGTGATGAGGCATGACTCGTCTCCGAATTGAGATTTACACAGGGACCATTCTATGCCAGGCGGCCCGCCGGGAGGAAATCAAGCGATGAATTTGCGCAGGTAAAGGTCCTCGGACCGCGCGAGCTCCAGGCTGGTTCCCTGAAAGTAAACCTTGCCGTCCCGGAGGACCAGGAATCGGCAGTGGACAGGTGCCCGGCCGACTCCATCGCTTCCTGCGGGCACCAGGTCGCGAGTTTCGGGAGAATAAACGTAGTTGGCGAGCGTGAAGGCGTCCTGGAGACGGTGGGTGACGAAGAGGGTGGTGACGGAGTTCAAGTCACGCAACTTGGCCAGCAGCACGTTGATGGTATGCGAGGTGACGGGGTCGAGCCCCGCGGTGGGCGAATCGTAGAGCATCAAGCAAGGCTGGCTGACGGTCGCGCGGGCGATGGCCACGCGCCGGCGCATTCCGCCCGAAAGTTCCGAAGGCATCTTGTCTATGGCGTGTTCCATTTCGACAAATCCCAGCACTTCGCGAACCCGCTGCTCGATCGCTGCTTCGTCGCGCATGCCCTGTTCCCGCAGCGGGAAGGCTACATTTTCGAAAACGGAAAGCGAATCGAACAACGCGCCTTCCTGAAAGACCATCCCCATGCGGCGGCGATAGGGCGCAAGGTCGGCGTCCGCAAGCGGTGTAAGGTTGTGGCCCTCGACCCACACTTCCCCCGCGTCGGGTTTGATGAGGCCGAGAATGACTTTGAGCAGAACCGACTTGCCCGTTCCCGTGACGCCCAGCAGCGCCAATGTCCCGCCAGATTCGAGTGTCAGTGAGACGTCGGACAGCACCGCCTTCTCTTCAAAGAAGACCCAGACGTTCGAGAGCTCCACGGCCGGAGAAACAGGCATCTCTCCTCGCGCCCCGGCGCGTCATCTTCCAAGCTTCGGCAGAGCCACTCCGCGGCCAGGGAATGATTACATTGTAGCTGGTCTTTGGGTGCGGCGACTAAGCGAATTTGATGCCGATGAGAAATTTGGTGATGAAAAAATCGAGGACCAATATAAGAACCGAGGCCACGACCACCGCCTGGGTGGTGGAGCGGCCCACGCCCTCCGTGCCGCCGCTGGTATGGAGCCCGCAATAGCACCCTACCACCGCAATGACCGGGGCGAACAGAACCGGCTTGATCAGGCCCTGAAAAACGTCCGAGGAGTCGAGCGCCTGATACGCGGCGGTCCAGTATTGCTCAGCCGAAAGATGAGCCGTATAGACGCTTACGATCGAGCCACCGAGCATCCCGACGATGTCGCTTAGGATCACGAGCAGCGGCAAGGTGAGGAGCGTGGCGTAAAGCCGCGGCGCGACGAGCTTGCGCAAGGGGTCGGTGCCGAGCGCGCGCATGGCGTCCACTTGCTCGCTCACCAGCATCGAGCCAAGCTCGGAAGCGATGCTCGAGCTGTTCCTCGCCACCACCATCAGGCCCGTGAGCACCGGCCCGAGTTCGCGCACGAAGGAGACCGAAACCGCCTGGCCGAGCAGCCCCACTTCTCCGAAATTGGCGAGCGTCCGGTAGGTCTGCAGCGCCAACACACTGCCCATGGAAAAGCCGGTCAGGAGCACGATGGGCAACGAGCCAAATCCGATCGCGTCCATTTGATACAGCAGGTCGGTAAGGTAACGCGGCGGTGTAAAGGCCAAGCGCAGAGCGTTCCCCATGAGGTCGGAAAATTCCTGGACCGCCAGCACGCGGCGTTTGAAATAGCCACCGATCGCTCCCTCAGCCACCGAAGCCTCTCATGTCGGCGCTCCTTGCCGCGCCTGACAACACCTGTCGCAATGTAACGGGCGGGTATATCGAAGTCAAGCGGCGCGGTCCTTCGGCAGCCACGGGATTTACTGTGCCCTCAGCCATTGTAGCGGCGATCTGCGCTCACCGAGGTTCAATGCTCCGACCAGGTTGGGGTGACAAATGCCTTGGTCGTGGCGGCGGCGTTCCGGCCGTCGCAATCCGGACTCGAATGCGGCGATGGGGAAATTGCCGCTACAGAGAGGCCCAAACCTGTTGGAGGAAGGGCGGGAATCGTGTTACGTTTCCGGCATGGAAGCGAGGCGGGGCAGCCCGCAGCTCGGGCGGGCCTTTACGGTCGGTCTGGTTCAGATGGCGATGTCGGCTGACCCGCGCGAAAACCTCGAGCGCACCGAGAAGCACATTGCGGGGGCGGCGCGCGCCGGAGCGGACCTGGTTTGCTTGCCGGAGCTTTTCCGCAGCCGGTATTTTTGCCAGCGGGAAGATGCCGCGAATTTCGATCTCGCCGAGCCGATCCCCGGCCCCACCACGCGCGCGCTGGGGAAAATTGCCCAGGCCAAACGGCTGGTGATTATTGCCCCCATCTTCGAGCGGCGCGCCTCGGGTATCTACCACAACTCGGCCGCGGTGCTTGACTCCACAGGAGAAATCGCCGGCGTCTATCGCAAGATGCACATCCCGGACGACCCGGCCTATTTCGAGAAGTATTATTTTACGCCTGGGGATCTCGGCTTTCACGCGGTCGAAACCCGCGTCGGGCGCATCGCGACGCTGATTTGCTGGGACCAGTGGTATCCGGAGGGCGCGCGGCTCGCGGCGCTCCGGGGCGCGAACGTGTTGTTTTACCCGACCGCCATTGGCTGGCATCCTGACGAGAAAGCCCGCCACGGCGCGGCGCAGCGCGACGCTTGGCGTACCGTGCAGCGCGGCCACGCCATCGCCAACGGCGTGTACGTCGCGGCGGTGAATCGCGTGGGATTCGAGCCTGGAAGCATTGCGAAGGCGGACGGAAGTAGCGCCGCGCGTCGTGAAGCAGCCAAGGGCATCGAATTCTGGGGCTCGTCGTTTTTGTGTGACCCCTTCGGGATCGTGGTCGCGGAGGCAACTTCCGATCGCGAAGAAGTGCTCATCGGCCGGGTTGAGCCCGCGCGCATTGAGGAAGTCCGCCGCAACTGGCCCTTCCTGCGCGACCGGCGCGTGGATGCTTACGGCGGAATAGAATCACGCTATCTTGACGAGAGTGTGGCAAGGCGAAAAATCGGCCGGGCAAAGAAGGCCGCACCGAGAAGCGCAGCACCTCGCTAAATGTCAGCACGGGCGATTCGGCAAAACCAATCCACTCTGAAGAAAGCAAGCGAGAAGACCGGCCGAACCCCGGCGGCCGAGGGCTTCCGCATGCCCGCCGAATGGGAGCCGCACGAAGCTACTTGGATTGCCTGGCCACACAATCGCAGCGATTGGCCGGGAAAATTTGCGCCCATTTCCTGGGTTTACGGCGAAATCGCGCGAAAGACAATTCCCGGGGAAATTCTGCGCGTGCTCGTGGAGTCAAAGGCACACGAGGCTTCCGCGAGCCGCGTGCTTAAACGCGTAGGCGCGGACTCGGCGCACGTCGAGTTCTTCCACATTCCGACCAACCGCGGCTGGACGCGTGATTGCGGCCCTATTTTTGTTTGCCGCGAGAGTCCCAAGCCTGGATGCGCCATCGTGAAGTTCCGCTTCAACGGCTGGGCGCGCTATCCTGACTGGCGAAAGGACGATTCTGTGCCTATGCGCGCGGCGCGGTCGCTCGGCTGCCGCATGTTTCGAATGCGGTGGGGCGGCCACGACTTTGTCCTCGAGGGGGGAAGTGTGGACTTCAACGGCCGCGGGACTGTGCTGACCACGGAAGAATGTCTTCTCGATCAGAAGACGCAGGTCCGAAATCCTGGTCTCGACCGCCGCGAAGTCGAGCGGGCGCTGGCATCGTTTTTCGACTGAGAGTGACCCGAGCGACGCCAACTACCGCGCTCTTGAGGAAAATTGCGAGCGCGCCGAGTCCATGCGCCTAGAAGATGGTTCCAAACTCGAAGTCGTGCCGCTCCCGATGCCCCGGCCCTTGTTTTTCGACGGCCAGCGCGTGCCGGCAAGCTACGCGAATTTCTATATTGCCAACGCCGCCGTGCTCGTTCCGACTTTTAACGATCCGAATGACCGCAAGGCCCTCGGCTTGCTTGCCGAGCTTTTTCGCGACCGGCCCGTGGTCGGGATTCACGCCGTGGATCTGGTCTGGGGTCTTGGCACTCTCCACTGCCTGACGCGGGAACAACCGGCACTCTGACTGCGGCTAATCGGTCCCCGGAGAATCTCCGCCTCTCGAACCGCCCGCAACAGTTTCCGACTGGCCCGTCATCCAAGCTTAATCGTAATGGATGACGCCCAGATTGCTTTAACGATTGGCCAACTAACCAGGCGTGTTCGATAAGTGCACTTTGCCCGTGTATAGTCAACGTGTATCGACAAAGCGCAGTACTGACTTTGCATGCCTTTTCATATGAGAAATTTTGAAACGGCACGAACGATAAAGTTCAGGCAAACCGCACTGCGCCCGGAAAGCGAACGCACCATCAGTCACATCGAGGAATTTGGCTGCTCTGTTGTAAGCGTGGCGCGGACGAACTACGGTCTTGGTTGGTCGTACACGATCGGTATTTTCGACACCTGCGGCAAACCCGAGATTATCACGGTGGGACTGCCGCCAGAGACAGCGCACTTCGCGCTCAATGAAGCCGCGAAGCTATTGCGAGCCGGTGTGGATCTGACAAAGGGGCGACACGGTCAACTAGTAGGTGAGGTCGACTGCGAGTTTCGTCCTCTTGATCAAAAGTGGATCGCACAGCTGATGGACTGGGCTGTATGGTACTACGATGGCGCTGACTTCCCTGTGCTGCAGGCGGTGTATCCCGATCTCGAAAATCGATTCCCGGAAGACGCACAATTTGACAAAGCGTTTGAGCAGCCGTTGATGCAGCCCACAGCTAAGATGACAAGAGTTGAGAATGATTCTTGGGCGTCGACCGATCCGACCAGCAGTCTTTTCAATTGGAAATTCCCAGATCCTCCGCACACGGGAGTCTATCTTTCGGAGACGGTTCACAACGGGATTGAGCCAGTCACGTACGTATCACACGACGCAGAAGATGGGACCTGGCAGCTCTTGGGTAACAGCATGTCCGATGGAGGCGGCCCGGTGCTCTCCTGCTTTCACCATCCAATCGACCGCGATCCTAGTCTGGCTGAATTAGCCGACCTGCCTCTAGGCTGGTATGCGGAACGCGCTAAGGTCGGAGAACTGTGGGTGCGAAAAAAGCACTCGTCGGACGAAGAATCTGGATGAGCAATTAGCGTAACAGGTGGCCGATTAACGCCGTACCTGCGGGTGTGCCCGGCGACGCTTTCGGGCGTATCGTCGGCTACTCGGAGGTTGGTCCAGTTCCTCGCGGACTTTTCCTGCCTAGTCGTCGAGCGTTTGCGTGAAGCCGGTGGCCGCCGTCATGGGGCAAGGCCCAGAGACGAGCTTTTCGTGGAGTGGTCCGCCACCGTTACGGCTTATACAGGGCGGGAAATTGCTTTTGAACGAGGAAGTCCTGGTGATAGGCTTCGGCCGGATAAAACCCCTTGAGCGGGGCAACTTCGGTAACGATCGGCGCCCCGAAAACGCCGGCTTTGTTCAATTGGGCGATATAGGCAAGCGCCAATTGCTTCTGCGCTTCGTCGGCATAGAAAATCGCCGAACGGTACTGGGTCCCCTCATCCGGACCCTGGCGATTGAGTTGTGTTGGATCGTGCGCGACGGAGAAGAAAACCCGCAAAAGGTCTTCGTACGAAACTTGGGAAGGGTCGAAGGTGATCTCCACTGATTCGGCATGCCCCGTTGTGCCGGTCGAGACGATTTCGTAGTGAGCCGATCGGGCGCTGCCTCCCGAAAAACCGGAGACCGCGCGGGTGACGCCCTTCACGTGTTTGAAGACGGCATCTACGCCCCAAAAGCACCCTCCCGCAAAAACCGCTGTCTGCTCGCCCTTCGCTTGAGGGGCCGGGAATTTGCCGGCAAACGCTGGGATTTGGCCGTGCGCCGGGCCACGCCCTAGCGCCAGGAACATTCCTGTCAACGCCAATGCCAACACGACTGCTTTTAGAAACTTCTCGTCAGAACCTGTCCTCATCGTGCCTCCCCGTTTTAAGTCCTGATGTCAAGGGCCCTATTGGTCCGCCACGCTCGCTCAAGTGTGAGATACCTGGGTCAAGGCAAAGGTTTCACGGAGGTCAGCGGATACTGGACGAAAAGTGAACAGTGGCGATTGGCGGTTGAGTCTGGGGCCTTGGCACCAAAAAAAACAGGGGGGATTACTCCCCCCTAAGCGTCGGGTGTTGGGTCTAATCTTGGAGCCTTGCGCCAGATTGTTCCCTCCTTCCGGAGAGTCTGGAGTTGGCTCGCATTTCCGAATCGCATGTGGAATACCAAAGCGCATGCCTCGTATGCAGGTAATTTAAGTGCCTGCATCTAAAGATGTTAGTGACAGACTTTCGAATTATTTCTAACAATTCGCATCCGAAACTAATTCATAATTCCGAATTTGGGAGAGTTCAATACAATATATAACAGTCCGCCCGCGAAAACGTGTCGGCAGCCGGGAAGTTGCATTCCTCCTGAAAGACCCACTTCCCACCCTTGACGAAACTCCATTGCGAAGTTACGTTTGGTGAGTAAGAGTGCGAGACTGAAGGACCTTGGGAAACCCCATGCGGCGATCCGTTGGCTGACGGACGCGCGAAGCCCGACCCCGAATGATTGACATTCACTGCCATCCCCTCCCTAAGACGGACGATGGGGCGCGAAGCTTTGAGGAGGCCGTCGAAATGCTGAAGATGGCGGCGGCCGACGGCATCACCCACTTGGTAGCCACGCCCCATTCCAATTATAAGTACGCCTTCAGGCCCGACGAGAATCGCGTCAAGCTCCAGGAGCTACAAAAGGCGGTGGGCGAGAGCCCGAAGCTCATGCTCGGCTGCGACTTTCACCTTCATTACGAAAACATTCGCCAGCTTGTCGAGGATCGCGGCTCGTTCACCATCAATCAGGGTGATTACGTTTTGGTGGAATTCGGCGACCAGTTCGTTCCCGAGCAGATGGATCGCGTCTTCTATGAGATCGAATGCGCCGGTTTAATCCCGATTCTGACCCATCCGGAGCGCAACCCGGTCTTTTACCGCAAGCCGGAACTTCTTTACCGCTGGGTGTCGCGCGGCTGCCTGTGTCAAATCACGGCCAAGTCTTACACGGGAGGATTCGGCCCCGAGCCCCAGCAATTTGCCGAACGCTGGCTCGCTCAGAACTTGGTGCATTTCTTCGCTTCCGACGCGCACGACTTGAAATTTCGCACGCCAATCCTTTCCGAATGCTACAAGAAGCTCTGTGAAACTACGGGCGAGGAAACGGCCAAACGGCTGCTCGAAACTAATCCCGGT